>CAYFJA010000001.1:0-20950 GCA_964343315.1 uncultured Nitrososphaerales archaeon
TAACTCAAAAAGAAGTTCTTGTGCCCTTGGTTAAAGATACAACGGCCTTAGGTTCGGCGGTTCTTTTGTTTACTCTCAATGGTAAATACAATGATTTGTTTGACGCCTCTCAAAATCTATTTAAAGTTAAGGAAAGGTATCAACCTAAGAACAATTATGATTCCTTTTTTAAGAAATATGTTTATTTAAAAAACAGATTTTAAGACGACTTAATGTTTAGCATAAATTTTTATTTCTTAAACCATTAAGTTTTTTATGCAAATTCCACAAAAAATGAAAGCTGCAGTTCTTTATGGTCCTCTAGATGTAAAAGTTGAAGAAGTTCCGACGCCAAGGCCAAAATCGGACGAAGCGTTAATAAAGGTAGATACTGTGGGCATATGTCCAAGCGACATAAAAAATTATGTAAGAACAGACGGAAAAATATGGTTTCCTTATGGTCCTGAAGGTTATGGGTTATCCGGTCACGAGCTTTCAGGCACAGTTGTAGAAATAGGTAGCGAGGTTAAAGAAGTTCAAGTAGGGGACAGGGTTGTCCCAGAAATAATGTATCCATGCGGAAATTGTAAGTTCTGTAAAAGGGGTCAATTTAATTTATGCCAATTTAAAGATCATTTAAATCATGGATATTCAGAATATATCACGGTTAAGGCAAAATACTTGTATAAAATTCCTAAAAACGTAAGCTTCGAGCAAGCAGCTTTTACAGAACCTTTGGCAGTAGTTCTTCACACTAACGATGTTATAAGGCCTAAACCCGATGACTATATACTAATCGTAGGAGCCGGTCCAATGGGGCTCCTACATTTAATGGTAACAAAGCTATCAGGGGCTAAAGTCATAGTTAGCGAAATAAACGAAAAAAGATTGAAATTCGCAAAAGAGCTAGGAGCTGACTACGTGCTTAATCCATCTGAAGTCGATCTTCAGGAAGAAATCAAAAGAATAACTGATTTCGGAGCTGATGGTGTAATTGTGACTATAGGAAACAAATCAGCGATAGAATCTGGTATAGCGGCAGCTGGACCCGCTGCGACTGTCGCCATATTTGCAAGCGCATATCCTGATATTACTATTACTGTAAACCCCAATATAATACATTGGAGGGAGATGAAGATCACTGGAAGCTATGAGCACATGCCTATAGATATGGTAAGGGCTTTGGATCTCATGAACGATCGCAAAATCGATCCTCTACCTATAGTTACAGCAAGATTTAAGCTAGACGAAATAAAGGAAGCGTTTGAATATGTTAGAAATTCTCAGGGTCTAAAGGCGCAAGTTAAACCATAATTATAAATACCTTGCCATTTTTTTAAATTTGAGAATAAAATGAACGTAGGAAAAAGGGTTAGGTTAGGGAAAATTTTCGGAAAAGACGGCAAAACATTCATTGTTGCTGTTGACCACCCAACTTTTGGGCAAGTTAAAGGTCTTGAAAAGCTTAGTAAAGTTGTAAATGAGCTTATAAATTATGTCGATGGCTTTATAGCAAATCCCGGTGCTTTAAAAAGCGTATTAGTTAATTTTCCAAAGACTAACGTTGTTCTCACAATTCCCTATGAAAAAGCATTTGTAGAATATGCCGTAAAATTAGGGGCAGTTGCTGTTAAAACGTCATATTTTGGTTCTCCTGTATTAAGTGAGCAAACTATGAAGTCAATTCTAGAGGTATCCGAAGCCGCCGATGAATGGGGAATTCCCTATATTTTGGAAATCGAGGTAACTGATGATAAAGGAAACATAATTTATGAGCCAGAGCAACTAAAATTGTTATGTAGAGCTGGAGAGGAATTAGGCGCAGATATAATAAAAGCTTCCTACATAGGGCCTATAGAAAGATACGCGGAAACGTTAGGTGCTTGCAACATACCAGTAATCATAAGAGGTGGAGAAAAAATGGAAAAAGTTGAAGATTTTGTTCAGGTCGTATCAGACGCTATGAAAGCAGGGGCCTCGGGAGCTGCGATAGGAAGGAACGTGTGGGGAAGTAAAAAGCCGGCAGAAACAGCTAAAGCCATATATAAAATTATTCATGAAAATATTTCCGTTAAAGAAGCTATTGAAATAATTCAAAATGAATGAAATAAAAACTAACATAGCGATCATAGGAGGCGGAGCATTAGGCATTACACTGGCCTTCTGGCTTTCAAAAATCTCTAAAATAGATATAGATGTAGTTTTAATAGATGAGAATAAAGAACTCGTATCTGGCACTTCGGGAACTAATAGTTTTATGCTGCAATCTCCTCTTTTTTATGATCCCGATTCATATCAAAAAGTATTTGGACACGCCGTGTGCAGTTCTAGAAAATTTTGGTATAAGTTTTCAGACAAAGCGCAAATAAAAAAGATAGGTACCTTAGAGATAGCTGTACAAGAAGAAATGCTCAAGGTAATAGAAACTCATTATAAATGGAATTCGTTTTATTGTCCCGATGAAAAATTTAAAATGGTAAGCAAGAATGAAATAGCTTCTCTAGAACCTAATTTATCATCCTTTGGCGGTTTGTTGCTGGAAGATGATGCTACTGTAGATTATAGAAGTGTGCTGCAAAATATGGTTGAAAAAATAAAAAATATAAAGATATTAAAAAACGAATTAGCTTTAAAAATTAACGAAAAGAACGACGGAGTTGAAGTATTTTCTGAAAATTATAAAATTTTAGCCGACTTTGTCGTCAACGCTACTGGTCCAGGGGCTTTAAAGTTGGCGCACAAAATGGGCTTAGGTAAAAACTTGGCCGATATTTATGTTGGAAGTTACTACTGGAAAACTGAACCCATGTTTAATCATCATGTTTTTGCAATTTCTAAGACTTCCTCCCCGAAGTTCCCTTACCTTTATCCTTACCTGAGTGTGTTATATGATGGAACGCGAGAGATAGGTCCTAAGCCGTTTCTCGTAGGGCAACCATATTACAGGAAATATGGTGATGGATGGGAACTCGTAAGACATCTGTTTAGCCCTCCTATAAGGCCTAAGCTTAAGTTACTATTTGACAAAGAATTTTTCAACATTATCGCAAAAGCAGGTGCTTCTTTAGTTTCAGAAAGCTACATCATTGAGAAAGCAAAAGAATTCATTCCTAATTTAAAACTATTAAACCAGAAAAGGTTAGCGGGTAAGAGAAGCATTATAATTGGTGAAAAAGGGTTTATAGAACCATCTAAAATGATTAAAACAAATAGAACTTTACACGTGTTGCAGTACTACGAGCCCGGAGTGACAGGAACGCCGGCTTTTGCTCATGCTTTGGCTAGATTAATATTGGTTTGGCTAGGAATTAAAGAGATAGAAACTGACGAAATCGAACCAATTCCGCTAAATGAAATTGACCCATTATTAGTGAAAATGAACATATAAAGACTTATATTTTATAAAGCAAAAAACTTTTTATGAAATTCGGTATAGCTTTGGAAAATTTTGTTCCGCCAGGCTCTACCATTGACGTAAATAGAATTGCGGAAATGGCCAAAAAAGCCGAAGAGCTTGGATTTGAATCCGTTTGGACTTGGGATCACCTTCTCTTAGGCTCGAAGAAGGTTTATCCAATTCTAGACCCAGTATCTGTTTTATCGTACATCGCCTCTAAAACGTCAAACATAAGGTTGGGCACTATCTATATTTTGCCTTTAAGGACCCCGTTAGTCGCCGCTAAACAGCTCTCTTCTCTAAATTATATTTCAAATAACAGGCTTATGGTTACTTTTGTGGAAGGATGGTATGAGAGAGAATTCAAGGCTACAGGGTCTAATTTTAATCAAAGGGGTAAGGTACTAAGGGATTACCTAATAATGCTTAAAAAGCTCATAAAAGAAAGCGACGTAAACGGTAAAATTGACGGACAAGTTTATGAGCACGTTAACATTCAACCAAAGGCCCCTAACTTAAAAATTTATATCGGTGCGTATTTAGACGCCCCAATAAAAAGAGCAGCGAAGCTGAGCGATGGATGGATGGCTTATTACTATAAAGAGGAAGATTTCGCAAAAGGCGTAGAAATAGTAAAAAGATATTCGCTAGGTAAAGCATTAGAAAATTCCGACATTGTGCCGTACTACATTGGAGATGAAGGAAGGCAAAAGGTTTTGAATTTTACTAACGAATACATGGATCTTCCTAACTGGTCTAAATGCACTGTTGAAAGCGGGATTTATGGAAATGAGAAAGAAGTTGTGGAAAGGATAAAATCGTACGAGTCTGCGGGTGCATACAGACTTGTTTTAATACCTGCTTTCTATGAAATTGATCAATTAGAGAAGCTAGCCAAGGTTTTAAGAGAAGAAAATTATCTATAGTTCGGTTAAGAGTTCTTCCCTGTTTATAGGTAATTTATTAATTTCTTTTCCGGTGGCATCAACTATAGCATTTACTATAGCTGGTGCTACAGCCATCAACGGTAGTTCCCCTAGGCCTTTAGCCCCCAGCGGACCGTTCTTATCTTCAATTTCAATTGGATTAACTCTAATTTTTGGCACGTCCGCCATAACTGGCAAAATGTAAGTTGTAAAGTTTTTTGCAAGCACCTGTCCTTCGCTTAACTTTAGATCTTCGTAAAGGGCATATCCAAGCGACATTATAGCTCCGCCTTCTATCTGAGCAAAATAGCCTAACGGAAATATTATTTTACCAGCCTCAGTATAAAGGTCTAAATCTGTAACCTTTACTTTTCCGGTCAGCACGTCAACCTCAACTCTTGCTATCGCCGTAATGAAGCTGAAGATAAAGTCGCTCTTATTAAAGCTACCCCCTTCAACTTTTGGCAAGCTGTATTCTCCATCTACCGTTATTTCTTTCTCTAATATCCTCATAACGCTCAAGACGTCATCCGATCCGTAAAGTTCTTTTATCTTACCTTTAAGCTTCTTTGCTGCGTCTATAGCTGCATTTCCTAACATAAAGAGGACCCTTGACGCATTTGAAGTTCCAGAACTTGGGTTTTTGCTCGATGAGTTGTTTATTTCTATTAGGCTTTCAGGAACTTTCAAAACATCTGAAAGAATCTTAGCTATTCCAAACCTTGCTCCGGTTCCCATGTCAGGGGTTGTAAAGTATAGTGTTATTCCTTTTTTACTAAGAGAAAGCTTAACCTTAGCCTTATCCCCACCCATACCATAACTGGTGCTTTTCATTCCACAAGCTATCCCAATGCCCACCTTTACAAAAGGCTGCGGGCTATCTCTCATTTTTAATATAGGGCTTTTTTTAGCATCCAGCAAGGTGTTTGTCAAGGTTGCTTCAGACAACGGAACGAGCCCAGTTCCGTAAGGCTGCCCAGTCTTTAAAGCGTTGATTATCCTAAATTCTATAGGATCCCATCCTTTTTTTCTTATTACTTCATCTAAGTGCCTTTCTAACGCAAAGTTAACTTCGCTTGCCCCGTAACCCCTCATGCCACCAACCGGTGGATAGTTGGTATAGTATAGATACCCTTCAAACCTTACGTTTGGTATATAATATGGACCGGAAGCATGGGATGCAGCAACTTCTAAAATTATCGGAGCATGGGAGAGGTAGGCTCCCGAATCAGCAAAAACCTTCATGTAAAGGCCATTAATTCTCATATCCTCTCTTATTTTGGTCTTTACGTTAAACAACATAGAAATTCTCCTAGTTGTAGAATAGTTGGATTCTTCTCTGCTGTATTCAATTTTTACAGGCTTTTTTGTCTTTAAAGCTAATAAAGCTGAAATTATTTGAGCGTGTATTTCTTCCTTTCCACCAAAAGCGCCCCCCGGGTCTGGATAAATCAAATTTATGTTTTCTTTTGGAACGTTAAGATTTAATGCAATTTGCTCTACGTCGTGATCTGGACTTTGGGTGGTTGTTATTATGTTAATTTTTTCGTTTTCGACCCATGCTAGCGCTGATTCTGGTTCTATATACATCTGCTTAACGGAGGATATTGAATAAGTTCCTTCAAATTCTTCACCGTCCGCTTTTTCAAAATTTCCGTTTTCGTACGATACTGAATACGCTAAATTGCTTCCTTCACCTAGAATAACTTCACCTTTAATTGCTTGATCTAAGGAGAAAACTCCATCAAGCTTAACATAATCAACTTTAATGGCGTTTACAGCCTCTTGGGCTGCTTCAGGGGTAGTAGCAGCTACAGCTGCTACAGCATCGCCCACATATCTAACTCTATCTTTGCAAAGCACTGGCTGATTTGGTTTGTAATAACCGAAAGCATTTATACCCGGTACATCTCTGTAAGTAATTACAGCTTTTACTCCTGAGACTTTGTAGGCGTCTGAAACATCTATAGATCTTATGTATGCGTGAGGCACATTGGCCCTTAAAACCTTACCATACAGCATGTCTTCAAAATAATAGTCGCCTGCAAACTTGTATTTGCCTGTAACTTTCAGGTAATTGTACTTATAATAATATGACCTTTGATTTAATTGTACTTGGATAGCCATAATAAGTCTACTTATTTTGTTTATTAAAACAGTTCCTTACATCTTTTACTCCATTCAAATTAACAGCAATAATTTTTTATCGTATAAAATTGGATAAGCTAAATAATGTTGATTTCTAAATTTGAAATTGGCGAGTGGATAGAAAAGCACAGAGGACCTTATGATCTAACTCAAAGCGGTCTTATCTCTAGGATAGACCTTTCTAAGTATTTTAGCAGCTGTGGCTTTGATGATCTCAAAGAGCTTAAGGAATTGGTTGCCGAAATTAACGGCACAGAAAAAGAACTCGTAGCTATTACTCACGGTGCCACAGAAGCCGTAAACATAGTTGCTAAAGTTTTAAGGATTCTTGGTGTTAACGAGTTCGATCATTTTCTTCCAGAATATGAAATGCTTTACAAGGTTCCAGCCTTAGAAGGCATGAAGAAAGGAAAGGGGGCACTTTTCTTGAGCGATCCCAACAACCCAACCAGCCTAAGACAAGAAATCCCCGCTGGTTATCGCTATTATGTTATCGATGAAACTTTCCTTCAGTTTATTACAGACCTTGACAAGGTTAAGAGGCCTAAAAACTCATTTAGAATTAATACGTTCACAAAATTTTATGGAGGAGATGAGGTAAGAGTAGGATATATAATATCTCCTGACGCTGAAACAAATGAAATAATCGAAAAGCTTCAGGGCTTAGCATACGAGCCTGTTTCAAGGCATAATATATGTATAGCTAAAAATATACTCAAAGATAACGATAAATTAAAAGAAGAAGCCAGAAGAATCTCTGCAGAAAACTTTGAAATATTGCAAGAAAACATGGGGAAGCTGAAGTTTTTCATGAACAAGAAGCCCTATCCTACAACCATAGCTTTTTTAGATTATTCTGAATATTCGAGCTTGAGAAGCGTTGAAATATCTGAATTAATTTACAATAGCGGGGTTTCGGTCGTACCAGCAAAACTTTTTGGCGTTGAAAGCAATCACTTTAGGGTCGCTTACACAAGGGAAAATTTTAAAGAATCTATTTTGGCTCTGAATCAAGCGCTAGAAAGAATAGAAAAGACAAGCAAAAATAACAGGGCGCTCAAACGTTAGCTATTCCCTTAATTTTTACAGCTCCTTTAGAAAGATTAATTATTGGAGTCTTTGATTTAGCCGCGATTCGCTCTAGCATCAGAATTCCTATTTTGAGCTTTAAGAGCTTTCTACCTTTGTTTTTAGAGTACTTTTCTTCGTTAGAATATGAACCTATAACATTCCCGAAGTCCATACCAACTAAAAATATCTTTTCTGCTCCGAAAGAGATCGCTATGTGAACAGCTCTGTCGCCGTCGGTGAAACCTCCAAAATTAAAAACCCTGTTTAAGTTAAAGCTCTGGGTTGTTCCTATGGCCCAGTTCATTTCAGGAACAAAATTAACCAAACGTTTTGCGTTATCTCCATGGGCGTGGACGAAAGGCAATGACCTTTCGTTTATCATTCTTACTTCCTCTTCTGGAAAACCGTCCAAATCTGTCACGATTATGTCTGGAGGTCTATTAAAATACTTTTCATAAGCAAGAGAAGCGCCGTCTGCAGCTATCGAAACAGCTTCACCTGCTATCCCTAGGCGTTCTGCTTTAGCAAGATCATCAAAAACATGAGGGCCTGCGCCTACAATTAAGGCTGTTTTTCCCTTTATTCTTTTTTCTGCTTCTTTTATAGCCATTTCGAGGGGCTTATTCTTTAAAATTTCATTTAGCAATAATGAGGACTTAAGGTCTTCAATAGGATCTATGTTAAGCTTTTTTATTACGTAGAGGTAAAGCTCGAAGAGATCTCTTTCCATTAAGGTAATAGCACCGCTCTTCCGATTATTTCACCATTTTTAAGCTTCTTAAGGACTTCGTTGGCTTCCTGGAGCTTGTACTTCGTTACTTTTAGTTTTATCAGACCTTTTGAGGCTAGATCTAAAACTTCTTTCATGTCGCTCCTCGGCCCTATAACGCTCCCTTTTACAACAATTTCCTTTGTGAACCTAAAGTCGTTAACGTTTCCGAAAACTCCTAAAACCATAGTTCCTCTGCTCTTTAAAAGTTTAACTGCCGCATCTATTGCATGCTGGCTCGGTGAAAAAACTATTACCGAATCGGCCTTCCCGTAGTGGTCGCTTAAGTTAGAATAATCTCTTTTTGCCATGACTACTTCATCGGCACCCATTTCTTTAGCCAGCTTTGCGTGCGCTTCGCTAGTTGAAACCGCTACGACTTCGCTTCCAAAGAGCTTAGATGTCTGAACCGCTACGTGCCCAACCCCTCCAATACCTATTATGTACACTTTTTTGTTTGGCCCTAAGTCAGCCCTCTTCGAAGCCCTGTAAGCTGTAACTCCAGGACAAAATAAGGGAGAATTGGTCTCGGGATCTAAGTTGCTTGGAATTTTATAAATATAATCTGCTTTGGCTAAGAAATATTCTGCGTACCCGCCGTCAACAGTTTCTCCTGTAATCTGCACCTCCCTACAAAGGTGCTCGTTGCCTGTTATGCAATATTCGCACTTTCCGCAAGCTGACCAAAGAGGAGAAGCTCCGACTATTTCTCCTTCTTTGTATCCTTCGACCCCATCTCCTAATTCAACTATCTTTCCAATGATCTCGTGACCTGGTATGATCGGGAGCTTAGCGGGAACACCATATTTTATCCAATCTCCTTCAATCATGTGAAGGTTTGAGTGGCAAACTCCGCATGATATCACTTTTATCAAAACTTCACCCCTTTTGGGTTTCGGCGTTGGATAATCTTCGTAAACGAGCGGATCTGTTTCTGCTGGGGCTGGTTTATGCAGAACCATCGCTTTCATAAAAATAGTATTTATGTTTGCATTATTTAAGCGATTTGTTCAAAAACAATGTTTTAGTTAAGCTTAATAATTTCAAAATTTTTCAATTTCTATGCTAGTATTTGTGAATATATTCGTGGACTCGCCTATGATGGATAGCGTCGTGAAAAGTTTGTACGAGCTCAACGAAGTTGTTGGTCTATATGAGGTAACCGGAGAATTTGACATCATAACCATAATAAAATGCAAAGACATCGAGGAGTTCAGGCACATATTAAAGGACAAAATCCTTAAGATACCTGGCGTGAAGAGCACAGTAAGCTCTGTTGTCCTTCACGCCCACAAAGGGAACTTAAACAGCACCTAAGTTGGAGGTTAAAGAGTGCGTTAAGTGCGGTAAGCCCGCATTTTACTACAGACCTTATTCAGGCGAATACCTTTGTAAAGGTTGTTTCGTTACTTCAATTTATGACATAACGCTTCAGACAATAAGAAAATATGAGATGATAAAATATGGGGAAAGAGTGGTTGTAGGCGTTTCAGGAGGCAAGGACAGCGTTTCGCTTCTTTACATATTAGCTAAATTTTTTAAAGGAAACGAAATTATTGCCGTGACAGTTGACGAAGGTATAAAAGGGTACAGAGAAGAAGGCATACAAATAGCCTCAAAAATAGCCCAGCAGTTAAACGTTAAGCACGTAATTTATTCTTATAAGCAGCTATTTAATTATACTATAGACGAAATTCAAGAAATAAAGGGCAAATATTCTTCTTGCACGATTTGTGGAATTTTCAGAAGAAGGGCTTTGGATATAGCGGCAAAAGAACTTAACGCCCAGGTTTTAGCTACCGCTCACAACCTAGACGACGTGCTGCAGACTTACTTTATATTGTTAACCAACGGGGATATAGAAAGGCTGAAAACCTTTAACCCGGCGGTTGAAAAGTCCGAGGCTTTTGGAATCAGAAAGGTCCATCCTTTTTTCAGAATATATGAAAAAGAGCTGGCAATGTTTGCGATGCTTAAGGGATTCGACTTCCAAACGGTTGTTTGTCCGTATATGGCTCAAGGGATAAGGTCTGAAATCAGAGAATTTCTGAACAAATTAGAGGAAAAACACCCGGGAATAAAGTACCAGCTCCTGAGCACGTTTATGCAGCTATATTCTGAAAGAATAAAAGTTGAAGGACAGTTCTGCAAAAAATGCGGATGGCCTTCAAAGGGAGAAATCTGCCAAGTATGCAGGACAATAGATTTTTTAAATTCAAATAAATATAAGCTGATGGGAGGAAAAGATGAATTTTTGGGCTCTAATCAGTGAGTTCGCTTTATCTTTTTTCATAACGATAAGCTTAACCTTGTTGTTGGAGAAATACTTAAGAAAATTAAATCTATTAACCGTGGACGCTCATAAGAAGGATAAACCTTATGTTCCTAGGCCAGGAGGCCCCGCATTACTCGCTGGCTCCTTACTTTTTTTGATGTTTATAAGAAATCTTTATGCTTTTGCCTTCGCGTCATCAATAGTTATAGCTTTTATAATAGGCTTAGCCGACGACATCAAAAAGTTTGGGGGGATTGAAAAGCCTTTGCTAGGGCTATTGGCTTCGATACCGATAATTCTGTTTCATGCGTACTTTCCAATGCCTTATTTACCGTTTGTAGGCAGGGTTACTATTAAAATATTATATCCTTTGCTAATTTTGGTAGGCTATCCGATATATACCAACGCGGCCAACATGATAGACATTTTCAACGGAGTCGTTACCGGCACAACAGCAATAGCGATACTTCCAATTATATTGTACGATTTAATTAAAGGAAATACTACTGCAATTTACGTTGGGATAGCGGTGGAGGCTTCTTTAATAGCATTTTATATGAGGCACAAGTATCCCTCTAAAATTTTTCCAGGAGATAGCGGGTCTTTGCTTATGGGAGCTGAAATAATTGGATTAATGATAATATCTCGCGCAGAAATCCTTGGGATAATATCCACTTTGCCCCTGATATTTAACGGCTTTTTTATATTATCCTCTATCAAAGGGTTTAAGGAGCATTCGGAGCTTGCAAGGCCATTGATTGTGTTAGATGATTATAGGATGATTGCAAGCAAAGATAAAGGGGCTCCCGTTACCCTTGCTAGGTTGCTTGCTTCTAGAGAACCAAAAACAGAAAAGCAACTCGTATATGAGATTTTTGGGCTTGAATGTTTAGCGAGCGCGCTTAGTATCATAACGCTGGTGGTGTTTTACCTATGAAGCCGTTTGCTTTGCTTTCATTAACTTTGTTAGGCGCGTGGGTCCTTTTGCTGTTTAGTTTATTTGGTATGAAAGAAGCTTTAATGCTTACAGTTGGGTTGAAGGGCATACAAATAGAGGTTATCAGGGACCTATTAGGACTTATAATATTAGGAATTTGGATTTTGGCCTTTTACATAATAAGAAACTATGTTTCAAGAGTCCTGCTGAGGACTAGCTGAGGCTATTTAATATCTTTTCAATGATCTTCTGTATTTCTAAAGCCTCTTCTTTTAATTCTTGTATTCTTTCTTTACCCTTTTCGGTTATCACATATCTATTATCGCTGCTCACCTTATATATAAAACCCTGGCTTTCAAGCTTTTTAAGCAAAGGATAGATGGAGCCGGCGCTTGGCACCCATCCTCCATCTGTGTTCTTTTTTACGCTTTCAATAATCTCAATGCCCTTTGCTGGATAGGAGTTAAGAATGCTTAGTAAATAAAGCTCAAGAAGCCCTTTTGGGAGGTGGACCTTTTTCATACCTTTCACCGAGCTTTATCAATATTTTAGGATTTAGGGGCTAAATATATTTTTGAATAGATGTTTAGGTATTATAGCTATTTCACTAAATTTACGGTTAAAATTAGCATTTTTATCGCGCTGTTTTAAAAACGAGTTCTTAATCAAGGTAGCTCAGACAAATGCCTTTATTTCATAAAGATCATATTAACTCTGAATCATCATCGCTAATTTCTTATTTGGTTAGTTTTTTATTTTCTTTTCGGTACGTTTAAGAAGAACGGCCTTTCCTTTATCTGAGAGTTTAGGGCGCTTATTTTACACGTTAGGTCTTTTACTATTGGAACAATGTCCTCAATTATATAAGATATGTTTTCTTCCTTTACCCCTTTGTCTTCTAACTCCCTCAACTGAGGTACAAACGGTAAAGACCCTAAAAACGGTATTCCTAATTCGTTGAGTTTCTCCTGATAATATCTGCTCCCAAAAAGTTCAACCCTTTCCTTGCTATTGGGACAAATAAAGTAACTCATGTTTTCTATACCTCCTATCACGGGCACGTTCAGCTTTTTAAACGTGTCTGCAAGCTTCAGTGCAACGTTCACAGCGGCTGGCTGCGGCGTCGAAACGATTATCCCTGCGTTTATCAACCTGTCTTGACCTAAAGTAATTGGGACGTCTCCTGTGCCAGGAGGCAAATCGGCCAGCAAGTAGTCGAGCTCTCCCCAGTAAACCTTATCCATAAAGTCGTGAACAGCCTTGCTGAGAATCGGTCCTCTCCATATAACGCTTGCATCTTGAGGTATAAAGTAAGCTAAGGAGATTACTTTAATGCCTTCGTGTTCTGCAGGTAGAAGTAGCCCGTCGGGGGTAAATTTTTGTTCAAAGCTCGATCCAAGCATAGTCGGTATCGTTGCGCCATAAAAGTCTAGGTCTACGATTCCAACCTTAGCTCCTATCCTTTTTAGTGCGTATGCCAAAAGAATTGCTACCGTAGATTTGCCAACTCCACCCTTCCCGCTGCCAATGGCAATTATGTTTTTAACCTTTTGAGTCCCAGTCTTTCTTACGATCGAACCACTCAGCACATTATAAGCATAGTTTATCGTTACAGAATAACCTTCCAAACGCTTCATTATTTCGCTCACTATCTCATCTTTATGTGGGCATGCCGGCGATGTCAGGGAAAGGGTAAACTTAACCTGCTTCCCTTCAACCTGAAGGTCTTTAATAAAACCCAAAGAAACTATGTCTTTGTTTATCACTGGGTCCTTTACTTCTGAAAGAAATTTAAGAATCAAGCTTTTGTCTTCCTGATCGTTGCTCATTCAATATGTTTTTTAATTCACTTTTAATAAACGTATCTTACAAAATAGTTATACAAATTAAAAGCTAGGCTTCAAGCTCAAGACCTTCACAAGATTGCTAGAATCTTTCTATAAAATGTAAAGATAATTACTCTAAAACTAAGCGTGGTTCCAAAGCTTTACCTTTAAAGTCAGGAGCTAGCTTAATTTTTAATATCCTTCCGCACCACAAGCATTTAGCTGTGTTTTTATCCCTTTTAACAAGCGGTCCCCCGCAAAAGTTGCAATATGCTTCAACAGCTCCAAGGTTTTGACCATCTATCGAAAGCATAATTGTGCCTGCGCTGATCTTAGCGACTTTAGTTCTTATTAAAGATCCTTCTAAAACAGGAGGCAGCTCGAGCTCAGGGTTTACGTATAGAAGACCTTTTAAATCTGTGGCAAGCCCTGGGTTAAGCGAAGAATAAAGCGTAACAAAAGCAAAGGGTCTCTGGATGTATTCAACCCTCCCTAAGAGAACATCGCCTTCTTTAGCTACTCCTGGCTTTATAGGTTCAATCTTTATAATCTTCAACTTTTTGTCTATCATAACTTTAGATAGCTTGGTGGCTATTATATTTCCATCAACTATTTTGTATTCACCTATTGGCTCAAACGCTTCTATCACTCCCAACTTTTCCCCAGGTAAAGCTATCACGAGCAAAATATTTTATTAAAAGCTTATTTGCTTTACTTATAATTAACAGTTGTTTGAACGCGCGGCAAATTTGCTTTCAGTGAAGGAAAGTAGTTTTAAATATATTTGGAGCAATTTTTGTAACGCAATAGCTCTCACATAAAACTTATGAACATTCGCCTTTCACGGCGGGGAGGCCATCAGAAACGAAAGTACAGCAAGATGCAAGCAGAACCGTTGCTCTTAAGGGACAAAAAGGGGTCAATCAAATAAATTTGCGAAAAAGCTTTAGGTGTATTTAAAAAACTTTGAACGTTGACCTTTGATAGGTTCCCGGTAATAACTTTCTGGGAAACAACGCAAGCTTGCGAGCTGAAGTGCCTTCATTGCAGAGCTTCTTCTATATGGGAAAGAAACCCTAACGAGCTTAACACAAAAGAAGCTAAAAAGCTTTTAGAGGAGTTAGCTAGTTTTGAAAGAAAACCAGTAGTTGTATTTACGGGAGGAAACCCTCTTATCAGAGATGATATTTATGAGTTAATAAGCCACGCGAAGGATCTTGGATTAATTCCGGCCTTAGCGCCAACAGTCTCAAACAGGATAAATGAAGAAACCGTCAGAGCAATCAAAAATGCTGGAGTAAAATATGTCTCGATAAGCTTAGATGGATCTAGCCCAAAAGTTCACGATTTTATTAGAGGCGAGTCGGGGCATTTTTATAAAACTTTAGATGCGATAAGTCTTTTCCAAAGATCAGGGATTCAAGTTCAGATAAACACTACTGTAATGTCCGTTAACAAGGAAGACGTTGGAGAAATATTCAAACTCATCAAAAAAATAGGGGTAGATACATGGGAGGTGTTTTTTGTAGTTCCCATAGGAAGGGCTTACGTAAACCTAGACTTAACTCCGCAGGAGTACGAGGCTGTTTGCAACTTCCTTTATGACGCCTCCTATTATGGACTAACTATAAGAACCGTAGAATGCCCGTTTATAAGAAGAATACTGTTAGAAAGAATTAAAGGTATAAACAGAGCAA
Organism: uncultured Nitrososphaerales archaeon; assembly: GCA_964343315.1. Lineage (GTDB taxonomy): Archaea > Thermoproteota > Nitrososphaeria > Conexivisphaerales > UBA164 > CAYFFZ01. The sequence goes on from CAYFJA010000001.1 coordinate 15,026, forward strand.
AAGATTCATCGCTTTACAATTATCTTAATTCTTCCTTAGAAGGCTTAAAGCCAACTGGCCAAACCACGTTAAAGGAATTTGGAACTTTAGACGGAGACGGAGTTTTGTTTATCGGCTACGATGGAACAATTTATCCAAGCGGGCTTCTTAATGTCCCTTTAGGGAACGTCAGAAAAGATAGCTTGGTTAAAATTTATAAAGAAAGCGAGCTACTAAATAAATTCAGAAAAAGGGAGCTTAAAGGGAAATGCGGTTCTTGTGAATACAGATTTAATTGCGGGGGAAGCAGGTCAAGGGCTTACTTTTATTTCAGAGATCCATTAGCCCAAGATCCTGCTTGCGTTTTAACCTTATAATGTATTTTAACGCCGGTTTGCTCCTAAGGCCCTTTGGACCGTTCTAACCGCAGATAAGTAAGAAGAGGTTATGCCAGTAGACCCGCTGAAAGCTCCCGTAAAATATAGCCCCTTATTTTCATAAAATCTTAAGCTTTCTATAAAGCTTGATGCTCCCAAAGTATAAACGGGAAGAGCTTCGTGCCAAACCTTATGGTCGATTAACTCAAGTTTTTTGATTTTAAAGATCGTTTCTAATACGTTTAAGGCCTTTTGCGCTAGCTTTTCGCTGTAGCTGTATTCAAAAGGCAAAAAGATTTTTAATATAAATGGAGGTTTAAGCTCATTTATGGGCCATTTATTGTCGTAAAAAGTAACCCCACTTATTCCATAAACTTCAGGATACGTTAGGGCTCCTGAATAAATGTGATATTCTTCAAAATCTTCAGATGCAGCTAATGCGACAGCAACCTTGCTGTTCTTGATGTATCTTTTAGCATCTTTTGATGGGTCAGGTAAATTGATTAGCCTCGGAAAAGAATAAGGGGATGCAGTAATAAACACTTTTTTAGCCTTAAGCTCATCTTTTTCGGTTATTATTGAATAGTATTCTCCTTCGTAAGAAACGCTTCTTACAACCTTTTCTTCTAGGTTTTGCTCAATTTCAGCCTTTAGCTTTTCAACTAGCTGATACAAACCTTTCTTGAAGCTAAAAAGCTCAAAGTACACTTTTTTCCTTAAAAAAGATAGCAACAAGCTCTCTCCTTTTGCTTTTATACTTATTACATAAGGAAAGTAAATCTGAGAGCTCATCACTTTTAGGTCTCCGCCATAAATTCCTCCTGCTAGAGGTTTAAAAAACTCGTTCACAAAGCTTTTCCCATAAAGCTTCGTAAACAAATCGTTTACAGAAAGATCTTCACCTTTTACTTTTGAAAAAGGTTCTAACAAGACCCTCGCTAACGTCCTCCAGCTTAAAAGGCCAGAAAATAAAGCTGAAAGAAGCTCGTAATTTATCTTAACTATGCCTCCGGCAACTCCGCTTGGAACTGAATAAATCTTTCCATCTCTCACTATAGCAAACTTTGTGGTTTTCGGCTTAACCAAATCTTCCTGCAAATTAAGTTCTCTTATTAAGTTATAAAACGCGGGCGAGCCGACAATTTCCTCGGGACCCAAATCTACAAGCTTTCCGCTTATCCGCTCAGTTAAAATTTTTCCGCCAATCTTCTCTCCTTCCAAGATAACGAAGTCAACGCCTCTTTTTTTGAGCTCGTGTGCTACACTTAATCCTGATATCCCTGCGCCTATAACTGCAAATTCGTACATTTTAAAAATCACGGGCCCGGCGGGATTTGAACCCGCGACCTCCGGCTTCGCAGGCCGACGCTCTATCCTGGCTGAGCTACGGGCCCTTATAACCGGTTCCTAAAACGTATATTTTTGGTTTGCCATAAAGTATCCCTCTAGCATCGTATACTATAGGCTCACACCCAGCCAGCTGAGATATTTTTGAATAGTCTAAATCTTTATATACAGTATGATCCGTTACTATGATTACTCCGTCGACCTTACTTAGAACAAAAGATAGGTCATCAGAAACCTGCACGTCTTGCCTTGAAGGTTTTTTAACGTAAGGATCATGCACTTTCACATTTACGTTTAGCGCCTTCAGCCTGTCGATTATTTCATAAGCAGGTGAAAGCCTATCATCATCTGTATCCCCTCTAAAAGCCAAGCCTAATATTGCTACGTTTCTCAAAGACCTTTTGTTGAGAATAAAAAGCTCCACAAAATTGCTGACTACTATTGCAGGCATCCTTTCGTTTATGTATCTAGCAGCTTCTATAAGCCTGAAGTGGTAACCAACTTTGTTTGCTACGTACAGCATGTAATAAGGATAAACTGGGATGCAGTTCCCGCCAACTCCTGCTCCAGGCTTATGTATGTTTGAGTACGGCTGAGAATTAGCAGCGTTTCTCACCTCCCAGAAATCAACGTTAAGCTTCTGGGCTAGAAGGGCCAGCTCGTTGGCCAAGGCTATATTTACATCTCTGTACACGCCTTCAACAAGCTTTTCTAGCTCAGCTGCTTCTATGCTTGACATTTTTATTACGCCTTTTTTGGCAACCTTTAAGTAAAGGCTAGAAATTTCTTCCAAGCTTTTTGGACCATAACCTGAAACAACCTTAGGATAATTTTCTTCAATGTCATAAACAGCTCTTCCCTCATATATTCTTTCTGGGCTGTAACCTAGATAAAAGTCCGTTTCTGGTTTAAGCCCTGAAATTTCAGTTATAGCTTTTCCCAACACCTGCCTAGTTGTCCCGGGAGGAACGCTCGACTCAAGAATTACAACGTCGCCTTTTTGCAGGCCGCTCCCTATCGATTCTCCAACTTGTTTTATGTTAGTGAACTCAGGGGTTTTAAGGACCAATGGCACAGGAACTGTAACAATTTTATACCTTGAATTTTTGCTCGCTTCAACTCCGTCAGAAGTTGGGTAAAATTTTCCGTTTTCTAACGAGTTTATGAACGTATCATCAACTAATGGCTCTAGGTTAAATACTCTTTGTTTCTCCTTTATCTTTCTGACCTTTTCTTCATCGACGTCTACTCCTATAACTTCAAAGCCGTGCCTTAAAAAAGCTGTTGCCACGGCTGCTCCTACCCTTCCTAGACCGTAAACGGCTATCGTGTTTTCCCTCTGCATATTAAATCGTATCTCATTTGATTTTGGTATATTAAAGCTTTTAAAAAAGAAAAAGAATCTTAGCTTATGCGCTACAGGCTGATGGACATCCTTGCTTGCCCAGAGTGTAAAAATTTTCCGCTAAAGCTGGTTGTCGTTAAGGAAAAAAGGGTGGAGCTTAAGAGCTTTGAAAAGCCTAAGTGTGAGCTTTACTGCGGGCTTTACGGAAAATACGTTAAAGACATTAAAGAAGCACCATGCTCAGATTGCCTTAATATAAATATTGAAGAAGGCTACCTATTTTGTGAAAAATGTGGAAGATGGTTCCCAATATTAGATTCAGTGCCTGAGCTTCTACCAGACGATTTAAGAAATTTAGATGAAGAAAACAAAAAAGCTGAAAGGCTGGGAATAAAGGCCCAAGGGCTGTTTATTCTTCGCTAGGCTCTTTTAGCTTTATTGTTCCGCCTTTCTCTTTAACAAATTTTTCGACAGCATCATATATTTTAATTAAATCTACTGATCGGTCCTGAGTCCAAGCTTCGATCCTTACAACTGACTTTCCCATACTTATTGAAGGGTGTGATTTTACGTAAACAGTAGGATATGATTTGCTTAAAGAAGTGATCATTGGTGAAAGCTGAGCTTCATACAATCCTTCAATAATCATTACGATGCCTTTACCTGTTCTTTCTCCAATATATGGTTCAATATATCTTTCAAAAATGTCCTTCATTTCTCTTGGGACGCCAGGTAAAACATAGATCCTTTTATCCTCACAGTAAATCAATGCTCCTGGTGCAACACCTACGTAATTGAACAGAGGGATCGAACCTTCGGGCAACTTGGCCATCTTTTCATAAGCTTTTTTTGATTCTTCAGTTTGAGGCGGTCTAAGCCTTCTCATAAAGCTTAATGCATCTTCGTTTAAATAGAGTTCCCTGTTTAGCCACTTTGCTACCGCTTCCATCGTTATATCGTCATACGTTGGTCCTAAACCGCCTGTTGTTATTACAGCTTCCGCCTCAGTTGAGCAGGCGTAATTTAAGGCCTTCGATATTTCCTCGTACTTATCGTGAACGACCATTGCCCCCAATATTTGTCCACCGTTTGTGTATATTTTATAGCCTAGCCACTGAAGGTTGCCGTTGATCGTTCTTCCTATTAAAAGTTCGGTTCCTATGTTTATTATAAAAAATCTTTTTAGCATAAAGATAAAAAATACAAAGAAAAATAAAAGTTTGATTTAATAAACGTTTCCTGCCAGGAGAGCTAATACTGCAGCCCTTACATATAGTAAGTTCTCAGCCTGGTCAAGTATGACGCTGTGCGGTCCATCCATGACGTCGTTGTCGGCCTCTTCTCCCCTGAAGACAGGAAGCACGTGAGTAACTATTGCTTTTTTATCCATTATGTCTACAAGCTCTTTTGTGAGCTTCCAGTCCTTGTATTTATTGTGAATCTCAATTTCTCTGTCCTTCCCAAACCTGTTTAGCCCAACCATTGTTGCCTCATGGCTCACCCAGCTTCTCGGGAAAACGACGTGAGCGCCTTCAAGCGCAGATTTATAGTCGTGAGAAATTTCTAATGATCCACCGCTGTCTTCTGCGTTCTGCTTAGCTGCTTTCACTAAATTTTCGTCTAAATCAAATCCTGGTGGGTATGCGAGAACAACGTCCATGCCGAACTTAGTTGCTATTAGCATTTCGTCTTGCACGCTTCCCCAGCTTCTGTTGTGGGTGCTATAGGCCCACATTATGACGTACTTTTTCTTTTCATATTTCCCAAAGAACTTCTCATCTATAGTCATCATGTCAGCTATAGCTTGCGTTGGATGGAACATGTCATCAGCCATGTTTATGACTGGAATTTTGGCGTGTTCAGCGTATTCCCTTATTACTTTATCACCGGCCCCATAGACATAGTCAACAGCGTCTTCTAGGATCCTAACTCCTAGCGCGTGTCCTAGCCTTTCGTACATATGGGCTATGTCAGCTATAGATTCACCCTCAGATCCTCTTGTAGTCTTAAAGTCGATGAACTGAGCGTGTCCTCCCAACAGCGTAGCTGCGGCTTCAAAAGAAGCTCTAGTCCTAGTGCTAGTGTTGTAGAACAGCATGAAGAATGTCCTGTTCTTAAAAAGCTCAGGCACATAGCCAGCATACTTCCATCTCTTGATGTCCTTTGCGAATTCTATCGTGAATTCCAGTTCTTCCCTTGACCAATCTTGGGTTGATATTAGGTCTTTTCCGTGTAAATCATATATGCTCATTTTCTCTCGTTATAGGGGTTATTTTTTGATATTTAAAACTTTTCGGCTTTAAACTACCAAATCAACGTTCCTATGTTTTGACCGCTCAAAAGCTCTAACAGATTTTCAGGCCTTTTTCCGTTTATTATATTTACTTTAACCCCTTTTGATGCAGCCAAAAGAGCGGCTTCAAGCTTAGACTTTATACCTCCCCTTCCGTATTCATTTCCGCCCTTTAGCTTTTTTAATAATTCCTCGATTTCACTAATTCTAATCTCTTTGATTAATTTTCCTTTTAGGTCAAACACGCCATCAACGTCAGTGAGTATTATTAATCTTGATGCCCTTATGTTTGAAGATATTATGGCGGAAAGCCTGTCGTTGTCACCGAACCTTATTTGACTGTCTACGTTAAGCACATTCACCAATTCTCTAACTGAAATAGCATCGTTTTCGTTAATTATAGGTATAATGTTGCTCTGCAAAAGCGCCTTTACAGTTCTAATAAAGTTGTTAAAACAAGTTTTTATAGAAAAATCTTCTTCGGTTACTAAAATTTGAGCTACCATAATATTCTTCTTTAAAAACAATTCGACGTATTCCTTCATTAAAAGCGGTTGACCAACGGCTGCAGCAACCTGTTTTTC
>CAYFJA010000001.1:21050-24917 GCA_964343315.1 uncultured Nitrososphaerales archaeon
CGACGTATTCCTTCATTAAAAGCGGTTGACCAACGGCTGCAGCAACCTGTTTTTCCCTTAAGCTCAATGAGCTAGGTTTTTTGCTCCACCCCAAAGCCTCGATCCCTGTTAATATTGCTCCGCTCGTCACAACAACGGTCGGATACTTTAATTCTCTGTTGGCCACTGATACAGCGTCAACTAATCTTTCCAGTAAATTTCTGTCTAGCTTTCCATTATTCGATAAAACCGACGTTCCAATTTTTATGACTATGGTCTTTTGCACTCCAAAACTATCTAAATATAAAATTTATTTTTTAAACAAAAATCAATAAAAAATTAAGGTTTTTACGAATATCATCATTCTTTTAAGCTTTCTATGATATCAACGCTGTGACTAGCTCCAATTCTTGTTGCGCCAGCTTTAATCATCGCCAACGCTGTGTTTGCATCGTGTATGCCGCCTGCAGCCTTAACTTGTGCTCTGCCCTTTACCGCTTTATACATTAGCTCGACGTCGTGAACGGTTGCACCACCCTTTCCAAATCCAGTGCTGGTCTTTACAAAGTCAGCCCCAGCTTCCACAGCTACTTCGCAAGCCTTTATTTTTTCTTCATCGGTAAGGTATCCAGTCTCAAGTATCACTTTTAAAACCTTTCCATACCTCTTAACTACATCGTTAACTGCCTTAATGTCCTCCTTGACAACATCCCACCTTCCAGATTTAGCCGCAGATATGTTCATTACCATGTCAATTTCATCTGCGCCATCCTTGATGACTAATTCGGTTTCATAGGCTTTAACTTCTTTGTACGTGGTCCCAAAAGGAAATCCGACGACGCTTACAACTTTTATATCAGTTCCTTTCGTCAATTCTTTTGCAAGCTTCACGTAGTACGGATTAACGACAACCGAGTAAAACTTGTATTTCTTTGCTTCTTCGACGAGCTTTTCTATATCTTTTTCAGTTGCGAAAGGGTTTAGCTGTGTATGGTCTATGTATCTTGCTAACTCTAACCTGTTCATATATGATAATTTTCAAATACTACTTATAAGCGTATCTTTAATAAAAAATGACTAAAAATTAATTTATATATTTAAGTTGATTTAATTACTAAGCAATGTTCAAATGCTATAAATGTGGGCACAAGCAAAGAGATCCGGGAAAGTGCGAAATATGTGGCTCTTTAACAGCCTATTTACCTGACAATTTTTCCGAAATGAACGCATCTAATATAGTTGATCTAGGTGGAGAAGGTGTTTGGAGGTATGCCCCTCTTTTGCCTTCATTTAAGATTAAGGTAAGTTTGGGTGAAGGCATGACGCCCATGCTTAAGGCAGAAAGGCTCAGCAAATTGTTAGGGATTAATTTATTTATAAAGAACGAGTCCGTCAACCCTACGGGTTCTTACTTAGACAGGGGGTCGGCTGTTGCTTTAAGCTATGCGGCTTCTTCAGGCAAACAGCAAATAATATGCAAATCGTTAGGTAACATATCTGCTTCTGTTGCAGCTTATTCAGTAAGGGCAGGTCTTGGTTGCATTTTATACTATGATGAAGCAAGGAGCCTAGGAAAGCTTTATCAAACCCTTGCTTACGGCGCTAGGGCTATTAAGGGTAAGCCTCCTGAAAATTTCCCAGAAAACTACTATATTACTGGTGAGTCTGATTCTTATTTTCTGACGGGGATGAAGACGCTATCATATGAAATCATTGAAAAGCAAAAGGAAAAAATTGATTATGTTTTCATAAGCGTAGGAGAAGGTGGGGGCATTTCTATGTTGTACGCTGGGTTTCAAGATATGTCTGAAATATTAAAGATAAGGATTCCTTCGCTGGTTGGCGTGTATTTAACTTCGAAGAGCGAAATAGCTGACGATTTAGCTGTTGAGGGCTTACATTCTGACTTAGCAAACTTTTCTATAAACGTTACTAACGGGTTTAAAATAAAGGTTGACGATGACGAGATAATTGACGCTGAAAAGCTTTTGGCTAGAGCGGAGGGAATGTTCGCTGAACCTTCCGCAGCTGTGGCATTGGCAGGGCTTATAAAGGCTGTAGATTGGAACTTAATACCCAAAAATTCAAATGTAGTCTACGTTCTCACAGGAAGCGGGCTTAAAGATCCTATTTCAATTGGAACGCTTTTGGGGATCAAAGAAAAGAAAGCCTTAGAAAGCGTTAACGACACTAAAAAATCAATATTGCACATTCTTTACGTATCTCCAAGCTATGGCTATGAAATATGGAAAAAATTAAAGGAATTGGGCGTAGAAAAGACTCTCCCAGATGTTTATGTCGCTTTAAAAAAGCTTGAGGCCGAAGGTTTTATAAAATCTAAAACGACTACAAAAAACGGGAGAACGAGCAAAGTATATGAACTTACAGATAAGGGGAAAAAGTACGTAGAAGTCTTTTTGACATAGCCTAATTTTTAGACATAAAAATCTATAAAGGGGCGAGCCTTTAAAAAATCATTTAATTGATTTATGGCTAAATAGTTTTATAATTTACACAATTAAAGGTAAGCATGGAAAAACCCAAGGTAATCAGTTCCGAGATTGTTTATAGAGGAAAAGTTTTTTCGGTTTACAGAGAAAAATTTGCTACTTCAAAAGGCATCGCTGAAATTGAGGTTGTTAGACATAAGGGGGCTGTGGCCGTCTTGCCAATACTTAACAACGGAGATATAATTCTAGAAAAGCAGTTCAGGTATTCAGTAAACGATTTTTTGTATGAAGTTCCTGCGGGAACTTTAGAGGAAAATGAGCCCCCAGAAGTCTGCGCAAAAAGAGAGCTTTTAGAAGAAACCGGATATCAAGCAGATACGCTCAGCTACATTACTTATATATTGATGAGTCCTGGATATGTTGATGAAAAAATTTACCTTTACGTAGCTAGGGTTTCTAAAAAGACTGAGGCAAAGCTTGAAAAAGATGAAATAATTGAAACAGAAACACATTCTGCAGATGAAGCCATAAAGATGATAAAGGAAGGAAAAATTATAGACGCAAAAACAATAAGCTTAATTCTGCTCGCTAAGAGTTTGGGATATATTTAAAGCTCTATTTCTAGTTTTTCTGGAGGTTTTAATGGATATGTTTTTTGTAGAATTTCTTCTGGGACTGGTCTTGTTCCAAACCAGTCTCTTTCCTTAAGCTTTGGCTTAACTACCGCTTCCCACATATCTCTAGTTAAATAGTATACTCTGCTTCCTCCTAGCTCGTGCTGATATTGGGGCCATGGCTTTGTCTGATGAACGAATCTAAATCCCATTCTGAATCCGAACGGGCTTTCAAACGTGGCCCACCACTCGTTCACGCCTACAAAGTCAAACGCGTGCTCTATTTTTGAAGCATAAGCCATTATTCCCAAGTTTGACTTCCTCCTAAAGGTTATGGTGTGTAAGCTGATGGCCACGTTTTCATCCATGAACCTGTGGTTAACTATAGCTAAAAGTTCACCTGTTTCTGAAGTGACAACTATTACGTACGAATCTTTGATCCTGTTCTGAGCCCAAGCCAGTATCTCTGAATATGTTCTAACCCCTACAAGGTGGTAAAAGTCCTTATCGTACTTATGGTCTATAAGTTGTTTTAGGGTTTGTAGCATTACTTCAGCTTCTTCCTTTTTTGCCTCTCTCACAACTACTGTGTCCCCTTCTTTGGTTTTCCACAGCTTAGGCGTATATGGAACTTGAAACCTGGGGTTTGGAGGAGCGCTTAGATAATCTTCTATGTCTTCTATTGAAAACTTCAGTTCAGGAACAGATATTGGGATTTTTGGCTTTCCCATGTTATAATTTACAGTTAATGGGTATTTAAATCTTAAACCTTAAACTTATTGTATTTAATAATTTTTGTGAAGCCTGCACCTTGGTTCATAAGA
>CAYFJA010000001.1:25017-54673 GCA_964343315.1 uncultured Nitrososphaerales archaeon
CTTAAACTTATTGTATTTAATAATTTTTGTGAAGCCTGCACCTTGGTTCATAAGATTCATATCCTCCTATCAAAATTTCGTCTTTTTCGCTAGTCTTTCTTATGGTAAAGGTTGCAGGCTCACCGCAGACTGAGCAGATAGCTGTTAGCTTAACAACCTCGTCCGCAACTGCCAGAAGATAAGGCATAGGGCCAAAAGGTTTTCCTAGGTAATTTTTATCGAGACCCGCTAGCACCACCCTTTTTCCTTCATCAGCCAATTTAACAACTACCTCTACTATGCCAAAATCAAAGAATTGTGCTTCATCTATTCCGACGACTTCATAATCTTTAGCTATTTCGTAGATTTCAGAGGAAGACGTTACATTTATAGCTCTCATCTTCCTGCCATCATGGCTAACTACGTATTCATCAGAATACCTAGTATCAATTGAATGCTTAAACAATACAACCTTTTTCTTACCTAGTTCATACCTCTTTAGTTCAATCAGAAGCTCTTCAGTTTTTCTGCTGAACATAGGCCCTGTGTACACTTTGATCCAACCCATCACAATCAAAGCTTTGAAGGTTGTGATTTAAACTAAGATTTTGTACCTTTTTACTTCTAAGTCTAAAAAAGTAGCCTACTGCTTTTTCGAATAATTTTCAATTATTTCATCTATATCCATTAATTTAACGTGAACGTTTGACTGATGCTTTGTGTAAAAATAATGCTTGAAGCTGTTAGTTACAACGCTAGAATAGCCTAAGGTTTCAGGCAGGAATGAAAGAGAAGGACAAACGTCAAAGTATACTTTTGCATTTGAATTTATGAGTTCTGCTTTTTCATCATCACGAAGGCTTTCATAATTTGTTTTATCCACAAAGAGATATATAGGAACAAAAAATCTCTTACCGTTTACCTTTCTTACAAATTCCCTTAGCTCCTCAGCGGAAAGAAAGGGACACCCTAAAACTATAGCTTGCGGACTTTCTTCTTCAGTAAGCTTAGCTTTAATTTCCTTAAGCTGTCTTTCTTCAAGATCTATGGTTTCTACTTTTTCATTGGGATTTAAAACAAACATCGGTTGAGGACCATATGTGCCTATTGAAGCTGAGAGGGCCTTTAATTCTGATTTTTTTGCTTTTTCTATTCCTATTACCCCTACGATTTCTTTCAGGCTTCCAATATAATACCCTAAAGCTCCGTAATCGACTTCACCTCTTATTTCAAAGTTAACTTTTACTATTTTTTTCGGCTTCCTGTTTTCGTCAAGATGCATTCCATAGTTTGGTGTAAACCCCAGTATTGCTGAAGCTAAAGCGCTTAAGCCCCCTTCTTTATTAGTGTATATTCCGAGAACGGAGTTTCCATAAACAACTGCAGAGCTTTCAGCCCAACTTACGTGCTCGTTAGGCTTAGGCACGTTTCTTCCCTCATAAGGCACGCACGTGCACGAAGAAAGCGCGCCCATCTTCATAAAAATCTCGTAGATCTCTTTTTGCTTTTTAACTACTTCCAAAGGGAATTTGCTGTCATCCTGATTTACTGGAGCGCCGCATGGATTTATTGAAGTTGGAACAACAAACTTGGCTTCCTTGGAAATATCCCTTAAAAGCTCAAGCCCTGATTCACCTATATTATAGTAGTTAATACCGGATATGTGAGCAGAAGTTATTTTTACGAATCCGTTAGCCTTAGCTGATCTGGCTACTGCTAAAAGAACTTTTGCAGCAATAGCTTTTGCTTCCCCTAGCTCCCCTTTTTGCGCTTTATCTAAGATTTCATAGCTCAACGTTCTTAATCACCCAATCTTTTATTATTTTGTTTACGGTTCTATATAATGAAGCCGGCGGCGTGTGCTTCATTTCAAGCTCGTGTAAATTGCATGAACCGCCGCTTTTAAGTATAGCTTCACACATTTTTTTGCTCTGTTCTAATGGCACTGTTTCGTCTTTTGTGCCGTGAATCAAGAGCGCCTTCTTAATTCTATCTGCATACGCTATAGGTGAAGTTCTTTTCAAGTATTCATAACTGAGGTTTTTTAAATCCTCATATGCGTTTTTTTGAAATGTACCTTGCTTAAAGCTCGATAAGTAATTGAGCTGCAAAATTCTATCTGAAGGCGCAGAAACAGCTATGACAGGAACACCTTTGTTGGCCGCGTATAACAAAGCATAGGTTCCTCCCCTAGAATGTCCTGCAACTAAATCATATTCTTTATTTAAAAACTCATTTAGAAACTCATCTGCTTCCATTTCAACGTTAGGGGCATCTACTTGACCGAACTCTTTCAGAGGTTCGGTCAACCATTTTATCTTGGCTGGGTTAGACCCTTTCCCGTGAAGCGCCAAAATTTTAAGCAACTTAACTCTCATTGTTTTTCAACCGTTATATCTTTTGTGCACTTTTTCGAAAATTAAATCAACCTGATTATTTAAGAATATATACGATACGGATAAAAGTAGAATAGCTTATTTTATTTTAAGATAAATTTGTTTCGCTTAAATATCTATAATATATAATGAACCTTTCAAGAAAGGTTTCTAAAGCTAATGCTATGACAATCAATAGACCATAAAAAACTTTGTTTAAAATTAACGCTAAGATCATTACAGCTAGCCTAACGCCCCTTTCGCCTATTTCTATAGACTTAGGTCTAGCTCCTTTAGATAGCCCTTCAACTCTAGCCCTAGAGTAGCTAACCATCATAGAAAATGCAAAGGCCAAGAAAGAATAGACTGCCAAAGAACTGTTTGAGGCGATTATCCCTCCGTACAACGAAGCCTCAACAAGCCTGTCTAGGTTTGAATCTATAAAAGCCCCTCTTTTAGTAACTTTGTTTAAAGCTCTAGCTACAGCTCCGTCAAGCATATCGAACAGCCCTGAAATTATCAAAAACAAAGCCGATAATAAAAGCATTTTATAATACACAAACAGACCGCTAAAAGCCCCAAAAACAAAGCCGATAGCAGTAATAACGTTTGGATCTTTGACGTATTTTCCTATCTTTCTTCCTGCGCTCGTTGTTATCGGGCTTAAAAAGTTACGCAAACCTTCTGGCATTCAGGTCATGCTCGCGAGAATGACAAAAAGAGATAGGGCTTTAGCGGCAGCTATAGAGGTTATCCCTGAAGGATCCAGAATCGGGTTTAGCTCTACAACGTCGAACCCTATTATTTTTCTTCCTTTTAGGGATCTGATTAAATTAAAAAGCTTGTGATAACTTAGCCCCTCAGGCTCTGGGTTTGCGACTCCGGGAGCGCATGAAGGGTCCAAAACATCTAGGTCAAGCGAAACGTAAAGCTTCTCATCTTTGCCAACAACCTCTTTTAAATCGATGTCTCCCTTTTCCAAATCGTAGGCTGAAATCAAAGTGACCCCGTTGCGTTTTGCGAACTCTATTTCTTCTTCTACAAATGCGTGTGAACCAACGTGGTAGACCTTTATGCTTTTATTAGATTCTATCAGCCTTCTCAAAAAAGTAGCGTGCGAAAGCCTTAAGCCGTAGAGCTCGTCCCTCATGTCTAAGTGAGCGTCAAAAACTATCAAACTTATATCTTTGGCATCGACAAGGCTTCCGTAAGTTATGAGGTGTTCTCCTCCAAGTAGACCAAGAACTTTCTTTTCCGAGTATATTTCTGAGGAAACCTTCCTCAGAGCGTCAATAGTTAAATTGACATCTGAAGGCGTATTAAGATCTCCAAGATCGTATATAGGTATCTTTTCCGCGTTGTATCCAAGTTTATTATCGACTATTTCTATATACCAATAGGCCTGTCTTATAGCGCCTGGACCAAACCTCGAACCAGGGCGATAGGACGTTGTGAAATCAAAAGGAACTCCTAGAACATAAATTTTCGACTTTTCATCTCCAGTTGTTATCTTTGGTGAAGATGTAGTATAGAAATCTTTGAAGCTCATTCACTGAAAATTAGAAGTGGATGCTTTTATCATTTACTTTTTTGGCTCAAAGTAACTGTCTATCAGAATTAAAGAAGGAAAAACTGTAATCAAAAACATAGAGAGCCATAGGAACTGTCTGTAGTAAATCATAAAATACGAAAAGAATATTGATACCCACATACCTAAGATCATGTTGATAAAATTAACAAGGCTAAGCGCCATAGCTGAATATTTTTCTCCGCTCAGCTGAATAGAGAGAGCGTAAAGGGAAGAAATCGACATTTCGTCAAAGAAACCAATAATTGATAATCCGACGTAAACCAAGAATTTTGAATAAAAGCTCAAAAAGCCTAAGCCCCCAGCGATAACTGTAAAGAGCAAAAACAGCCTTTTAGAGCTAACCTTATCGTAAAAATATGTGAAAAAGCCTCCTATAAAACTAAAGGTTAGCAAAAGCAAGGTAAGCTCATTCCCTATGATCACAGAACCGCTCGATAACGCGTAATAAGACGGAAGCAGAGTCTCAGCAGCATAAAAAGTCCCCCAATATCCTGAAAGGGCAACGGCAGCAAGCATAGGTTTTACGTTTTTTCTAAGATCTGGCCTTTTCTTATCTATCAAAATACTTACTCGCGAACGCTTGATAACAATATAATCTATGAAAGATAAAATTAAGCCTATCAATGAGCTATATATGATTAAGCTTTTCCAGTTTTGAGGTGTGTAGAAAAAGCTGTAGAGATAGCCGATAATTGCGCCTATAGCAAAGAATGAATTATATACGCCCATCCAAAAACCGACCTTCTTTTGATTTAAATAGAAGATAGAATAACCGGCGGTGGAAAAGAAAAGACCGGCCCCAGCTCCAGCAATTATCCTTGACCCTAAAAGAATTAAAAAGCTAGGAGAAATCGCAGAAATTATTCCCGAAAACGAAAGTAAAGCAAGCCCAAAGATGTATGTTTTATCAGGGCCCCATTTAGAAGCAATATAAGCAGCTGGAAGTTGAGTTGAAGCAGCCCCAAGTATAAAAGCCCATGAAATATACCCTACAAAATATTTTGGTATAGAATATTCTGCTATATAATAGATGTACGCTGAAGATAAGTAAACCCAATACATACTATAGACAGCTCTGCTAGCTATTATCGATATATTGATCGGCAAAGTCTTTTGCATAAGAGACACCGCTTCTTTAGCAATTTAAAATGTTATCTATATTTAAAAGCTATGGGCAAAACGGAAATCTTAATTGGAGTTAAGTTTATAGCCGTTTAATATTAATTGATAGAAGGTTGAAAATACCAAAGCAGCCTGAGGTTAACATAGGAACAGCCGGACATGTTGATCATGGTAAGTGCTTAAGCTTAGATGATACGGCTTATTTAGAAGGCGCTTATTACACAGGCAGAGAACTGGTAAGAGAACTAGGCTTAGATCTGAACAAGATAAAAACTGAAATATATATAAAATTAAATCATAAAACAAAATCTTACGACGCTCTAAGCAAAAAGGTAATTGAGGCTGACGGATACCTTTACTTACAAAAGTATACTGGTAAAATGGTTAGCGTAGAAACAGAAACAGGCAAAAGCCTTCTAGTTTCTCCAAGGCACAAGCTTCTTAACGAAAAAGGTTGGGTTAGCGCTATTAACATTAAAGAAGGGGACAAAATTTTTGTTTATGAGAATAAACTGGATCGAGAGACAGTAACTAAAAAAAGTATTAAGGATTACGATGGATATCTTTATGACCTTTCGGTCCCCAAATACCACAACTTTTTGGCTTCTTATGGCATTATTTCACATAACACAACCCTTGTTGAAGCTATAACAGGCAAATGGACAAGCATGCACAGCGAAGAACTGAAAAGAGGTATAACTATTAAGATAGGTTACGCTGATGCCGCTATTTTTGAATGCCCTGAACTACCGGCGCCTGATAAATACAATACTGAAGGAAAGTGCGAAAAGGGGGAGCCAAAGCTTTTAAGGGTGGTAAGCTTCATCGATTCTCCTGGTCATGAAAGTTTAATGTCAGTAATGTTGAGCGGAGCCGCTTTGATGGACGGCGCTATATTAGTCATAGCGGCAAACGAACCGGTGCCTCAGCCTCAAACTAGAGAACACCTTCAGGCTCTAAAGATGATAGGTATCAAAAACATAGTAGTAGTTCAAAATAAGATAGACTTAGTTACTTATGATCAAGCGGTCAATAACTATAACAAGATAGTTGACTTTTTGTCTTCATATGGATATAATGACGTTCCAATAATTCCCATTTCAGCGCAGAAAAAGCTTAACATAGACGCTCTGCTTCAGGCCATAGAAGAGAAAATCCCTACGCCCAAGAGGGATCCAACAGCGCCTCCCCTGATGCAGGTTTTAAGGTCTTTTGACATAAACAAGCCAGGGACTCAAATTCAAGATCTAAAAGGAGGGGTTCTGGGCGGAAGCCTGAAACAGGGAAAGCTTAAAGTTGGAGACCAGATCGAAATAAAGCCAGGAATACCTATTAAGGGTACTTACCAACCGATTGTTACAGAAATTGTCAGTTTAGCTACCTCTAGCGGTCAAGTGGAAGAAGTGTTACCTGGAGGTTTAATTGCGATAGGAACGAAGTTAGATCCAATATTTACAAAGAACGACGTGATGGTCGGGAACTACGTTGCAAAAGTTGGCTATCTCCCAGATCCTGTGGATGAAATAGTTATCAAGTATGAACTTTTCGAATATGTGATAGGCTTGAGGGAAATGGTTAGATATGAAAAAATAAAGCCTGGAGAAAACGTTAGGTTAAACATAGGGACCATGGTTAATCAGGGAGTAATAGAAGAGGTTACTAAGGACATTATGAGGATTAAGCTCAAGAAACCGGCAGTGATATTAAAAGGAGACAGAGTGGCCATAAGCAGGTTTGTTTCGGACAGATGGAGGCTAGCTGGTTCAGGAACAATAATATGAAAGTTATATTTGATACAAGCTTTATAGTATATTTACTAGAAAAGCCCTCAACAGTTTTTGAACAGTTGATTGATAAAGTTGGATATCCAGAAATTATAGCTCCAGAGTCTGTATATTCTGAGCTGGTGAGGTTATCTAAAAGAAAAAAGGTGGTTAGAAAATTTAAAGAGTTAAAAATAGATTTTGTGAAAGGAAAGAAGAACAAGGCGGACGAAGACTTGATCGAGCTTTCTAGAGAGACTGGTTATCCCGTGTTTACTTTAGACTTGGAGCTCGCTAAAAAGCTCGCAAAAGAAGGTTTACCTTGCTTTACGGTAGCTGATGAAAGGCTCGTTAAGTGCTTTGAATAAAAAGCTAATATCTACAAAAATTAAATTATTAAACCAGTAAAAAAATTTGATATCTAAGGCATCCAGGGGGTCGCATCTTATGATATTTGGAACATCTGGCGTAAGAGGATACGTTGACAAAAACGTTACACCATCTTTAATATATAAGCTAACTTTAGCTTATATTAAATACACTGATTATAAAAGGGTCATCGTTGGGCAGGACGACAGGCCTCAATCCAAACTATTAAAAGGCGCCGTTATCGACGCTCTTCTAAGTCAAGGAGTTGAAGTGTTTGACGCAGGGCTTGCCCCGACACCCGCTTTAGCTAGATTTATAAAAGAATACAAAGCTGAAGGAGCAATATCAATAACTGGAAGCCACACGCCACCCTATATTGCAGGCGTTCTTTACTTTTTGCAAGATACTGGGGAGCTTGGAATAATAGACTCTCAAAGGGTCGAAAGCATTTACTATAAGATAAGTGATAAGCCAAAAAATTGGAGGAAATTGGGAAAATACGAATTAATAGATGAAGCGATCGAAGATTATGTAAAAAGCATAAAGAGAGACGTAGGAAAGCCAAAAAGTTATCGCTTTCTATTCGACGCTGCTAACGGTGCGATGGGAAGATACGCAAAGGCTGTCTTTGAAGATCTCGGTTTAAATTTTAAAATAATCAATTACACGCCCTTAGGAGATTTTCCTGTTAGGTTACCAAGCCCCATACCTCAACACCTTAGAAAAACAGCTTTATTTATGAAGGAAAACGCATTTGATGTTGGAATAGCAACAGATTCTGATGGTGATAGAGCTATATTTATGAGCGCTGATGGAAGGCCAATCCTTGGAGATATAGTTGGGGCTTACTTTGCTAGCTTAGAGCTCAATGGGAGCGGTGACAAAGTAGTTACGCCAATTAACTCTTCAGATTCGATAATAGAAGTTGCGCGCAGATTCAAAGCGAAAATCGTTTGGACAAAGGTAGGGCCTCCTGCAATAGTTGATGCCGTTAGAAAGCACGCAAATGCTGTTTTTGCCTTCGAAGAGTCTGGAAAATACATATGGCCAAAAGTTCTCCTTTACGGAGATGCTGTTTTTTCTGCTCTCAAAGCTTTGTCTTTAGATAACTTTTTGGAAAATCTTACAAGGATCCCTAGGTTTTATGTTATAAAGAGAGAAGTTAGGTGCGCAGATGAGATAAAATATAAAGTAATTGAAGAGTTGAACGGCATTATAAATGTCAGAAAAACCGTTAAGGATGGTATAAAGGCCTTTTATTCGAAGCACGATTGGTTGTTGATAAGGGCTTCTGGAACAGAGCCTTTAATCAGAGTTTTCGGCCACAGCAAGGCTCTTAAGAAAGCTCTGCAGCTAGCAAAAGAAGGGGTTGCCCTAGTTAAAGGGGTTAAGTCAAAATTAGAGAAGACTACTTCATAAGTAAAAGGTCAAAAGGTCTGCTAACAGTTGATAGCCAATCCACGCTTTCAAAAACATATTTTTTGTGTATGTAGTAATTATATATTCTGTTAGCTAAAATCTCTGGAGGGTCTAATGTAGCGTCTATTTGATTCACCTTTTCGTAACTGAGCTTTTCTAAAGTAATCCTTAAACAATAATCCAAATATTCTGCGGTCAGATTTTCCCTGATTTTTTCTAGGCTGTAATCTCTAATTAAGTATCTATAAAACAGCACTTTAGGGTTGCACCGCAAAACATAAGCAACTGAAACATTTTCAGGATTGATGTAGTCCAAAATATAAGTTCCGGTGAGTACTCCTTCTTTTATCAAATTTAGTTCTTTTTTAGCTAACTCTTCGTTTAGGACTATTTCGCCTTCTTCTATTTTTCCTGCGCCTCTGCTTAAGAGGTATTCCGCGTAATCTATGTGTGGTACATTAAGAGTTTTAGCTAAAAGCTTCCCCACTAAGGTTTTTCCTGTGGCTGGGCAACCTGTTATAGCTATAACGCCCATTTTCACTGTTTTGTTATCGTAAATTTCACTTCCTTGGACGTTCCTTCTGCTTTTCGGGTTGCTCTTTGACAGGAACTTCAATCCTTGCTATTAGCACGGAAACAGAAATCGCCCAGAGTATTATTGCCATGATGTAATACATCCATCTTATAACAAAGTTTGAATAATGGTAAGATAACAAGAAAACATATACGCCAGTCAATATTACGGGCAAAGTCAAAATTTTAACTATTAATTCTTCAACCCTCATTTTCCATCTCCTTTAGTTTATTTGGTAAATACTTATCAACTATATAAGTTAATCCATACCTTGCAAAAGCTTCTTGTTCAGACTTTTTCTTAATTTTTAAGAATACATCTATTTCCCTCTTCCAAATTTCTTCTTTATATCTTGGATCTTCTTTTAGCTCATAGAGCCTTTTTATGTCAAGGTCCGTTAGCGGGTCGCTTGGAAGCTTATATTGCACGATGTCTGTAGCCCAAACTCCAGCCCACTTTGCTTCTGGAGTCACCAGATCAGTGATGTGAGCCGCGTTTGCTGAACCGGAAATTATTACCATAGCTATGTGCATTCCCCATGGATCCGCGTCGGTAAAAATGTAAACTGGCAAGCCTAACTCCTTGTTAAGCCTTCTAATTAAGTACCTTGTGCTTCTTGGAGCTTGTCCAGCCGTAGCAATCAATATAGCCTTAAACCTTTCGTGCACCCTTTCTTCTATAAATCTTGTAAACAAAGCTCCTTTTTCTACGACTATTACCTTGTCAGCTGAAGTTTTTACAAAATTAGCTGTAGTCAGCGCAGGGCCAATCATAACTCCGTCAGGATGCGTAGTTAACACTAGCCTCTTGCCTTCATAACCAGGAACAGTATACTCGATCGTTAGATCCCCAAAGATTGCGCTTCTTTCTTCAGGGTAAATGTTAAAGTCTTCTCTTGGCATTTTTATTATGCTTTCAAGTTCAGTTACCATTTCATCTGATTCATCTTGCGACTCAAAGTTAATTCTGTATGCCTGGGCTGAATAATAGATATCCCTTAGCGTTGAAGTTTTATTGTTCTTTAATAGCTCTTTGCTGAAATAAGCTATCCAAACGAGTTGCGTGAAAGCCCTTAAATGCTTAATGTTTTTGGTAGTTCTGACTATTTTTTCATCGCCTAATACATACTGCTTTAATTTATAGTCGTATTTTATGTTGTCGACAGACCTGCTTGGTATTTCGATGTAGGGAAATGACCTTTTATTTATGCTATCAACTATATTCTTTCCAAGGCTAGTTAGTCTCTTTATTGCTTCATCCTTGCGTTTCAATTTCATTCACCTTAAAGTAATCTATCAAAGGCTTAACGTCGGGAACTTTCGTTTCAGCTAAGAGTGCAGAAAACTTAGCTATCATAGGTAAATACTGCTCATAAATGCTTTTCTTTTTCTTTTGGGTTTCAATTTTTTCTTTTTTGCTTAAATAAAGGGAGTACTCCCTAAGCGCTTTTTGAAGCGCAAGCTTAAATTCCCTTTCTACTTCAGGTATGTCAGCAACGAATTCTTTACCTACTGTTTTAAAGGGGACCTTAGTTGAACAAATGTGAGTCAAGATAATTAGAGGCTCATCTTCTTTTATTTTGTACCTTTTCAAGTCTATCTCTTCGTTTAGTATTTTCCAGACTACGTCGCTTTTTTCGTCGTAGAGAAGCGGAATCCTGTTGGCATACCTCAGGATTTTAATGCCCGGATTTCTGTCTGATGCTACAGCAACCTCAACTATAAACGGATAACCTTCGTATGAAGAAGGTTTCCTAGTTATTGCAGACACAAATTGAGGGTTTAACTCCCTTTTTAGACCCTCTTTTATTAGATCTTCGCCCAGAGGCGAGAGGCACGAAGGGTCTGGGGGAAGAAACTTATCAAAATTCTTCATAGCTTCAGCAAGCTTCACAAAATCTTCCATCGTAAGCTTTTTTGGCCTTTTAGCTGGATCTAAACCTGCCTTAGAAATAAGTTTAAGGGCTGTGCTCTTGCCTAACCTCTGAAAGCTGCTTGTAAGCATTCCTAGGAGCGTTTTAGACTTAGTCTTTTTGGCTATCCTTCTCAAGAGCTCTATATCAACACCTTTGGGGTGTGGGAGGACATCTTTTGGAGGCGGAGGCATTACGTCAATTACCCTTTTAAAGGTCAAAACTTCGCCTTCCGGGCCTTCAAAAATTATGTCCGCATAAGGCGTAAAAAGGGCAAGCCTCCTGAAGTAATCATGAATTTTCTGATAGCTTCTAGTGTAATCCCCTATCAGATTTAACTTTAAGGCCGTACCCCTCCAGTCTGAAACAACCTTTCGGTGTTTGAGTATTATAGGCTTGTTTTTCGCAATATCTATCATTAGCTCAAAGTAATGCGCTTCCCCGTTTCCTATGCTGCTCCAAATTCTAAGAGGTTTGTTTGTCGTTATCTGACCATATAGAACGCTCATTGTGCCGCCCATTCCAAAAGTCCCTCTTGACTGTCTTAGCGTAAATTTTGAACCGTAGAATATTTTTCCCATTGCTTTTGGCAACTTGTCAGGAGGGATTCCGATCCCGTTGTCTCTTATATATAATTCGTATTCCTTAACGTCTGAAGGCGTTGGGTTTGCTACAGTTAACCTTACAAATATCTCAGGCAAAATGCCGTAGCCGTCGCAAGCATCTAAAGAATTTTCAACGAGCTCTCTTACAGCCGAATAAAGGGCCCTTGCCGGGTTGCTGAAACCAGCAAGCTCCCTGTGTTGATAGAAAAAATCGCTCGGCGAGATTTCTTCGAACTTAATCATGATTCGTTCTCCCATAGTTTAAGCCTGTCCTTTTTCAACATGGTTCTAATTCTTTGGAGCTTATTATATATAGTGGCATGTTTTAACCCCTTAATAAGATCTATAAGAGCGTCTGTTGCTATTCTTACGTCATCTGGCTTACCTATTATAGCAACATGATCTCCGTAAACAGATATTTTTGTATCTGTAAGCTGCTCAATTCTCTTTCTAGCTGAACCGTTTGTTCCAATAATCCTCGACCTTATTCTTATCAGCGAATTTCTTGTGTTAGCGTAGTCTCTCAAGTTTATAACCATCATAGTATAGCCTTCTTTGAGCAAATCTGAGGCCCTTTCAGGGGAGAAACCTCTTCCCAAAGCCTCAACATAAAGAGATGCTGTCAATGGATCTGAATTTGGATCGGTCGCGATGATGGTTACTTCGTTTGAACCGCTGTCAATCTTCAACTTTACGTTAAAAGAATCTTCAATAAATTTTTTCTGCGAACCTCCTTTCCCTATAATTACGCCGATCCTTTCTTTGTTGACCTTAATAGTTTTAACAAATTCCATGACAATTTAAATACAAAAATTGTCATTTTAAAGATTTTCATAAAAATAAATTGAGCATATATGTGATTTTTAGGCAAAATTGTAGGATAAAATTTTTAAAAGAATTATTTCATCCTTTTCATCTTTATTTAATAATTAATTTAGCCGTTTGTAAGGTCTTTCGCATATAAAAATTTTTCAATAAATGTGGTAAAAAGGCTTAAATCGTTCGCGAATTTATAGTTCTTAATGCAAGAATACGCTTGGCATCAGGTTGCAAAAAATTACATAAAAGATCTCGCAAGTTATTATGGGCTTGAATTAAGCGAAATTAAAAACGAGAACTGCGAAGGTTTTAAAATTAAAGGTAAGGCCTCAGAGTACGTTTTATCGATTAGCGGAGACTGCAAAGAGAAGCAAAACAACTACGTGCTATATTGGGGTATACCCAAGTACTTTAAAAAAGATAACGCAACTTATATTGATATATCTTATCTAGAGGAATTTTTAAGAAACATTGGCAACGTGGATCCTTTAAAAGGCTTTTATGAAAAGAATTATAAAGATTATTTAAGACCAAGCAACGGCCTAGACTTTTTTAGAAGCTTGACGGAGCCGGTAATGGGTAACTTTCAAAATCAGTTCGAAAATACGATAGTTAAGTTCTATTCTTTGGGAAGAACTCTGGTTAAAAAATCTTCGCTAAGAAGCGAAACCACGTTTGTGAGGGAAAAGTTCGTTAAGGTTGCGGAAGACCTTGATTTGATACAGCTTGTGAACATTGTTCCATCAAACGATGAGTATTTTTACTTATATTCGTTAACTCCAGTAGGTTTGGGGATAGCTCAAAAGTTAGCAGAAGAGACTTTTACAGCAAAGCAATCGGTTGTGGGCATGTGGCTAGACAGGCACGACCCAGCCACAGCATACCTTGCGGCCTTTTCTGTTTCATATGCTAGCCCTTTTTACGGATACCCAAATTGCTGTTTACTTTCAAGAGAAGCTGTAACGAAGCTGCAACATGTGCCTTGCTTCGTCAAAGGAAAATCTGCATGCGAGAAGCTATTATTATCCCAGATTCAGCCTAAGCTTGCCCTATTTGCAGACACGCTGTTGTTTGGGGATTCATTTTCTGAAACGATCTATAATGTCTTATATGAATTGACAGCGAGCTATCTAGCTTATATAGGCAGGACAGAAATTTCAGGAAAAGACAGTGAGGTCTTTTGCATTGTTCCTGACTTAACTAAAGCTATTTTAGACGCAACAAGAGAAGAGTTCGTAAAAAAGTTTCAAAACGACGAGACCGTTGAAGATTTATCATCCTTAGCAGCTTCTGTAATGGTTATAAAAGAAGGATACAGCGAAGAAATGAAAGGTCTGGTTTCAGATGTTTTTGGGATAGATTTGGCAAAACTGCAAAAAAACGTGGAAGAGATGAAGTCTTTAGGGCTAATAACTGAGGATTACAAGCCAAAGGAGCTATCTAAAATAAAAGACTACGTGAAGGCTAAGGTTGAAGAATACTACGTAAATTTAGGCCTGTATTAAAGGTATTAATTCAGATAATTTATTAACTACATAATCCGGCTTGGCTGTCTTACAAAAGCTATATTCATCCCTCACAACAAGAGCTGACTTTATATTCGCTGAATTCAACGCTAAAATATCGTATTCTCTATCTCCTACCCCTAACGCTTTATCTTTTTCCTCTTTTGTTTTTTCCAGAGCTTTCAAAAACACATCAGGTGCTGGTTTCGGATTTTTCACATCTTCAGCGCTAACCCAACAGCATAAATACTTATCTAACTCAAAGTGTTTAATTATTTCATCTAACATGTCGTTTCCCATACTTGTAGCTAGAGCGGCTTTTATTCCGTTCTGTTTGGCAAAAACTAATAGCTCAAGGGCGTCCTCATAAATTTTCACCTTATCTATATTTTTGACAAAATAGTACTTTCTTCTCTCCTTTAGCCTTTCAACAAGCTCATCGCTTGGATCGTTGATGAATTTAGATATTATAACTTTAGGGGAAAGCCCTACGTATGGCTTTATTTGCTCTGGCTTAACGTTTACGCCTTGTTCCGAAAGAGTTAATGACCAAGAGAGCATTAGGTTTTGCGCGCTATCTATTAAAGTTCCATCCAAGTCTAAAAGCAACGCCTTAAATTTCATATACCAGCTAACACTTTCTGTAGCAATTATAAACGTTACTACCTTTTTATAAAATGATGACGGGCCTGGAGGGATTCGAACCCTCGACCTACTGGTTAAGAGCCAGCCGCTCTGCCTGGCTGAGCTACAGGCCCAAACTAATATTACGGCAGGTTTTTATAAATTTACCGTTTGTTTCTAATTCTCTTATAACTTAATTCCGAAGAGCTTTAGTATCAATGCTTTCTGGACATGCAGTCTGTTTTCTGCTTGGTCAAAGACTATTGACCTTGGTCCATACAGAACTTCTTTAGTGACTTCTTCGCCATAATGCGCTGGGAGGCAATGCATAAATAAAGCTCTATCGGGAGCTTTAGACAATAATTCTTCGTTGACTTGATACTTTGGAAGAAACGCCTTCAACCTTTCCTCTCTTTCTTTTTCCTGTCCCATGCTAGTGAATACATCAGTATAAATTATGTCTGCGTCCTTTACAGCTTCCTCCGGTTCTTCTGTAACATATACTGTTCCTTTTCTTATCTCCTCTGCTAACGATACTATAGCTTTTTTTGGCTGATACCTTTGAGGCGAAGCTACTGAAATCTTTGCTCCCAGAATTGCAGCTCCAAGTATTAAAGAAGTAGCAACGTTGTTAGAGCCATCACCTATAAATGCAACTTTAATTCCTTCAACTTTTCCAAACTTTTCGTTAATAGTAAAGTAATCGGACAAAATTTGAGCTGGGTGCTCTAAGTCTGAAAGCGCGTTTATCACTGGTTTGTTAAAGTTCATAGCAAGCTTTACCAAATCTTCATGCCTGTAAACTCTTGCTATAATCATGTCAACGTATCTTTCAAGAGTATGTCCAGTATCTTCTATAGTTTCTCCGCGTGATAATTGAGACGTGGAAGCATCCATGTATATCGGACTCCCTCCCATCTGATTTATTCCGACTTCAAAGCTAACTCTAGTCCTAGTCGACGGCTTTTCAAAGAGCAACAATATGTTCTTTCCCTTAAGAAGATCGTTAAAAGGTTGTTGCTTTAACGCCTTTGCCATGCTCCAAATTTCATATATTTCCTCTTTAGATAGATCCGTTATAGATAGAAAATCCTTCATTTCTTAAATGTTATTATGTTAGCTTAAAAATTTAACTCTATCTAAGGGCATAATAATTAAATACAGCAAAGGCATCCAATAGAAACGTGAGTTCCAACATAATAGCTATTTTAACCGATTTTGGAGTTGAAGAGCATTATAACGGGGTTATGAAAGGAGTTATTCTAGCCATAAACAAAAACGCAAATATAGTCGATTTGGTTCCCGCCGCACGCGCCTTTTCTATAGAAGATGCTTCTTTTCAGCTTTGGGCTTCGTACAAGTACTTTCCAAAAGGCACGGTTTTCCTTGTTGTCGTAGACCCTGGAGTAGGAGGCGAAAGGCAACCTATAGCTATAAAAACTAACAATTATTTTTTCGTTGGGCCCGACAACGGGGTGCTTTATCCTGCAGCTGCAGAAGACGGAATAATTGAAGTTTATAAAATAACTTCAGATAAGGTTATTTTAAAAGATAGAACCGGGACTTTTGACGGCAGGGATATTTTCGCTCCCGCTGCGGCTTACATATCAAGAGGAGAAAGCTTAAGTTTCTTGGGCGAACAAACTGAACTAAAGGTTAAGCTTGAATTTGGATCTCCTGAAATCCTTCAAGATGGTCTTAAAGCTAAGGTATTACACGTTGATAGGTTCGGTGATGTAGTGACAAACATTAAAAAAGATCTCTTTGAGAGATTAAAATGTAATTCTTATAGCATTAAAAATCATAGGTTAAGCTTTGCCAAGAACTTTGAATCTTGTCAAGGTCTTTGTCTGGTTTTAGGTAGTTCTGGTTTTTATGAAATAGTTGCATTTAAGCAAAAAGCGGCCGATAAGCTTAAGGTAAGCACAGGTCAAACTATTAAAATTAAGTGTAGAAAATGAGACCTGAACAAAAAATAAAAAGAATGTTTGAAGAAATAATAAGCGTCTATGATTTTTTTAACGACCTTTTTAGCTTCCTTTTAGTTAGATATTGGAGAAGAAGCGCTGCCAAGCTAATAGAAAAAAGAACTGGCATGAAAATATTGGACATAGGAGTTGGAACCGGATACCTTTCAAAAAATGTGTATGAAAGCACGAAGAACCTGCTATACGGAGTAGATATAACTAAAAAGATGATTTTGAAAAACCAAAGCGAGCTCTTAAAGTACTCAGACCCAATTCTTGGGACCGCAACAGATCTTCCTTTCAGAGATGGCTCATTTGACTTTATAGTGTCATCTTTTACGATAAGAAGCTTTAAAGAAGCGGGTTTTGATAAGGTTCTTAAAGAATGCAACAGAATTCTTAAAGATGAAGGGAAGATAATCTTTTTAGATACGGCAAAACCGATTAACCCATTTTTTATAGCTTTTTTTCAAGCGTATTTTAAAATTATAAATTTTTTAGGAGGATTGTATAACGATCCTGCATATAAATGGCTAACAAGAAGCATAATGAATTTAGAATTAAGTTATGTAAATGAAACGCTTCTTAAAGTTTTTAAGAACGTAAGAGTTTACGCTTTAAAGGGAGGCATAGCGTTTATCTGGGAATCAAAAAAATTAAAAATTATGGAATAAAAACAGAATAAATTATTATCCCTAAAGCTATCATTACAACTGAATGAATGAAACCGCTTGAAGATTTTCCCGAAATCAGCTTACCAGCTATTATCCCTGATACAGCACCTTCAACTATTAAGAATTGAAGCATCAGGTTTTTAATGAGTAATGGATTTCCAAATGCGCCAAAGGGAGAAGAGATAGCTGAGCTCGAAAATCTGAACAAGAAGTATTTTATAAAGAATATTAAGATAATAAGAAGTATAAAATAAGAAATATACATTATGCTTCCGTAGTTTCTCATCACGCTCTTTTTTTCATCTTCTATAGAAAGCAAGTCACCAAGGTGCTCCCTAGCTGACTCCAGCACGCTTCCAACGTCTCCCCCATAAATAACCAACCTTTGAAGTATTGAAAAAGCCTCTTTTGATAAAAGGGTTGGCATCTCTTGAACAATTAATCCAAGAGCCTCAACCGGAGAAAAGCCTAAGTTTAGCATCTTTTCTAGCCTTTCTAACTTTTTTCTTAGAGGTTTCTTTCTTTCGTTTTTGGGCAATGTTAAGGAAAAAAGTAAATTTTTACCAGACTTAACATAACTTTCTATTTGAGATAGATAATCCAGCAGATCTTTATCTAAAATTTCATTTTGCTTCTCAACATAGTAAGAATAAGCTCCATAAGGAGCCAGATATAGTATTAAAGCAAGACCTAAAAATTCTCCAAATGAATAACTACTTATAGGAATCCTCTTTATAAAGATAAAAGATAAGGCTATGGTGCCCATTATTATCCCAACAATAATAGTTATGTTTTTAGACGAAGCCATTTGGCTCATTTAGGCCTCAAAACCTCCAACAAAAGAATAAACATCACCCCCATCAGCGGAATTATGGCGTATATTATTAAAATAAGATAATTAGTATAAATCGGTTTGTAACCTATCATAGAAAACAAAAATATCATTATGATCAGTATAGAAGGAAGAACTACAAAAAGCGTCGTAAAGGCCTCTGCAATGATGTTCAACCTTTCAATCATGTACCTCAAATTTATCTTTTTATCTATCATAACCTTTTTAGAATATTCGCCCAAAAAATGCCTCACTTCCGAGCCAGAAAGCAAAGACCCTCTTAACGAAAGCAAAAATTCAGCGAAATCCTTGCTGGGAGATCTTTTTATCGTTTCATCCAAAGCTTTTGTTATATCCATGCCAAAAACTTTTAAATTTCTAACGATAAAGCTTAGCACTTTCTTAGTATTTCTATCTGGCTCGAGGTCCAGCATGCTTTCAAATATCTTTTCTACTGGCATACCTGTATCTGAAAGAGCTGCCATTTCTATCACCAAATAAGGCAGCCTTAAGTTTAGGCTGTTGCCGATTTCGGAAGCCAAATAAGAAGGATAAAGCCTAAAGCCTAAATTGGTCGAGAAAAATACCACTACAAAGCTCAAAGGGACAAAAAACCATTGGACTTTCTTTAACAGGAATAACACGGCAAACAAGTCAGCTATTACTGCTGAAAAAAGAATCGAGAACAAAAACATGACAGATGAGTATTCATCTGGGGTTATGTACAGCCAAGACTTTTTTAAAGACTCTGATGGATCGCCAAATATCTTAAATATCCAAGTCTTCGGGCCTATCCTTGCCGTTGAAAACCTAGCTAAGCTTTCTATTATTGACAATCCTATCATCATAATGATGCTTTTTAGCTTTAAACTTTTTACCGCTATTGCGCGTTTTCTTCAAAAGATCTTATTATTTTGTTCGGATCTGATCCTTTAATTATTTTTACGTTGTATCTATCAAACATGTGCAACAGATCTTCGCTAATCTTTTCGTTGGCTATAATTAAAAGTACCTTTAGCCTGCTTCCGTTTGATTGTGTAATATCAAATAGCTTTGGTAGTAAGCTCAGCATTTCCTCTATCTTTTCTCCGCTTAAGAAATAAACTAGCAGAGTATCTTCTCCTTTAGTAGCTTTTATATCGAACTCATAGCTTACTCCGCTAAGTCCTCTTATCTTCCTATCTGAAGCGCTAATTTTATAGCCTTGCTTTTCTGTTAATACTTTGTTCAGTCCAGAGATAGTTTCAAAATATTTTCTTATTTGCTCAACTTTTTCTTGGTCTACCTCATAAACATCTACATACGCTACTATAGCGCTTTCTAAAGTAAATTCGTGGCCTTGGACGCATCTAAAATAGAACGCTGGGTTTACAACAGTTTCTCCCTTTTCGCATTTTAAGTAATACCCTCTCCTAACAGCCAAAGCAGTAGGCGGTTTTCCTTGCAAAATAGCCCCCGTGGTTTTATCTTCATAAATCTCGACTTTCTTAAGTGGCAGTTTGTGGATTGGGCAAAAGAGCACAGCGTTTAAGCTTAATGAGCCGTCAAAAGGGCAGGCTATTAGGCTTTCTGTTTTCGCTTTACGCAGAATTTTATTTTCTAATAACAGCTGCAAAGTTCTTCTATCTAAAGGGTTATCCCCAACAAAATAGCTTATTTCTTGAGTAATTGGGTTAAGCTTAAAATTTACATTCATATTATTAAGAGCTATATCAACCAATATCCTCCTTATGTTATCGTCCCTTAAGAGATCATACATTTTTTACTGAGTGTATATAAAAATAATTGCAATATAAATATATTATGAACAATCATCATAAAATTTCATTTTTAAGCATGTAGTATAGCACAGGATCAGCTATCTCTAATTTTTCGTTTTCTATTACTAGACCCCTTCTTATTAAGGCTTTTAGCGTTCTCCTGCTGTGAGGTCCAGCTTCCTTAAAATCTAAAGACTTCGAAATATACCTAAGCATTAACCTTTCTTTTTTTGAAAGGCTTAAAAGAACTTTAATCCAAAAGCTCTGTGCTCTTGGGTCATGATAGATTCCTTTTGGGTCGCATTTTCCTTCGAGCATTCTCATTCCGATTAGCGATAGCCAAATAGGAAATCCTTCAGAGACATAGTAGGCTTCGGTCAAATTGTTTTTTGGGCAAGAAACGCTGTAGCTTTCTAAACCTTTCGATAAAAAATCTACAGATATTTCATAAGAAAAGGGCTTTACGTAAATTGGATTAAAAACAAGCTTTAAAGGTAGATCCTTTCTATCTAGGATCTCTTTTGAGCACCCTATTTCAGAAGAGGCGATCACAGCTTTCAAATGACCTTCCTTTACCTTTCTGTAAAGCTCTCTAGATAAATATAAAAAATTTGGTCCTATTCTTCTTAGCTTGCAAAATTCGTCAAACAACAAAATAAAGTTTTCTGAATTGGCTGATAACGAAAGCTCGTTAAAAAAATTTTTCATAAACGTAAGGGCATCGGACTTGCCTTGCATAAAGTTTTCGATTTCAATTATAGCCCCTTCGAAGGCTTTTTTGTTGGATAGGTTTTTAGTTGCGGCGCTTAAAGCTGATTTTAAGGCCTTTGCAAGAGATTTCGTGCTTGATATGGATTCCCCGTTCAAATAAATACTGTTTAAACCGGCTAATTCAGGGATCGACTTAATTAAAGACGTTTTTCCTATCCCTAAAGGGCCGTAAACAAAGCTTCCTCGTTTACCCATAAGATCGTTAAGCTCGTTTTCTCTGTCAAAAAGGTATCTTAAAGTCACTGGTTTTCCAAAGGCAAATTTTACAGGACTCAATCTTTCTTCCAGTTAAAGGTTGGGTTTAATTTAGCTAAATAGAATGTGAATCCTATCAAATATGCTATTGATAACATGGGCTGATAAACGAAATAATATAAAATTAAATCTTTTAGATTAAGCGAACCTTCGTAACGGTGCACAATCACGGAATATAAAACAATGCTTATGAGAAAAGTCCCTAAAAAGACCATCAAAAAATCAAAACCGCTCATAATATCTATTCTGGGAAACTTCGATAACCATGGATATGACTTAATCAGAGGATTTATCATATTTATCATAAGATAGGCGTTAACTATAGGCGAAGAAACAAGATAAAAAAGTCCCATTGAAGTTAAAGGCGTAACTACGAAAATCAATACAGCTAGCAAAAACCAAGGGGAGTAAAGCAAACTCTTAAGTATGTCTAATATGTTGTTGAATGCCCATTCAGCTAGACCATAGCCCCATCTTATCCTTTGATCAGCCCAATCTTTGAGGTTTTTAGGTTGAAGAACTCTGATCTTTATGTTGGTTAGGTAATAGCTCATGTTGTTTAGATAGGTCCTCAGACCTAGCTGCAAATCTTCGGAATAAAACCTTTCGAAACCACCTATCTTTTTCATGCTTTCAGCCTTTATCATAAATGCCGCTCCATCAAGGGCGAAGATTTTTCTATTAAATTTAGAGCTTATTTCATAAAAAAAGTTGAAGAGAGCATAGTCTATAGAAGCCATTTTTCCTATAAAAGACGCTCCCTTTCCTAATTTTATGAAATCAATGACATCCGTGCCGGCTCTAATAGCTTCGTTTAAAGCTTTACTGACAAAGCCTTCTGGAACTTCCACGTCAGAATCTAAAAACAAATAATAATCACCGCTTGCTACCTTCAATGCTTCGTTTAAAGATTGAACTTTTCCCACCCTTTTTTCGTGGATTATAACTTTACATTTTTCAAGCCCGTTTAAATTAAAAAAATCAGGAGTTGGCTCGTCTACGACTATTATAATTTCTTTGTTACTATACTTATCATGAAGTAAAGTAGATAATAAGTTTTTAAGGTTTTCAGAATACCTATAAACAGGTATAATTATAGATACTTTAATGTCATCGCCCATTTTTTGGAAAATATTTTTCTTTTATGGCTTTTAACTTTTACTATTCTGGCGACGCAACTAAAAATTTAACCTAAGAGTCTTTCTTAGTTTATCAATAACGCTCTCTAAACTTTTATTAAAACTAAATCTCTACAAAGGTTAGCGTGGTTTGTTACATACATTAGCTCTTAATAATTAGCGTTTATTTTTGTGAGATGCTTTTTAATTTAGAAAAATACTATTTAACAAGGTTAAAACAAACAATAAAGTTAATATAAAGAAATTCAAAGTTATATTTACAAGAGGTTGGCAAAAACTTTAGTATTAGTGGTAGACAGAGATGACGATATAGGTAATAAGGCTGGAGTATACACCCCCATAATAGGCAGAGAAAACGTTTTAAATGCAGCTAACAAGCTTTTGCTTTCTGATCCCGAAGAGGCTGATGGAAACGCACTTATGGGAGCAATTAAAGTTTATGACGAGCTTAAAGCATCAAATGAAGATTGCGAAATAGCGGCTGTATCAGGAAGTCAAAAAGGAGGCGTATATGCTGACACAAAAATCAAAAACCAAGTTATGGACCTTAAAAGCAAAATTAAATTTGACGACATAATTTTAGTTTCTGATGGAGTAGAAGACGAAGAAGTTTTGCCTATTTTACTCAGCGTTTCACCAATAAGATCTATAGTAAGAATAGTGGTAAAACACAGCAGAAACATTGAAGAAAGCTACATAATTTTGGGGAAATATTTGAAGATGGCTATCTATGATTCTAGGTATTCAAAATATTTCTTAGGAGTTCCTGGCATACTTTTATTATCTTACGCTCTTCTTTATATGTCCCCAATAAGAGCTTATGCATCTTACCTGCTCGCATTAATATTAGGTTTAGCTTTTATAATAAGGGGATTTAACTTAGATAACGCTGTAACTAGGATGAGAAGAAGCCCTAACTTTATGGTTAAATTCTTAAGCGCACTTTCAGGCCTACTTATAGTTATACTAGGAGCAATTAAAACCGCTCAAACAATAATTTTATCTCCACAGTTCGCAACGATTCAAAAGGGGTTTGAGCTTTATTCATTAGGCTATTTAACTGGAATGTCTATAATGATTATGGAAACCTATGTTTGGATAGCTATTGGATTGCAGCTTGTAGTTAACTTTTTTATTTATATAAGGCACAACAGGGCCTTAGCTATTAGAGAGATAGCCCTTTTAGTCTCTCTTATATTGTTTTACATCCCAGTATACAATATAGCATTAGTTTTGATGAACCCTCAGATTTCAGGCATTTCTCTTGTTGTTATTATTTTGGGAATTTTGGCCATATTAATCCTAATAATTTATTATATACTTGCGGACTACATTAAGGTAGCACAAAAATGAACCTTAACGGATTTGTGAGGAGATTAAGCAAAACCTTAGGCATAGAAGCTTTGTATGAAAAGATGCTAACAGAGGAAGTAAAAGAAGGCCCTCTTCCAAAACATATTGCAGTAATAATGGACGGAAACAGAAGATGGGCTCTTGAAAGGAACTTGCCTACATGGGAAGGATATAGGTTCGGAGCAGATATAGCCGAAAAGTTCTTCCTGTGGTCTCTCGAGTTTAATATAAAAACCGTAACTTTTTATGCGCTTTCGAAAGATAATATAGAAAAGAGACCATCTGAAGAAGTCTCAGCCGTTATTAGTAACATGTACGAAAAGTTATCTAAGCTTGAAAGTAGCGGAATAATCGAAAAATATAACGTAAGAATAAAAACTCTGGGCAACAAAGAACTTTTGCCAGAAAAATTAAGAACTAAACTTGAAGAGCTGGAGATCAAAACTAAAAGCAACAGCGGAGTTTTTCTAAATATAGCAGTAGCTTATAGCGGGAGGTACGAAATAATAGATGCCGTAAGAAGAATTGCAAAAGAAGTTAAAGAAGGAAAGATAGACCCTCAAGAAATAAATGAAGAAGTCTTTATGTCAAAGCTCTACACAGGCGACATTTTATATCCAGAACCTGACATAATCATTAGAACGTCTGGAGAGATGAGGCTGAGCGACTTTCTATTATATCAATCATCATACAGCGAGATGATATTTATTGATATCTACTGGCCCGACCTCAGAAAGATAGATTTCCTGAGGATTTTAAGAACATACGAAAAGAGAAACAGAAGGTTTGGAAGATAATTTCAAATTAAAAATAAAGCTTTTAATTTACACAAGCCTTATTTAAACCTCATGATAGAAGTTATAATATCGCATTCCGCAGATCTTGACGGTATTTCTTCAGCGGCTTTGCTTGTTAGAAAAGCAAAGGAAACCGGCTCGCCCTATTTGCTTTATCTAAGAGATTATAAAGATAAGGCTGAAGTTTTTCCTGAAACGATAACTAAGATTCAGGGAGCTAACATTAAGATAGCAGACATATCCACAAACCTTAAAGATATAGAAGAAGTTGTGAAAAGAATTTCTGTAACGAAAGGAAAGGTAGAATGGACGGATCATCACGAAACAACTGAAGATATATTAAAAAAATTAGAAAGAGCGGGCGTTAATGTTTATCTGGATAGAGAATCTGGCTCAGCTTCAGTTCTTGTTTTAAAAAGGTACAATTTAAATGATGATTTATCAAAAATTATAGCCGATGCTGGATACCAATCAGACACTTTAAACATTAAAGATGAATACGTTCGCGATTTAGTTGACTTAATAGACTATTACAATTATTTGGAAAAGAGCCCGCCGAGAACAAGGCTGTCTGCACTAGCAGTAGATATGGCTTATTACGGTCCCGAGGGATGTTTAACGGAAGAAAGAAGGGAACTGATTAAGGTTTATAGATACAAAAAAGAACAAGAACTTCAAAATGTAGTGAAAAGCGTAAAGCTTTTTAATGTTAAAGGATACGCATTTGCGATAGCATACGCCAAATCGCTGGTCTCGGGAACCCAAGCAGCCAACAGAGTTATTGAAAACGTAAAAGCTGATGTTTACATAATTGTAAAAGAAGACGGGGGATTAAGTTTTAGAAGAGACAAAGAGTCTAAGATAAACCTAGTCCCTCTTGCAAATATCTTTGGTGGGGGAGGTCACCCATATGCATCTGGGGCTAGCCTGAACGGAAATGTTTCAGAGAAAGATTTTGAAAAAATAAGCGAGATTATTTATGAAAAAATAAAAAATAACTGGACCCCTTAAAGACTTTTAGGCTTCATATATTATTAAAGCTTCAACTCTTCTGCTCCTAGGCCCATCGAGCTCAACAAAAAATACGCTTTGCCACGTTCCAAGGAGCAACCTACCGTTTTCAAAAGGAATGCACGCGTTGTTTTTCAGTAAAATTGAAAGCAGATGCGCGTCAGCGTTGTCGTCAATTTCATTATGAAAATAATTGCCTGATTCAGGGACTAATTTTTCTAAAATATTAAGAACGTCCTTTTTTAAGCCTTGTTCATCCTCATTTATCATCAGTCCGGCGGTTGTATGCGGAACATAGATGCAAATTATTCCTTTGCCTTTTATTTCTTCAACTTTTCTCTCCAGAAACGAAGTTATATTTACTAGTTCCCTTCTAGCTTTTGTGCTTAACTCTATAGAAAATTTTTCTATCATAGCATGTTTTATTACAAATTTATATAAAAAGAAAACTCAAAGAATAAAAGAGATCATTCGATGAAGGCGCTATTCATATCTGACATCAGAAACTTCTTGTTAGGGAAAAACATTTATGACTTAAGCAAGCCGGATTGTGTTTTCATGCTAGGAGACCTGCTTTTAGATGGCCCGGGTCAGTTTTATGTTTTAAAAAAGCCTCAAATACCTGAGTCTGTTAATGTGGAGAAGCTAAAAGCAGAAAATGCTGTTTACGCTGAAGATGAATTTTTAGTTGTTAAAGGGAACACACACGTCTCAAAAGAACTTTTTAAGCTTCATTTAAGCTATTTTTTAGACTTCGTTAAATATATCGAAAAAGAAGGATCAAAAGCTTTTTTAATTTACGGAAATCACGATAAAATTTTTGATTATAATGATATACTATCTAAAAATGAGATCAAAAGTTTCAAAGTTTATGAAACTTACGGTTTAGTCAATTGCGCCGATAAAAATATCTTACTTGTGTCTTATGGAGAAAACGCAGACGTTGCGAGCTACAAAAGAGCTGACTTAGTAGCTACTCATAAATCAACGAAAGATCTTTTTAACATTAGTAAGCTTATGAAACGTTGCAGCCTAGTTATCAGCGGACATTACGGTACCAAATTGATAAAAATTTCTTCTAAAGGTGATGATTCTAGCCATTATGAAAGAATAATAGTAAAGATAGACCATTTTCCGCTCTCTTTCGCTAGCGTTGATTTTGAACACGAAAATGTTAGTCTGTATACTTCGGATGAATCTATCTATTTCAAAACAAAAATTTCTAAAGATTCCTTTACAGAAGAAAAGTCAGCCTTCTGTTTTGCCTAGCCTTTTTTCCAAAGCTTTTTTAACTTCTTCGTTTACAATTTTTCCGTCAACTTTCCCTCTTACGACAGACATAACTCTTCCCATAACCGCCCCGTATATTTTGCTTTTATCAAGGTTTGACGATAAAACTTCATCTATTTTTTCTTCGATTATCTTTCTAAGTTCTTCTAAGCTTAGCTTTTCTATCTTTTTTTCTTTTATAGCTTCTTCTAAAGTTTTTGAATTTTCAACCATATAAACAGCTAGGTCGATGACAGCTTCTTTTGCTATTTTACCCTCAACGTACATAGAAATTAACTTTAGGAATTCCCCTTCATTAATGGGCCTATCTTGATTTTCATATTGAGTAAACACCTGAGCTATTAAAGAAGCGACTAAGGAAGGCGGTGCCTTTAAGTGGTCTACTGCTAGCTCAAAGAAATCCAGATAATTTGAATCTAAAATTTGTTCAGCCAACCCTTTATCTAATCCATACTTTTGTGAAAACTCTTTAACGGCATTTTCCCAAACTATTGGTTCCATCGAAAATCTTTCTTTGATATCCTCTGTAATAGCTATCGTAGGTATATCCGTTTCAGGGTACATCCTAGAGGCGCCAGGCCTTGGCCTTAGGTATCTTGTAGTTCCTTTTTCCGTAGCGTATCTTGTTTCAGAAACAGGACCCTTTAAGGCCATCTTTAGCCTTTCTTTGACCATTTGAAGACATTCATAAGCCCTTTCTTTGTCGCCAAACACTAAAACATAACCGTCCTTTTCAGATAGATTTAATGAGCTTTCTAGTTCGGATATCAAGCTTTTTTCAAATCCATACTTTGAAATTTCATCTGAATGTATTATTCCCTTAAACCCAAAAAGCTTGCATATATCAGCTAGGTCAAGCCCAAGTCTTGTACCTTCAACTTCTTCATAACCTATAAGGCCTCTGAACCCTGGAGCCTTAAGCGCTAGCGCCCCTCCTTTAAAAAACTTTTTAACGATTTCGCTTTCTGTGTACTTTTTGAAGATATCGCTAACGTCTATCGGGCTAATTGCGTTAAAGTCGTCATCTTTAACTCCCCTTTCTTTGAGGATTTCAGCTAACTTAAAAAGCCAACTTTGCCTCTTTTCCTCAAATTCTACTACTTTTTCGATCTGCTCTAGCTTTTGGACTCCTTTAACCTCCACTATACCACCTCCTTGCATCGAAACGTTAACGTCTTGTCTAATTGTTCCTAGGCCTCTCGAAAAGAAACCTGTAAGCTTTAAGCTTCTGCCCAAACTTTCAGCAAGCCTTCTAGCCTGCTGCGGCGTAAGCTCAAGAGGTTCCGTTGCTATTTCTAATAAAGGCACGCCAAGCCTAGTAAGGTCGTATTTTGAGTATCCCTCGCCCTTTTCTATTAGCCTAGCAGCATCTTCTTCTAAGCATATCGTCTGAATTCCTACCCTTTTTCCTTCAAACTCAAATGTCCCATCAACGCCTATGATGGCTGTCCTCTGGAATCCTGTTGTGTTAGAACCATCTATAACGATCTTTCTCATAAAATGTATTTCGTCTACCAAAGTTGCCTTAAACATGTTTGATGTCCTTATAGCGACTTCTATTGAATACGGATCTGGGTCGTGAGGAGGCTCTTCATCAGCTTCTACTAAGCAGCTTGTTCTGTCTCCTGCTTCATATATTATTTCCAAACCTTTCTTAAGTTCAAACGCTGCAGCGGGATCTACTTCCCCTAATTCGCTGGAGGAAACCCTTAGCCTTCTTTTAAATTCATAAACTTTAGTGTCCTTTTCTTTAGGGTTACAGGAGCAAAAAAGCTTTCTTGGACTGTTAATTTGTATATGGATTTCAAAGCCAACTTTCATGATAGCTCCCTCCTTTCGGAAATTTCTCCCCTTAAGTTTTTTGGCATAACTTCTTTTAGATCTAGCTTATTCCCTAAAGCCCACATGGCTTTAACCAAAGCAACTTCTGAAAGCATATCTCCTAGAGGGACCACGCCCATAGATAAAAGATCTCTCCCTGTTTCATAAACTGTTAACCTAACAGAGCCCCAAATGCATTGAGAAGTCATTCCTACAAAGCCTCCGCTTTCAATGTATTCTTTGATATAAGGAAAGGCTTTTCTTGAAACGTGCCCCAGCCCGGTTCCCTCAATTATAACAGCTTTAAAGTTATCAAAGTTTAGCACGCTTTCTAAAATTGGTTTTCCTATTCCGGGATAAAACTTTATTAAAGCTGCTGAATCATCAAAGTTTTTATAAAGTTTCAGATCTCCTCCTTTTAGACTAGGTTTCTCGTTAAATATTACTTCCTTTTTTCTTACGTCAACGTATGCAAAAGGCTTTGCGTTAACAGATTGAAAAGCATCCCTTCTGCTTGTGTGGTTCTTTCTAACTTTAACTCCTTTGTGAATAGCTATTAAATCATCGCTAGTTGAGGCGTGCATCGCAACATATACACCAGGGGAACCGCTCCTTGCCGCAAATATTGCGGCACCAAGGAGGTTTAGCGCTGCGTCAGTTGAGGGTCTATCTGAAGATCTCTGCGAGCCAACAAAAACTACTGGACCAGGAGGATTTTCTAAAGCAAAAGAAAGCGCAGCAGCCGAATAGTGCATCGTGTCCGTGCCGTGCGCAATGATAATACCAGAGTAGCCTTCTTTAAACCCGTTATAGGCTTCTTCAGCCATGAGAGACCACTGGGATGGTTGCATGTTTTCGCTTAACTCATTCATTATTGTCTTAACTTTTATGCCAGCTATTTCTACTAGCTCAGGGACCATGTCTATTATCTGAGGGGCTGTGAAAGCTGGCTTGACGGCTCCAGTTCTGTAGTCTACTTTACTCGAGATTGTTCCTCCTGTTCCTAAGATTAATATCTTAGCTTCTTTTGAAGGGATTTCTTTTTCAACAGGTGCTTCTGAAGCATAATCCAGTTCTTCAACTTCTAGGATCTCGATCTTATCTTTTTTAATTCCTATATTGTATCCATTTTTTAGCTTTATTGTTAGATGATCCTTATCCTCATAAAGCGTCCTAGGCATAACTATACCTTCGTATACTTTTCCGTTCAGTTTGAACTTTATCTTCGAAAATTCCTTAAGCTCCTGCATACGCTTTTTACTTTGGCTTATATGGTTAAAAGCCTTTTTTCTTTAACGTAGATTTGAGTATAAATTATGTATAATAGCT
>CAYFJA010000001.1:54773-68503 GCA_964343315.1 uncultured Nitrososphaerales archaeon
GATTTTTAATAAAATCTTTTCTTGTGTAAGATTTTACAGATCCGCGTATGCGTCTAGCTTTGTTTGTCTTAGGTAAAACGATGAATTCAACCAAGCTTTATCTAAAGTGTAAGTTTTTGAAAAAACATATTTTAAAGCATCAGGGAAAGAATCAAATTTTTTGAGATTCATGAGAGCGATCTCCGTCCCTTCGCGTACCCTCCAAACCCCTAAACCTGGTATCCACTCTTTTCCAACTTCAAGAAAAACTAATACAGAAGCTTGTCTTTTTATTTTTTCTAAATACTTAGCTACGCTGTACCTTGCCGCATAGTATGCGCCCTCTACCTCTTCTGCATATTTTTTCCTGCCTAAAAAGCCTTCAAAGTCCATAGCTACTGAAGGTTGTCTTTCCCCTAAGTAGGGCCCCCAACTTTCAAGCATTTCAAAATAGAACTTCCCTGGACTCAAAATAACTAAGATTTTATTACCTACAAGATAGCTTTCCCCAACA
Organism: uncultured Nitrososphaerales archaeon; assembly: GCA_964343315.1. Lineage (GTDB taxonomy): Archaea > Thermoproteota > Nitrososphaeria > Conexivisphaerales > UBA164 > CAYFFZ01. The sequence continues at coordinate 55,267 of CAYFJA010000001.1, forward strand.
TAAATTTCTGAAATCTCTTGATACTCCTTTATTTTATTGATAATTTCAGATGAGATTAGAGAATCAACAGCTGTTATTGACCACCTAGTTGCTACAAGCTTTCTTTTTACACCTAAAGCGCCAACGCTTAAAAGCTGCTGTATTTTATACACGCTTAATCCTGATTTATCGAGAGTAATTACGGCTTCTTTAGCTGTTAATTCTTTGTCCTCGTATACTTTTTCAATTATCTTGTTTGCTGTGCCTCCTGAATAGGTGAGAATCCTTGATAAGTTTCCTTTGTTTAAATGAAATCCTTCGAACGGATCTGATATTATTCTCGGGCCTGTTTTTAAATACTCCACCTCTAGGTCAACTTTACCTTCATACAAGCTTATTTCTTGAAGCTTTTTTACTGAAGAATCTTCAAGGCCTTTTATAGGATCAGTTGGCTTTAGCAGGGTTTGACCCATCTTCCTGATTCTTAAAACTTCTTTTGCGTTAAGAGATGTCCAGTATTTTGGGTTTGTGTAAATTTCTATTAAATCGGGATTTACTAAGCTTGGACCCACTAGAAGACTTTTGTTTTTAATTAAAGGTAAAAAAACATAAGGAGGCGTTGTCCCTAAGATCCTCTCCATTCTGAAATCTTATTAAAGTTTACAATTATGATAATTTAACGGTTTCTCCTATTTTAGGAACTGAGGATATGTTTTTCTTAAAGATTATTTTGTTTATAGATTCGCTCAAGTTTTTCGCTTTATTTTCTTCTCCGTGAACCACAAGTATTCTTTGGACTTTCCCTTTGAACCTTGAGATATAATTCAGAAGCTGGTTATAGTCTGAGTGTCCAGAAAACCCATCAATTTTCTCCACTTTGCTTTTTATGCTAACTACCTTTATTTTTCCTGAAGAATCCATTATGCTTATTTCTTTCGATCCATCTAGAACCCTTCTACCTAATGTTCCTGAAACCTGGTAAGATACAAATATCACTTTATTTTTCTCGTTGTCAGCAAGCTCTGAGAAGTAAGAAACTGATGGTCCCCCTTCAAGCATGCCAGAAGTTGCTAATATAATTGCAGGCCCTCCTTGAAAAACTTCTTCTCTTTCTTTTGGGTTATTAATTATTGTATACCTTTCGGTTATGAATGGGTTTTCTCCTTGATAAATTATCTTTTCTTTTATTTCTTTATTTAAAAATTCCGGGTAAAGCAAGTGTATGCTGGTAGCTTCGGTTAGCATCCCTTCAATGTAGATAGGAACCTCTGGTAGCTTCTTTTGCGCAATAAATTCGTTTAACACTAAAAGAATTTCTTGAGCCCTTCCAACGGCTGGGACAGGTATTAATACCTTCCCTCCTTCTTGTATTGTTTCATTGATTGAATGTATAAGCTTCTGTTCAGCTTCTTCTCTAGCAGGCATAACGTCTTCTTTTCCTCCGTACGTTGATTCCGTTATTAAGGCTTCAACCCTAGGATAGACATAATTGGCTGGTTGAAATAACCTAGACTTGCCGAACTTATAGTCTCCTGTATAAACTAAGTTATAAAGCCCTTGGCCTATGTGCAGGTGAACAGTAGCGGAGCCTAATATGTGGCCTGCGTTAGTTAGAGTGAGCTTTATGTCTGGAGCTATATCTGTTACAGAATTATAGGGCAAAGTAATGCAGTGCTTTATAAATTCCCTTAGGTTAGACATATCAAAGTAGAGCTGCTTTCCCTCAGATTCAGCTACTTTTAAAGCATCAGTGAGAAGAAGCGTCGTAAGGGTTAAGGTTGGTTCTGTGCAGTAAACTGGACCGTCGTATCCATACTTATAAAGGACAGGAATAAAACCAGAGTGGTCAAGATGAGCGTGAGATAAAACTACTGCGTCAAGGTCGTCTAAGATTAAGTTGATAAGATCGAACCTGGGGAACATATCTGAAGCTTCAGAAACCCCTAGGTTAACGCCGCAGTCCAGGAGAACCTTCGATTCAGCGGTAGTTACCAATATAGAAGACCTTCCTACTTCGCTAGCTCCTCCTAAAAACGTGACTAGAACATCTCTCTTAGAGACGAGCTTGTCTCTGAATATTCTGTTCCCTATGTTTCTAAGTAGAGAAAGCCTTTCATCTTCGCTTGCTTTCAGTGTATGGACTAAAAACTCATAAGTTTGTGGATTTACGTATATTACCCTTCTAACTTTAACTTTCCATCCAATTTCTTGGGCCACGTTATTGATTTTTTCTTTAACTTCGCCTTCTAAAAACGAAGGATCCTTAGCTTCAATGAGAATCTCTCCCTGTATGCCGTCAAATATTATTCCGCTAACCCCAGCCTCCTTTGGGATTAACTTCAGAATTTCTTCCCTAGCTTCTTCTTCCTCCTTTCTTTCGCTTTCATCTGCTTTTACGACTACGTGCTTTTTTATGTTGTTAACTATATTTGGTATCAAAGTAGGGTTTTGCATAAAGAACTTTAAGTTTTTGGTGTATAGGGCTATTTTTGGCCCTTCAAACTCTATTCTTGTTACTTCAGCTTCCCTAGGTAGGCTTTGTATTAGCTGAGAAATGAGGTTTGAGATTTTTATTTCTTCTGAACCCATTTTAAATCTTAATTTTCTTCAAAAGAGAATCTTTTTCTTCTTTTGTAAGCTCCCTGTAACCCTTTGAATCAATTATACCTATGTTAAAGTCGTTCCCTGTAGCTATGTCTCTCTTCATGGCTGAAGTTATAGCGAGAGCCGCAAGCTCTATACCTTCTTGCAAGCTTAAGTTTTTTCTGTATGCGTCTTCTAAAACGCCTAGCGCTATAGGAGACCCGCTGCCCGTCGCAGCCATCTCTTCTTGGGAAAGAGAACCGAATAAATCAACCATGTAAAGGCTAGGTCCCTTAGAATCATACCCGCCTATTAAAGCTTCCACTTGAAGCGGGAATAACCTGTTGTAAAAAAATACGTTAGCGGCCAACCTAGCAATGGCTGAAACAGGAATTGGATACCCTCTTTCTATTTTAAACATCTTCGCATGATATTTAAGAATATCAATAACGTTTTGTGCATCCGCAACTGTTCCAGCTATCGTCATTGCAACGTGCTCGTCCAGCTTGTATAATTTTCTGCCAACAGTGTTAGCGACAAAATAACCGGACGTGACCCTCGCATCAGTAGCTAAGATAACCGCATCTTTAATAATAAAACCTATCGTTGTAGTCCCTGTTTTAGTGACAGGAAGATTGCTATTCAATATAAAATCACACTCATGAATATTAACTTATGACGTATAAATAACTTTTGCTTAAAAGTTTTGATTTTTATGAGCTTAACGATTTATAACTTCAAAGTCCACCTTATCTCCTTCAATAACAGCGAATGCTGCCTTTGCGTTAAAGTAAGGTTCACCTAATCTAGAGAATACAGTTATAACTAACCCATCGTGATTTAACTTATATCCGTCTGCCGGCTCATGTCCTCTTATCAAGAACTTCTTCTTGTTTATGGAAAGCCATTTTAATGTTATGTCTTTTCCAAACAAGAACCCAAGCCCCCTAGGTGAGGGCACAAAGCCGTATCCTTCGAAAGGATCGTTCCATAAAATTTCATACATAGATCTCCTTACTTCTTCTTCATTATAAATGTCAAAAGCGTGTATCGGAAAACCTCCGTGAAGAGCTATAAAATCTTTTCCAACGTATGCTAGCGGGAGGACTTGAAATGTGTCAAAAAGCTCTTTATATGCTTCTTCCCCTCTCTCTTCTCCAAAGGCTTCTTTGAGCTTGTAGATAATGTCATGAGGGTAAGGCATTGAGTTTAAGTCCGGTTCGTGATTCCCTCTTAATGGTATGAAGTTCTTCCCCAAAACCCACTTGAGCCTTAAAATTCCAAGCCATGTTTCAACCTGATATTTACCCCTATCCCCATAATCTCCTAGGCTTATTATTGCTTCGTCTTTTCCAATGTCCCCTATTTTATCTAAAATTTTTCTAAACGTAACTAAATCGCCGTGTATATCGCCAATGACATAATATCGATTAAATTCTCTCTTTTCTACGGTTTCAAAACCTGAACTCCTAAACCTTTTGATCTGAGTAACAAACTCGTTAAAATCTACGTTAATTTCGGGGGATGGCAGTATGTCAGAAATCTTCATTTATATTCACTTAAAACCTCCGTAAGCTCTTTAACCAAAACCTTTTTGTTTTCTTTACCGAACCTTCTGATAAGCAGGCCCATAAGAAATTCAAACTTTTTATTATAATCCAAGTCTTTTATCTTTTCATAATTTTCGGATAGCATCCTGTAAATCTCTTCTTTAATGGCTTCTGGGTTAGTTTGGGCCTTTATTATTTCAACCTTTTCTCCCTTAATCCATTTGCGCACATATTCGGCTATCACGCTGTGGTCTGGAAGCTCATAATAATGCTTTAATATTTCGAGCAATCCACTTATATCTTCAGGTAGTTGTTGGATTCCATCCCTCTTCAATATGAATGAAACCTCGTTTGCAAGAACATTAGAACCAACCTTTATCAATGTTGGCTCAGCTGACTTCACCTTTAAATAAAGGTCGTATAGCTGTTTTTCAGAGCTTATCTTCTTTGCCACTTCTTCGTTTATCCCATCAGAGATCAGCTCTTTGTACCTTTCTTCTTGCGACCCTCCTATTTCAGACTTGACTTTTTCAATTAAAGCCTCCGTTACCCTTATAGGGGGAAGGTCCGGCTCAGGCATGTACCGGTATTCAGCCTCAAACTCTTTTCCCCTGCTGCTAATCGTGATTCTTCTTTTTTCGTCCCAAGCCCTGGTTTCCCTAACTATCTTTATTCCTTTTTCTGCAAGCGTCTTCTGCCTAAATATTTCATATGATATAGCCTTTTCTACTGATGAAGCTCCAGTTACGTTCTTTACCTCAACCCTTTCTCCGCCTTCGTAAGAAACGTTAACGTCAACCCTCAAACCGCCTTCATAATTTCTTACGTCTATACCTATGTCAGCTAATAATGAGGTAAGTTTTTCCACAAACTCTCTTGCTTCTTCAGGGGCTGACATGTCTGGTGCAGTTACTATTTCAACAAGCGCTATTCCAGATCTATTATAGTCGATTAGCGAATATCTTGCAGTTGCTCTCGAACCTTCATAAACGATCCTTCCTGGATCTTCTTCAAGGTGAATTCTTTCTATTCTGACGATTTTCCCGTTTGATAGCTTTAAATAACCGTCATGAGCTAGGGGGTACCCACCAGCTTTATCGTACTGGGTTATCTGAAAGTTTTTTGGAAGGTCTGGATAAAAGTAGGTCTTTCTGAAAAAGTAAGAAACTGGGTAAGGGACGGCGTTTAAAGCCAAAGCCACCTTGAGCGCCTCTTCAACGGCTCTTTTGTTAAGCGTAGGCAGCGAGCCTGGAAGACCAGTGCAAACGGGACAGATGTTGGTGTTTGGAGCCTTATCCCTATAATCCGACGAACAAGAGCAAAATAACTTAGTTTTTAAGGATACCAATTGGACGTGAACTTCAAGGCCGATCTTAACTTCAGCCAAATCTCCTCACCTTTAAGTATTCTTCAGCCAGCTCCGCGACCCTCAAAACAGCCATATCATAGCCCTTCTTGCCTATGAATTGTCCGCCTACGTAAAATTCGTTAACCTTTGAAACAGGTATAGAAATAGCTGGCGATTCAGTAAGATTCGGCAGAACCGTTAGAACGTCTGAAGCGTATGCTATATTTGGATCTTCGATTGATTGTCCTATCTTCCATGGAAGCACAGGCATCGTAGGGAGATATACTGCGTCATAATCAGCAGCTAGTTTTTCAAATTCTGCCTTTATGTCTTTCCTAAGTTTAACCGCTTTTAAGTAATATGTCTCATAGTACCCTGCGGATAGAATGTAGGTTCCTAGCATTATTCTCGCTTTAACTTCGGGACCAAAGTAAGATCTTGCGGTAGAAATGTAATCTCTCCAGTTACTGCTTACGTCAACTTTAGGTCCATACCTTATCCCATCATACCTAGAAAGGTTTGTGCTAGCCTCGGCGCATGCAATCGTATAATATGCGCTTAAAAGGTAATCAGACAACGGAAAGCTCTTGATAAAATCAACAACGAAGCCGTTTGATTCTAATATAGAAACAGAATCATAAAATCCTTGCTTAACCTTTTCATCCGCAAGGTTAGCGAGAGAGCTAATTACTAAAATCTTTGGTTTATCTATCTTTTTTTCTTCTAAGCTTACATTAAACGTAGTTGAATCCTTTGGGTCTTTCCCAGCTATTAATTTAAATACCTCTTTTACGTCTTTAACGTATTTGCCAATAACCCCTATTACTTCCAGGCTATTAGCATATGCTATTAACCCATACCTAGAGACAGCGCCGTAAGATGGCTTAAAGCCTACGGTTCCGGTAAAGCTAGCTGGTGCTCTCACCGAACCTCCCGTATCTGTGCCCAAGGCTACAGGAGTCATCTCCGCTGCGACTGCTGCAGCGCTGCCGCTGCTTGAACCTCCGGGCACATAATCTAAATTTAAGGGATTTCTTGTGGGGCCGAAAGCGCTGTTTTCGCCCGAGCTTCCCATAGCAAACTCATCCATGTTCGTTTTCCCCAATATTTGAGCTCCTTTTTCTTTTAGCTTTCTTACTGCTGTTGCGTCATAGGGAGGAACATAGTTTTCTAGCATTTTAGAAGCACACGTGGTCCTTATACCTTTAGTAGATATGTTGTCTTTAACGGCCAAAGCTAAGCCTTTTAGCTCCTTCACTTCTCTTTTATCTTCTGGCTCAAGCAAGGTTATGTATGCGTTTATCGTTGGATTTAGCTTTTTTGAATTTTCATAATAATACTCGTTAACCTCAAAAGGCTCCGTTTCACCGTTTTCAACCATTCTTAATATATCTACAAAGGAATAACCTTTGAAGTTCATAACGTCTTCGGCCCCTTTAAGTACCTGTCTTTCGTTTCGTTAAAGATTTTCAGTATTTCATCCGATTCAAATTTTTCTGGAACGTCTTCTCTTTCATGAACTCCCTCAGGGGCAAGGACAAAAGCTTCTTTTGGTACTTCTACTTCGTCTAGCTTATTTAGCAGTTGGGTTAACGCATCCAGCTTTTTCTTTACGAGCTTCTCTTCTTCTTTTGAAACTTTTAGCATAGAAAGCTTTGCAAGCTTTTCTATACTGTACTTCATGGGACTAACCTTCTTACATCTCTTGGATATAAAACTACTTCCCTAATGTTTTCTACACCGCTCACCACCATCATAAACCTGTCAACACCTAGCCCAAAACCTCCGTGAGGCGGCATTCCGTAATTAAACACTTGTATATGATATTTAAATCCTCTTGCAGAAAGTCCAACCCTCTTAAGCCCTTTCCTTAGCTCCTTTGGGTCATGTACCCTTTCACCTCCGCTGCTTAGCTCTAACCCCTTAAACATAAAGTCGAACGAGCTGCTGTAAAACTCATTTAAAGGCTTAATGTAGAAAGGCTTAAGCTTTAGAGGCCAATTCTTAATAAAATAGAAACCCCCTACGTGCTCTCCGAAGGCATCTAGGTGTTTTGAGCTTAGATCTTCTCCTTCCTGTAAGCTCTCTAAGTTTTCGTTTATCCACTTTACAACATCAGAATAAGTATACCTCGGAAACTTTCCCTTATAATCTAACTTTGGAGCTTTTATTTTTTGAAGTAGCTCTGCGTCTTTTTCATAAAGCTTTTCGAGCACATACTTTATCATTTCTTCAAGAAGATCCATTAAAGCCTCGTTGTTGAAAAAAGCTGCTTCAACGTCAAGGCTAATTGCCTCGCTTAGGTGCTTCATTGTCCTTGAGGGTTCAGCCCTAAATATCGGTCCAATTTCAAAGACTCTTTCAAAAGCCATAGTTAGCTGTTCTTTGTAAAGCTGTGGCGACTGAGCCAAAAAAGCCTGCTTATCGTAATACATTAGGGGAAAGAGCGCAGCCCCTCCTTCTGAAGCTGTTGCTATTATTTTTGGAGTTTGAACCTCAATAAATTCTTTGGAACTTAAGTATTCCCTAAAGTACTGAAGGACTTTTGACCTTAAAGTGAAAAGATAAATGTTTGAAGGTCTCCTTAAGTCTAAAGCCCTGTAATCTAGCCTAAGGTCTAACGAAGGCAAGTCTTCGCTCATAAGGTTGAACGGTGGGAGCTTTTTAGGATAAGATATAACCTTAAGAGATTCTACGTGAATCTCGAAGCCGTTTGGGGCTCTTTCAGTTAATTTAATTTCCCCTTTAGCCCAGATTACTGAATTTTGTTTTACTTTTTTACTTATGAGCCTTTTATCCCTTACAACTAATTGAACCTGCCTTCTATTTTCGTACACGATAATAAATGTTAATGTTTTCTGTTCTCTGATAGATAGTATCCAACCATAAATCTCTGCTTTTGACCCGTCAGTTAGGCCATTTTGAGCTATAAGCATCTCGCTCCTTTATATATAAAAAAAGGACATTATTATTATTTACTTAAAACCGAAAGCCTTTCAATTGTATAAGCGCATAAGAATAAATGCCTAAACGTCTTATGATCGATTTTTATTAAATTATTTTATGAACTTGAAGCATTCAAAATTTTTTAAAAGTAGTCATAAATATAGTCATGAATCTGCAGAACTTCCTTGGTTAATTTCCTTTTCTTAACAGCCTTCAAAATCTCTTCCCTAGAGGGCTTTCCTTCTCTGTCCCTGTACACGGGCTTAAGGTTCTTATCTAAATAATATATAGCATCTAGCAGCTTCATTCTTTTTTCGGGCTTTTTGTCTGCAAGCGAGAAGAGAACCCTCGCGCTGTGCTGTATATATTTCGGAGACAGTATCTGCCTTTTAAGCACGTCCATTATAAAGGGAGCCTCCCTGCGGTCAAACATAGGCTCGTTGGCTTTCAGTATTTTAAGTACAAAGCTGTATTTGAGTTTAAGCTTTCTTGAGATAGCCCTAGCGGCTTCGTTCAGGGTAAGCTTTCTTTCATAGGATGGCTCTTTTCCGTAAGCTTTGGACACGATATCTTGCACAGAGCTAATGCTCTTTATGAGTTTTAACATCTTATCGCTGTACTGAACGTTGAGCAGCTGCGCTATCTTCTTTACAGCTGATTCATCCAGCTCGCGATAAAGCGCAATTTCTTTGAGAACATCATCTATCTTTTGCGAGACATCATCATAAGTTTTCCCGCCATCTACTCCAATCTTTGCTATAGCGAGCCTAAAAGCAACGAGCCTATCATAATCTCTGTAAAATTCCGTTGTCCATCTGTAATGCTGCTCCCATATCTTTTCAAACAGTTCTCTATCAAACGTTGTTCCTGCCTTTACTTCATAGACGTTTTCGTCCGGTATCACACCATCTTTTGTAAGCTTTGGCCCCTTGATGTAGCCGTCCTTTGTGATCTTAGCTTTATTGTTAGCCAAAGTCCAGAGCCATGATACAAATATCCTATAAGTTGCAAGGTCGTTCATAAACCTGACAAGCCTGTTTGCAAAAGCCCTATAATCGTCTATTGCGGCGGCAAGGTTGCCGTTAAGGACCTGAAAACCATAGTTTGCAGCCATGTAGAATGCGTGCTGAATGTTCTCAACTGTTATATCTCCTTCAGCTATGTCGTAAAGGCTGCTCCAAAGGTCTTTGCCGCGCCAGAGGTCCGTAGAGGAAACAAACTTTTCAGGAGTTTCGAGCATGCTCCTTGTAACTATCCAAGGCGTTATTTTTCCGTTCTCATCTACAAGGCCCAGGCTGTTGAAAAGCTTCTTCTCGTCTTCTGTCAGCCCGCTCTCTACCTTTGGGGCTACCTTCTCGCCGTTCTGCTCCTCCCAAACAACTGGAGCATCAAGCATTCTCTGAAGCTCTGAAACATCTGCTCTCAGAGGACCGTTCCCTGCGGCCACGTACTGCTCGTCGGGCGATGCAACCCAGCTCTGCCTGTATGCGTCGTAAAGCTTTCCCTTAACCCTTCCGCTTAAGATGTCCTCAAGCGTCACCTTATTTATAGGTATATCCTGCTCTGGCACGAATATTAGGCCTATCAGCCTTTCTCTTAGCTTATCAAGCTTCATTGCCCTCAAGGTAACTGCGTTGTGCCTATATCTGCTGTACGGATCCGTCTTCTGATAAAGCATCACAGCTGCCATGCCTCCTATAGGGGCTGCGTTCTTCAGCTCTCCATCTTTTACTCCAGCCATTACGTTCAGCAAAGCATTGTATCTCTGGTAAGCCATCATGTGAGGAGAAGTCATGCCCATGCGTGCCCCGTTCTGGGGATCGGGGAGAACCCTTTCGTTCTTCCACATTTCTATTAAGCTTGCTGTATAGTCCCATCTCCCCACGTTAGTCCCTATAAGCCAATACCTCCAAATCCACATTATAGCCGGAAGGTGCCTTCCAGCGTTTCCTTCTTCATACAATGCTTTGAACTTTATCATGCTCCCTGGCTTTTCCGCCCCCATGATGCTCTCAAGCTTCCATATCGCCTTTGCAAGCAAGTAAGCTTCTTCAGGGGTTTGGGTTTTAGGCAAATAATAAAGAAGGATCCTTCCAGATTTCTTTAAGGATTCAAAGTCGTTAAGAGCATGTATTACAAGGTCAACTATAAAGGCCGGAGCCGGCTTTCCGTCGATCTTAACGTTGAACGTTAAAAGGTGAATACCAGGAATCCTGTGAAAGCTAGCAGGCCACTTTTCCATTGGTTTCTGTATTTTATATGTCCTGAGCTGTCCTTTCTTTTCTATTGTTACTTCAAGCAGCTGACCCGAGAGGATCCTTTTTTCGTTAAGCCTCGATTCAAATAAACCTATTGATGACCTGTTTTTGCTCCCAAGAGGTATGTAGTCAGGAGGCGCTGCATCTTCGTCGTCAGGTCCCATCGTCGCGGCAACATCTGCGTTTATCTGCTTTATGGCCATGTCTGGTGGGTTCCAAGGCCCGGTTATTTCGAGCCCAGGATTCTTCAGAGGATGAGCGTAATCTGGTATAGGAACCTGATCGTTAAGGCGCCATGCTAGAGGCGTTTTCTTTCCCAAAAAGTTGTCTATTAGTCCCTGTACTATTTCTCTAAAAGTTCTCTTTTCGCCAGTAACGGGATCTTCATAAGCTTGATCCCAGCTTGGGATCGAATACTTTTCCTTTACCTTTTGAGGAGAATCCAACACCTCTCTTCTCTTTTTTAGAGCTTCTTTCCATAGCTCCTTAACTTCATCATAAACTTGGGCTATGACGTCTTCAACGACTAGCTTTCTGCCGTTAACGAACTTTTCCCCAAAAAGGTCAGAATATTTTTTAGCTACGATTTTAGAAAGCTCAACCCTTCCCATTTTAAATCATATTTTAAAGAGCTATTATATTATATAAACGTTTAAAAAACTATATAAAACAACCTTTAAGTTATAAAAAACATTCGGAGAATGTTATTATTTAGTATAATAAAAGGCTAGATTTATTTAATAACCGTTCTTGAATAGAACTTCTTCCGCTGCTGAGAGCCCTTTTCCTAGTTCAATATCATAGCCGTTTTTCTTCAAAGCTCTTTCTACCGCTCCAACAGCTATTAGAACTTCTGAGGATGTTATGGAACCCATGTGTCCTATCCTAAAATATTTTTCCTTTATGCTAGGTATAAGACCGCCAGCAAAAACTGCACCAAACCTCTCTGCGTCGGCAAGGAAATTTTCTTGCTTTACGTTTTCTGGCAGATATTGCACAGATATTGTGTTAGCGTAGGATCCCTCTACAGGAATAAACTTAAGGCCAAGCTCTCTTAATCCAGCTCTTATGCTTTCGGCTATTATTTGGTGCCTTTTGATTCTTTTTTCAAGGCCTTCTTGAATTATCAAATTTAGACTTACATCTAACGCAACTATTAGGTTAACAGCAGGCGTAGCAAAATAAGCAGCTTTTCCTTGCATATAACTTCTAAGAATGTTTTGCCATATTCTTAGGTCTGAATAGAAAGTTAATGGTGGGTTCTTTTCCATAGCCTTAAGCGCTTTATTGCCTACAACTCCAACAGCAAGTCCAGGGGGTACTCCTAAAGCTTTCTGACTTGCTGTAAATGCTACATCAACACCCCATTCCATGCTAAAATCTTCTCCTCCAATGGAGCAGACCCCGTCTACAACAAGAATCGTGTCGAGATCTTTGAAAAATTTAGCTATTTCTTTGATATCGTTCCTAACCCCTGAGCTAGTATCTACATGGGTGACTGTGACTAAGTCGTAATCCCCTTTGCTTACCAATTCATAGATCTGTTTTGGATCTGCGGGGAAACCTAGAGGCGGTCTATAAACATCAACGTTCTTTGTAAATCTTGAAAAAAGGTCGACAAACCTTTCGCCGAAGTATCCTGTGCTTACTACTAATACCTTTGAATCTTTTTTTATAAAGTTGGCAGCAGAAATCTCCATAGCTAGCGTGCCTGATCCTGCAATTGCATAGGGTAGCCCATCTTTTGACCCAAATACAGCTAAAATTTTTTCGAGAGCGTCTTTGTATATTTCAGAAAATTCTTTTGAAGTATGCGCATAAGTTGGTTTTGACATAGCGCTCAAAACTTCGTGATCATATTCTATAGGTCCAGGTATCATCAAAATTTTTTTCATAAATTTTAAATAACAATCAATAAATTTAAATTTATTGTTTTAGCGCTAAAACCAATTCTTAAAAATGATAACTTGAAAATAGCTCATTGTTATCTTTAAAACCTAATTAGGGACCAAAATAAGGTATTCAGCCTATCTTGTGAAAACGTCTGCGTCTTAACCTGTGCTTGAACAGAAATTTATTCTAAGCAGCGTCTAAGCTAAAAAGCTTTAGCTTCTTAAAAGGTTATATGTCCACATTATTTTATTTTAAATTATGGTAGGGAATATAACATTAGAAGAAGCAAAGCGGATGGCTGAAAAAGCAATTCAAAAAGCAAAGGAGCTTGGTATCAAAATAAGCGTGGCTGTTTATGATGCTAACGGACACCTAGTATTGCTAGAAAGAATGGATGAGGCGGCATGGATAACGCCTGATCTTGCCATGGGCAAAGCTTTCACGGCTATTGCATTTAGGCTTTTGGGCGAAAAACATTCTGATTCTGGAGCTGTTGGAAGAAACTTTTCAGAAGCTCAGTCGCTGCTATTTAGCTTATCTATAAAATATGACGGGAAGATCATCGGAAGGCAGGGAGGGCTGCCGATAATAAAGGATGGGGCTATCATAGGAGGGATAGGAGTTAGCGGCGGATCCCCCGATCAAGACGAAGCGTGCGCTAAAGCCGCTCTAGAATAAGC
>CAYFJA010000002.1:0-61924 GCA_964343315.1 uncultured Nitrososphaerales archaeon
ATAAACGCTTATTTTATACAACAGTCAAGGTGGTCTTTTGGAAGTTTTCAAATAATTAAAAAGATTTTAAGATCCGACCTAAGTTTTACAGCTTTTTTAGATTATTTATCTGGCTGGTTCTACTGGGTAGAAGTTGGACCTTTAACAGTTTTTCAAATCCTAGCTCCAGTTATCTTTATTCTTTTTGGATATCCTATAGTTAAGATAAACCCAACTCTTTATGCTTCAATATACATACCTTTTGTAATTTTTTCGTTTTCATTTTATGGGCTTGTTATGAAGGGAAAAGAGTATGGAATAAAAGGGTTCTTTTATCACCAATTTTTAGAGTACATGGAATTTTATCCGGTGACTCTATCTTTTATAGCTTGGATTCTGGGAAGGAAGATTCCGTTTAGGGTAACCCCTAAGGGCAAAAAAGTAAAATTTAACAAGCAACTCGTGGCTCCTGCAATTTTTCTTGTATTACTCTACTTAACCTTGACAAAAGGAATTTTAATTTTACTTCATTTTAACATTAACAGTTTATCATTTAAAGAAGCAATAATTGTAAATGAAGGATGGGCAGCTTTTCACACGATATTTTTAACTGGAGGTCTTTACATTTCTATAAAAAGTTTGTTTTATAAAGTCGAGCCAACAGCTTATATCGCGACTTAAAGTTAATTTAATTAAAATTGTTTTTAATGCGTTCAAATTAACAAAAATCTGCTATAATTTACGATTAGTTCGGTTTAACGATCAAAAATCATAACGCCAAAGAATAATTTTTATTAAAACAAAAAGCAATTAAAAAATAACGTAAAGGCGTATTCCTAATTTCAGCTAGATGCGTTAAAATTTACCATACATTAAGGTTTAATAAACTTAACAGAATAAAATCCAATGCTAATTATTAATAAAGAATCTTTATTTTATTTGCTTTACCTTTTAAAAAGCCGAAAGATTAAAATCTGATAGATAAAAATAGTTAGTAAGCCCAGTCTAATGGCTTGTCTTACGACGGGCGGACTGACCGAAAGGGATGAGGACAGGAAGTGAGCCAGACAAATGGGCCGGTAGTTCAGGGGTAGAACGCCCGCCTTGCACGCGGGAGGTCGGGGGTTCGAGTCCCCCCCGGTCCATGGGTGAGTTTTATGAAAATAAAAGAGCTTGAATACATGGGCGATGCCTACTTAGAAATTAGAGGAAAGGACCTTAACGAATGTTTTCAAGGGGCCGCTATAGGTCTTCTGAACTTGATTTATAACGTTAAAAAGGTTGAGCTTAAGGAGGAATTTGAGGTTACGATAGAAGGCTACGATTTAAAAAACCTCCTGTACAAATGGTTGGAGTTCCTGCTCATAAAGCTCACAGCCGAAAGGTTCGCTCCTGGTAAGATAGAAACTAACTTAGACGAAACAAAACTGAGCCTTCGCTCAAAGGTTATGGGGGAAACCTATTCTCCAAAAAAGCACGGTTTCAAAAGAGAAGTTAAAGCTATAACATACCACTTAATGGAAATAAACAAAGATAAAGGTAATTGCCTTATTAGGTATCTGGTTGACTTGTAATTGAACTTTGAGGAAGAAATAGAAAAGCTGTTCAATGAGCTATTTCATGAGGAAGACCCTAGGAAAAAGTTTGAGCGCGTGGAGTTGCTAATCCTCTTGATAAAGCTTGCTCACAACCTAGAAGTCCCATTTACATACGAAGGAAAAGGCTCTTTAAGCTTAGCTTATGAGCATTATAAAAACAAAAGATACTTTGAAAGCGTTGTAGAGCTGAGAAAGGTTAAGAGAGATCTGATGAAGAGCGCTAAAAAGGGGGCTTTGGGTTAAATTCTTTCAAAATTTTAATCAGCTTGCTGTTTTCGTTCTTCTTCTTTACTGAAAACCTTATGTAGCCTGAAAGCCCAAAGGACGTGCAGTCCCTAACTAAAATCTTATTTTCTCTCAACTTTTGCAAAAGAGCTTGAAAGTTTTCAACTTTAGCCAAGAAAAAGTTAGCATCAGTTTTAAGCCCCAAATAATTTGATATCCTTCTTGTTTCTTTTTTAACCTTAGGGATAGTTTGTTTTAAAAACTCTTCGCCTTCTTTGCTAAGAATTCCCCTTAATGCAGCGCATCCGAACGCGCCCAGAGACCAAGGCATTTTGAATTCCTTCATTTTTTCTATGATGTTTTTAGGGCCATAAGCGTAACCTATCCTTATCCCAGGTATGCCGAATATTTTTGTAAAGCTCCTCAAGCCTATAACGTTTTCTTTTAATAAAAATTTGTCCTTACCGGTAAACGGCATAAATGATTCATCTATTATTAACATTGAGTTAGCTTTGAGTAACTCGTCTGAAAGCTCTTCCAAAAACTCATAATATTTTCCTGTAGGATTATCGGGGTTTACAACAAAATAAGCGGAATTTTTTATTATTGGGAAGTCGTCAAGGTTTGGGAGCAACTTGTTTATGGTCTTAGATCTTTTGTTGAACAAAAAAGCTAGCCTTTTGATCTCTGAATAGGTATATTCTGGATAAACTATATACTCTAGGTCTTTAACAGCGTAAAAGGCCATATAATATAGCTCGGTTACCCCTGCTCCCAAAGCTACCTCTGTTCCCACTTCTTTTTTAATTGTTTCTTCGTACCTTTCCTCGCAATAAGGGTACCTCTCGATTTCAGCTTTGATTAAATACTTTTTTAAGAAGCTAGGATAATAAGGGTTCACTGACTGCGAAAAGTCGATGAAATCTTTCTCCCACTCTCTAGCACCACCGTGGTAAACTGAATGCATATGAAAGGAATACAACAAGCGCTATAAAAGCGTATGAAACAAGGGTCAAATAAACGCTGGCCTTCTCAACGTCTTTCGCTTCCGGCAATCTTCCAGAGCCTATCACGTAATTACCTTTTTTGACCAACCTTAATTTTAGAATTTTTGAAAAAAGAAGCATCGGATACTTTCCGTTCATCCTTAACCCCTTTTTTACTCTTATGTCTTTAAATGATCCCTTACCGTAAACCAGAAAGGTTATAAAATAGAAGATCCTAGCGGGCAAATAGTTTGCTATGTAGTCCACGAAAGCGGCAAATTTTCCAAATTTTATATGAGTAGGATCCCTATATCCGATCAAAGCATCGGCCGTATTTATAGCCCTATAAATCAGAGCTCCCGGCAAACCAAAGATCAAATAATAAAAAAGGGGGCTTACGACAGAATCAACCAAATTTTCTGCTCCAGACTCTATAGCCGCCGAATAAAGAAAGCTTTTGCTCAGGCTTACGTCCCTGCTCACTATCTCAGATACCCTAGCCCTCAGAAGGCTCTCGTCATCGATCGCGCAGGACCTAACCTTTTTTATCAGAAGCCCAGAAGAAAAAGCGGACTTCAAAAGAAATATGTATATTATTGCTCCTATAGGGTAAAACATCAATGCTTTGCATCCCACTAAAGCTAAAAGGCCTGCTAAAGCATAAGTAACCAAAGAAGATAACGTTCCGACTGCTAAGTCAATTTCGCTTCCTTTTCTTAAATATGATTTGTCAATTTTAGCCAGAACGCTGCCTACCCAAAATGTTGGATGCATTAAGTTTGGATACTCTATAAAAACGTCAATCGCTACTGCAATAAGGAGAAGCAGCCATTTCTGTACAACCATTCCTTTACAGACTCTAAGTCGTGCATCACATTTATGCTTATCGAGAGCTGCTTATCATCGAAGAAATAAAGCTCATCTTTATCGGAGCCTGGAAAAACGTAATTTAGCCCAACGTAAGAAGTTTTTCCGTTAACCTTAACGGCAGCAGCGAGGCTTTTATTGCCAGCCTTTTTTAAGAATTCTTCTATCTGGTTGGTTTTTACGAATAAAGCATCTGATGCAACCAAAAGAAAAGGTCTTTTTAGCAGGCCCAGCAAATACTTGACGTCTTCGGGATATCCTAAACCCGGAGTTTCAATCATCTCAGCCCCCAAAAACTTCAAGAACAGGAGCTTCTCCATTTCCTGGCCTGTAACTGCCACGTGAACCTTTGGAAAGATCTTTTTTAACTTAACGTATGCTATCCAAGCCAAAGGCAGGCCGCAGAAGCTTAAGGTAAGCTTGTCGTATCCAAGCCTCCTGCTTCTACCCCCAGCCATCAGAATGCAGTACATAGTATCATCATAGCTATTGCTCTAGAAAATTCAACTGAAGCTCCAATTACGTCGCCGTTTGACGATCCGTAAAGTCTTAAGCTATATCTATAAAAAAGATAACCTATAAGAAGCCCTAAAAAGTTTAATAGGTAATACACTCTTATGATCGGAAGTAAAATTAACGAAACGAGAAGATAATAAATTACATATGATTTCTTGAACCTCTCAGAAAAAACCCTTCCTAAGCCCTCTCTATAATTTTTGCCCAGAAGGCTGCCTATTATTGAAGCCCTTCCGGTCATGTCTGAAGCTGCAAAAAACGCTAAAGATTCTAAATAGTCAGAAGGGTTAAGCTTGAGCGAAAAGGCTATCATCGAAGATAAAAGAAAGTACAAAAATATAGCCCCAGCTACGCCTATGTGGGGGTCTTTCAGAACCTTAATTTTTTCTTCTACCCCTCCCTTAGCAAAGAGGCTGTCAGCAAAATCTGAAAAGCCATCCAAGTGCATTATACCTATTATTAAATATACGGAAACAACTGAGAGAGCAGAAGCAGCAAGGCTTCCAAAAACCTTTGCGCCAAAATACCTTACTGCCCCAGCTATCGCTCCAACCAAAACAGAAATCAGAGGTAGTAAATAAATAGAATCAGCCGCCTTTACTAAATCTCCTTTGAAAGGCAAAAGCGTAAAAAAAGAAAAGATGTCCTTTAATCCAAAATACTTCAATTCTTAGCTTTTACTGGATCTGAATTTGAGTTTTCTCTTTTAGCGTGAGCGTTATAGTTAAAACGCCGTTCTCGTATTTTGCGGTTGCCCCTTTTTCTGTATCAACGCTTTCGGGGAGCAGAATCCTTTTCTTGATCTTAAGAGGCCTTTGCTTCCACAGATAATCTATACCTTCCTTTTCTTTCCTTTCAGCTGCTATAGTAAGGACGTTCTCTTCTAAGGATAGCTTTATTTCCTCCTTGTTGAAGCCGGCCAGGTCTGCAATAACGATAAGGTTGTTTCCTTCCTCGTATATATCAACTGGTGGCATGATTATTTCGAAAACTTCGCGTGATTTTTCGCTTATTGCCTTTGCTAAATCGCTCAAAGCACCTTTTATCATTAGTTTAAAATTCATCTAGAAGCTTAAAAACGTTTACTTTCTTTTAGGAACGTCATAAAAATTAACAAATTTAAGTGTACGGTTTATAAATTTAACTAACAACTAAAACGTTAATAATCATCAGTAAGAAGTCGTTGATTTTTATTTATAAATCATTTTTTAGCGCACTTTTATTATAAATCCTGGTTTAACAAAGCCTCAAAATAAAAATAATATGCAGCACTAAGCATCCTTTTTTGTAACTTTAACCTTGTAAACATAAAGGCTTTCGAAAAAGATTTTCTTTTCTTTCCTACAGTAAGTGAGACCCATGCTTTTTATAAAATCTTCGAGCTCATTATAATTTGAAAGGGAAGACACTAAAAAATAAATAAGGCCGTTGGGCTTCGTGAGCCGCAGGCTTTCTTTTAAAAAGCCGAAAGCTATTTCAATGCCTCCCTTACCTCCGTCCACGGCTATATCTATGATTTTATCTGAAGGAAGGTAAGGGGGGTTAAAGAAAATAAGCTCAAACGAAGATTCCCTAAACGGACACTTCCTGCAGTCAGCTAACACAAAATCTATCTCTTCTGGTATTTTGCTCGGCTTAACGAGGTCACAACCGACCTTAAAGCTACCTTTAAGCGAACTTATTATATAGCAACTCCCGCATCCCATTTCAAGCATAATGTTAGCTACAGCTTCACTTAGTTGATCCAGAAGAAATAGCGTATCTTCAGCAGGTTTGTATTCCAACTTCTCTCATTACTTCTTCTGGCGATAGCTCAAACACTTTTCTTGAAGGATCTATGCGGGATTTCTCAAACCTTTTGGTCATCCTTTTTAATACTAAAGAAATCTTATCTTTACCCAAGGCGCAATCCCTGATCCTCTTAGCGTAAAAAAATGTAGCATGAACTTTGGGCTTTGGGACATATGCCTCGCTCGGGACGTCCAAAAGCTTTCTGTACTCAAAAAAGTGGTTAAAAATCACGCTCAGGCCGCTGTAACTTCTATCGGATGGTTTAGCTGCTATCTTAGAGAAGAATTCTGCCTGTACTATCGCATAAACCTCGTTGATTGGGTTTTCAACGAGCCAAATCAAAAACTTTCTTGACTTGCTGAACGGAAGGTCTGTGAAGACAATTTCGTCGGGCTCCGGCTTATGCTTAAATGCATCTTCATTATAAACCTCTACGTTTTTAAGCTTTGAAGCTTTCTTCAGAAGTATTTTATAAAGGACCTTGTTTGTTTCAAAGGCCCTAACTCTTTGGGATATCTCTGCGAGTTTTACGGTGAAGTTACCGTAACCGGCTCCTATCTCAAAAAACTTTCTTCCTTTAGGCAAATAAACGAGCAGCCTGCTTATGTAATCTTCCTTCATAAACCTTAGATCTTTCATTTCTTTTCCACGTATACTTCTTTTCCTTTCTCAACTTGAGCCTTACCGTTGTACTTAACAAGAACGTAGGGCGATGAAACTGGGCCAAAAACTTCAACAACCCTACCAATTTCGGTTTTGTCTTTTAAGTAAACTGTTTCGTTTATTTCTGGGATCTCCTCTGCCTCAATTACTACGTTGCCGGATTTAGTTAGGTGAAGGATTTTTCCTATTCTCTTTAAACCCACAAGAATATAATTTTAATGCATTTAATAAAAATTTTCTTCAACAATTAGTTTTTATGATTGTAGCTTTTCCAATTTAGAACTTCCTGCTTTAAAATTATCCGATTGAAATTCAACGATTCTGCGCATTGGCAAAATTTTTGTTTAGTTAAACATTCTTCAAAATGTTCGCGCCAAAATTTTGAAAAGCGCGCCTGAGCTAGATCGATAAGCTTTAATAAAAATAAAGCTGTATACATTGTGTGTTGGAGGATAAAATAGAAGTTAAAATAGAAATAGAGGGAGAAAAAAGGTTTCTGGAAAGCTTTAAGAAAGCGATTGAGCCTGATAACGTAAACTTCCCAGAAGGAGTAAGCCTAAAAGTGAATTTGGAGGACGAAAAGCTCATTATAACTGGAGAAAGCAGCAAAAAAGCGATTATGTCTCTATTGAACTCGCTAGACGAAATACTGGAGTTGGCTAAGGCAGTGCAGAGGGGTGCAGTCTAAAAATGCTGAGAATAATCAAAGATAGGCTGGAGGAATACAGAGAGTCGCTAAAAAGAAGAAACTCGGATTTTCCGCTGGACAGGTTATTAGACCTTGACGAAAAAAGGAGGAGCCTGATAAATCAAATAAACCAGCTGAGGCATCAGAAAAACGTTCTTGATGCGCAGATAGCCAAAAAGGTAAAGGCTGGACAAAGCGTTGAAGAAGATAAATTAAAAGTAAACGAGATCGACAAAGAACTGAAAGCAAAGGAAGAAGAGCTTGAATCGGTTGAAAATGAAATTAACCAGTTGCAGCTGAGAATGCCGAACTTTGTTGACCCATCTGTGCCGATAGGGCCCGACGAAAGCTATAACCAAGTTGTTAGGACATGGGGCGAAGCAGGAAAGACCGGTCCTGACCATATTGAAATAGGCTTGAAACTGGACCTAATAGACCTGGAAAGGGCTGCAAAGACAAGCGGCGCTAGGTTTTACTATCTGAAGAGAGATTTGGTTAGGTTGAACTACGCTCTTATAAGCTACGGATTAGACTTTGGGATTAAGAAAGGATACACGCTTCTACAGCCTCCGTATATGTTGAGAAGAGCTATAGTTGAAAGCGCAGTAGACCTTTCAGCTTTTGAAGAGGCTATTTATAAGATTGAAAACGAAGATCTCTACCTTTTAACGACGGCCGAGCATGCGATTTTAGGATATCATTATGATGAAATTCTTGACGAGAACTCCCTTCCGTTAAAATACGTAGGAATCTCTCCGTGCTTTAGGAAGGAAGCAGGAGCTCACGGCAGGGACACAAAGGGTATCTTTAGGGTTCACGCTTTTGAAAAGGTTGAGCAGTTCATATTCAGCAAACCAGAGGAATCATGGAAGTACCACGAAGAGCTCATAAGGAACGCAGAGGAATTCTTTCAAAGCTTAGAAATACCCTACAGAGTGGTTAACGTGTGCACCGGAGAGCTGGGAGCATGCGCAGCCAAAAAGTACGATTTAGAGGTTTGGCTCCCTGGACAAAACAAGTACAGAGAAGCAGTTTCATGCTCGAACTGCTTAGAATGGCAGGCTGTAAGGGCTAAAATCAGGTACAAGAAAGGCAATGAGACCGTTTACGTGCATACACTAAATTCAACTTTGGTTGCTACTGAGAGGGCTCTGATAGCGATCATGGAAAACCACCTTCAGCCGGACGGAAGAATAAAGATACCAAAGCCATTAATTCCCTACATGAACGGACAGGAGTATATAGGACCAGCGAAGTGAAAGCTTTGATAGAATCGAGGATAAAGAAGCTTTCTGACGAAATAAGCAAAGAGGGATGCGATGGTTACATAGCAACGAGAGCTCATAACATTTTTTACTTTACTGGGTTTTGGGGGTCAGGCTACTTTCTTTTAAAAGGCGAAAGAGCAAAGCTGTTAACCTCTGTGCTGGAACTAGACAGAGCAGCAAGATCATCCTCTGTCCCCGTTGAGAAGATTAGCAAGAGCATAGCAGAAGAAATAGAATCTTTCTTTGGACAGAGCAAGGTTTGTATTGATGAATCTTTTGCTTCAACATACATCCAGCTATCTGAAAAAATCTCATTAAAAAGGTCTTTAGCCGCTGAAAGGCTTAGGGAAGTAAAGGATTCAGAAGAGAAAAGCGCTTTAGCCGAAGGAGGCAAGATCATGGACTTGGTTTTTGAAAAAGCGTTGGTAAAGATAAAGGAAAATATTTCTGAAAGAGAGCTTTACTCAGAAATTGTCAAAGAAATAATTAGCCTTGGCGCGGACGTAATACCTTACGAGGATACAATTGGAACAGAAATAGTTGCATTCGGCCCAAACACTGCGTATCCGCACTATTCGCCCCCAGGGGACTATAAGCTAAAACCTGGCGATCCGATTCTTTTGGACCTTACTTTAAGATTTAAAGGATACATAGTGGATTTTACGAGGACGGTTTTTTATAAAAGCGCTAGCGAAAAGCAAAAAGAAGTTTACTACAAAGTTAAGGAGGCGCAGGAGCTCGGGATCAAGATGCTGAAGCCCGGGGTAAAAGCTAAAGACTTAGACTTAGCTGTGAGGGAGTTCTTTAAAGAAGAAAAAGATAGGTTTGTTCATTCGTTGGGACACGGAATAGGGTTGGAAGTTCATGAGCTACCTTATATATCCTCGCGGAGCGAGGATGCTGTAAAAGAAGGAAGCGCTGTTACTATCGAGCCCGGGCTCTATTATCCTGGGTTTTTGGGCGTAAGGATCGAAGATTCCTTGATCGTTGAGAGCGAGCCCAAAAACCTGTTTAAAGCAACAAAAGATCTTTTAATTGTTTAATTTCACTTAAAGAACCTCTTTGTGTTTCCTAGGGTTTTATAATCTATGTCCTTTACGTTAACTAAGAACGGAAGGTAGTTGGCCACCTTACCTATAACCAAACATTTCCTAGGGGAGAGCGATCTAACTATATTCTTTATCGTGTCAGCATCTACCGTTGAAGCCTGTGAAATCATTTCCAAGTCTTTTTCGTTTACGAAGTTAAAAAGAAAAATGTTGTCAGCCTGCCTGTACACTGTTGGATCGAGCGAATCCGGCTGGTTTGTGATAAAAGTAATATAAATTCCAAAGTGCCTCATTCTAGTTATGGCATCTTCCCAGTAAGTTTGATCAAAGTAAAGGTGAGCTTCCTCTGCAAAAACAAAAACTGGGGGTATTTCATTTTCCTCTAAGAGATCTATGAGCTTTGAAAGCATTATCTGGACCAAAATCCTCCTTGCTAAAGGCGAGATCTTAGCCATTTCTAAAAGGAAGGCTGCTCCCTTAGGCTTGCTGCTTATGTTACCCTTAATATCAAAGTTAACGTAATCAGAATTTGTGAAAAGCTTAGATGATAAGAGTGAATAATACCTAGAGATCAAAGCCTCTTTAACCATTTCGTTGCTGTTATAATTCGTTATCTTCTGGTAGAGGTTTCTGAGAGATATGTCTGATTCTTCGCTCATGGCATCCCAAATCTTTAAGAACTCCCTAACCGTTATTGCCGGTGTGTCTAGCGCGTGAGTTAAAATCTCCGTAAAAACCCTTTTCCCGATGTACTTCAGCGTAAAAACTAAGTTATTTCCTGGCTCAAGTATAAGCGTTCTATCGTAAACGTCAGAAAAATCTCCTTTCTTGTTGTAAATTATTCCATTGTATTCGTTATTCAGATCAAAAACAAAAACGTACGCTCCGAGTTTAACCAGTTCCGTTAACAACAGCTTAGCTAAGTGAGACTTTCCGGATTCTTTTTTGCCGGTAATTATCGTTAGAGAGCCGTCCAAGTCTTCAGCCGCTATTACAGCTTTTTCGCCCGTCGAAGTGTAGCCAATCTCTATCGGGTAAGCCGGCGTTTTCTGAATGTATTTGCTAACTTCGCTGAGCCCAACCTTTCTTATGGAGCTAAAAACTCTGCTGGGAGGCCAAACTATTTCGTTAGTAAATCTGTTTTCTATTATGCTTCCTCTAATCTTGCATTTCAGAAGCCTAGCGTCCTTTATCAGGATTAGAAGGGAACTTACGTTGTTTGGATCTATGTGCGTTATTTTTTCTGAAGAAAAAACTTCATCCCTAAGTATTTCTTCATCTATCCCTGTAGGATCTAAGTAGCTTACTTCGTAAACTTGAGTTAAGAGCTTATTGCCGCTGGTTTCGTCCTCAATAATCAGGTATTCTCCTCTATCTACTTTCTCATTCGGAAGCGCTATTATTTTAATTTCGTCCCCTGACTTTGACAATATTCTCATGCTTTTCACCTCACGTAACCGAGGAGAAACTTCCTCATGTTTTCATCGTAAAGTATTTTTGAAGCATTTTGAGCAACCAAAGCCTTTATTCCCTGAACTTCGCTGGAGACAAAAAGAGAAAGCAAATGAGCTCCTATCAGGCTTTCTGGGTAACCTTTTACGAGCTTATCAGACTTTATAAGGCTTGAAAAGCATTCATCCGGATCCCCGTTATAGATGTCTGCCCTAAGAACTATTGACCCTGGGTCCAGCTTAACCAAAAATTTTCTGCCGATTTCGTTTTTTGATATGTTGTTTATCAGTTCGGTTATCTCTAAGTACCTGAGCTTGTTATCGTAAAAAGAATTGTATAAAGACCTCAAGGCTTTTAAGCTGCTTGTCTTGCTTATTCCGATAAAGGTGACCCTATCCTTGTATTTCTCCATGATATACCCTAAATCTAACCTCCCCAAATAAAACGGGGGCTCTTTGAGAGAGCCGTCAACTAAGGCTATACCGCTGCCTATTTCATTTATCAACATTTCAAAAAGCATGTTTTCAATAACGTGCCTTGCGAACTTTAAAGCGAGCTGTTTATCTATTACAACGCTGTAACCCAGCCTTCCGCCTATTACGGCTTCGATCTTTTTTATGTTGCTTATTCCTAAGTATATAGCTATAGGGCCAAACTTTTTTAGAGTGACTTCCCTATTTTTTATTATATAGGCCCCACCCTTAACTGCATAGATTCCTCCTTCTTCTGTCTCTGCTATTGATGTTGAACTGGAATCAACAGCAACTATATTCCTAACTGATCCTTTTTCGAGGTTTATTTCGTTAGCTAAAGCTTTAGTGGGCGTTTCCCAACCTTCTATAGGCCTGAATTCCCCAATAGAATCGTCAGTAAATATGATCTGCTTGCCCCTTATGTTTGAAATATCCAAAATTTCATTGAATAAGCTATTGAATATAATTTCGTCATCTACATATTCGTAAAGGCTCCTCATATTATTAGAAAGGTTTATTTGTTTGGCCAACTTGATCAACAATAGGTTAAACAAGGTAGGATATAAATGTTGCGCAATTTGGACAACAATAACACCAACAATATAAAGATAAAGCTAAAGAAAGGAGATTGGGAAATAGAGGTGGAATGCCCTGAGGACAAGATAAACGAAATCATACCAAAAATTTTAGCCTCAATACCTATTCAACAACAAGAACAACAACAAGCAAGGGAGTCAATAAGAAAGGGAGTTACCTGCAAAGACCTTTTGGTCCAGCTTTGGAAAGAGGGTTGGTTTGCGCAGGAAAGAGAGCTTTATGAAGTTGACGAAGAGCTTCAAAGAAGGGGTTACCATTATGATAGGTCGGCAATTGCGCATGCTCTTACAGATTTGGTTAGAGAAGGTGTACTGAGCAGAAGCGGTAGCCCAAGGAGCTATAAATATTCGCAAAAATACCCACCCTAGACAATTTTGGCTATATGTTTTAAAAAAGTTTTTAAAAAGAAATTACAAAAATAATAGCGTAAAAGTTGAGTTCAAACGTAATACATCCGTCCACAAGGGTTGCTGACCTTTTAGGGCTTCTTTTAGTTTTAAAGAACGAGTTTGGGGGCAAAACGGATTTGTTTGAGCTTGAGGAAAGGTTAGAAGTAGATCTAGACGACTTCATGCCTATAGTTTACACAGCTAACGAGCTCGGCTTTGTAACGATAGGAGTGGGGGATATCATAATAACTGACAAAGGGCTGGAGTTCTTGGACTCTAACCTTAAGAGAAGGAAGGAAATAATAAAAGAGTCTTTAAAGATGATCGAGCCTTTTAAAACCGCGGCAGAACTTAAAGTTTTCACCATAGAGAGCTTGAACAAGGCTCTGCTTAAAAAAGGAATAGCTGACTTCAACTCTGCTGAAGGCAGGCATAACTTGGAGCTTTTGCTTAACGAATGGGGGATTTATTCTGGATTTTTAACAATAAAAGACAACAAATACGTCGTAAACGCATAGGTTTTTATAACAAACTACTTAAATATAGTATTCGTATAGTTAAAATACGTGTGCAGAATATTTGCTGCAGCCCTTAAAGAGGGCAGGGTCAGCCCAATACTGAAGGCCGGACTTAAAAGGTTAGAGTACGGAGGCTATGACTCAGCAGGTATGGCTACTACGATAGATGGGAGGCTGGAGATCAAAAAAGGCGTAGGAAAGATAGATGATGTTGATAAAGCAGTTAATTTTGAAGCTTTGGAAGGTAAAGTTGGGATAGCACACAACAGATGGGCGACTCACGGCTATCCTACAGTTACCAACGCTCACCCCCTTACTGATTGCACTGGCAATATAGCAGTTGTTCACAACGGCGTGATTGAGAATTTCTTAGAGATAAAACAGGAGCTTGAGATGAAAGGTCATGAATTCAAGTCTAGAACGGACACGGAAGTTGTTGCTCACTTGATAGAAGAAGAGCTGAAAGAAGGGAAAAGCTTTGTTCAGGCATCTTTTGCAGCCGCGAAGAAGCTAAGGGGTTCTTACGCTCTTGCTGTTCTGTACGCTAAAGAACCCGATACTATTGTTCTTATAAAAAACGAGAGCCCGCTTTATATAGGAATAGGGAAAAACGGGAATTTTGCGGCCTCTGACCCAGTTGCGTTTGCAGATCAAGCCAATTTGATGATACCTCTGGAAGATAAGGAGCTTGCATTTATAACTCCGCATGAATATAGAATATATTCGATTGAAACTGAAAAAGAGATCGTTAAGCAGCCGATGAGCTTAAACTTAACGCCTCAGATGATCGAAAAGGGTGGGTTTCCCCACTACATGCTAAAGGAGATATTTGAGCAACCAGTTTCCT
This sequence comes from uncultured Nitrososphaerales archaeon, assembly GCA_964343315.1. Lineage (GTDB taxonomy): Archaea > Thermoproteota > Nitrososphaeria > Conexivisphaerales > UBA164 > CAYFFZ01. Next base: position 13,907 of record CAYFJA010000002.1, read on the forward strand.
TGGAGTACACTAGGAACGTGCAGAGACCTTACCTAGAAGCAGCCGCAGAAATAATGAGCAGGTCAAAAGTGAACTTTTTGATAGGTGCGGGGACCTCATATCATTCGTGCTTAGCTGGAAGCTATATGTATTCTAAATTAGCTGGATTGGCTACAATTCCTGTGATAGCAAGTGAGTTCATTCAGCAGTACGGAAACGTCCTTGATCCTGACACATCGCTTTTGTTAGTTTCTCAATCTGGCGAAACTGCTGACGTGCTGAAGGTTGCAAGCTACGCTAGGATGAAGGCAAGCACAGTCATGGCTATAACAAACGTCGTAAGTTCTACAATTACGAGGCTTTCTAGGCTTTATATAGTTCAACAGGCTGGACCTGAGATCGGCGTTGCGGCTACAAAAACCTACACTTCACAGCTTTTGGTTCACCTACTCTTAGCCCTGGAGATAGGTAAAAGAAGGGGAAAGATAAGCCAGAAAGATTACGATGAATATTATTCAAAGATAAAGGCTATACCAAAGCTAGCAGAACAGGTTCTTAAATCGACTGAAGAAAAGGTTAAGGAGCTGGCAAAAGAGCTAAAGGACTCAACTCATATATTTTACCTTGGAAGAGGAATAAACACGGCTACAGCTTATGAAGGAAGGCTTAAAATGCTCGAAGTAGCCTACATACCTTCAAGCGCGTTTTCTGCAGGAGAAAGCAAACATGGACCTATAGCCCTTATCGAGAAGAACACACCGGCCATATTTATTGCGCCTTCCGATGGGTCTAGGAAGGTGATTTTGGGGAACATAATGGAGCTGAAATCTAGGGGCGCAAGGATAATTACATTAGGCGAAGAAAAGGATAGGGAGCTTAAAGAGGTATCTGACTTTTACGTAGATATGCCTGAAGTCGATGAGCTTCTTACGCCAATAGTATATGTGCTCCCTCTCCAGCTTCTCGCTTATTACACAGCTGTTTTAAAAGGGCTTGATCCAGATAAGCCCAGAAACTTAGCTAAATCGGTTACTGTAGAATAATTATATTTCCCTTATCTGCCCTTCCCCATAAATGATGTACTTGGTCGTAGTTAGCTCTTTTATCCCCATTGGCCCCCTTGCGTGGAGCTTTTGAGTGCTGATCCCAACCTCGGCGCCAAATCCAAACTGCTCGCCGTCTGTAAACCTTATCGATGCGTTTACATAGGTGCAAGCTGCGTCCACGTTCCAAGTAAAGTATTCAGCGTCCTTTAGGTTGTTCGTTATTATAGCTTCTGAATGCTTGGTGCCGTGTTCATTTATATGCTGAACGGCTTCCTCAACAGAGTCTACGACCTTTATTGCTATTGTTAGATCCATGTATTCCGTGTCCCAGTCTTCTTCTGTCGCCGGCTGAATTTCAGGGACTATCTTTCTTGCCTTTTCGTCGCCTTTGACCAAAACGTTATATTTCCTGAGCTCTTGGTAAAGCCTTGGGAGGTAAGCTTCAGCGATGTCTTTATGTATAAGGACCTTTCTGACAGCGTTGCACACAGCTGGCCTCTGAACTTTAGCGTTGATAATGATTCTGGTAGCCATGTCCAGGTCAGCGTCATAATTGACGAAGATGTGGTTGTTGCCTGCGCCTGTTTCTATTACTGGAACCGTTGCGTTTTTCCTTACGTATTCTATAAAGGAAGCGCTTCCTCTTGGTATTATGAGGTCTATATAATTATTGAGCTTTATCATGCGGTCAACTATGCTCCTGTCAGTGTTTTCTATCAGTTGTATAGCTTCCTTATCAATTATTCCTTCTACGCTCTCCCTAAGAACCTTAACTATAGCCTTGTTTGAGTTTATAGCTTCCGATCCGCCCCTTAAGATCACTGCGTTTCCTGACTTAATCGCTAATCCAGCTATATCTATCGTAACGTTTGGCCTTGATTCATAAACTACCCCAATTACACCTAAGGGAACCCTAACTTTGTATATCCTTAGCCCATGAACGGTCTTCCATCCTTCTACAACTTCACCTATCGGATCGGGGAGCTGAGCTACTTTCCGCAACCCATCTGCGGCTGATTTCAGCCTTTTTTCATTTAGGATTAGCCTGTCGAGGAGTGGGTCTCCGGGATTCTGCTTTTGAAAGTTTTTCACGTCTAGCTCATTGGCTTCTAAAATGTAATCTTTGTTTTTCATCAAGCCTTCGGCCATAGACTCTAGGGCTTTCCTTCTGACAGGATCAGTTGACCTAGACAAGCTGTACCAAGCCTTCTTAGCTAACTGAGCTTTCTCTATCAGCTCGTCGCCCATATATTAAAATGGGGAAATTAGGCTTAAATTTAAATGTTTTTAAGCTAAAAAGAAGCTATTCTTAAAAGAGGAGAAAATAGAACATGAGCGAAACGAAGTTCTTAGTTTACATTCCAGACTCAGTTATAAGCGAAAGACAGGGACTCATGAACAAAACTGAAAAGGTAGGTTTGATAGCAAGGGCTGCGGCCATTTTTGGCGTTGAGGAAGTTAACATATATCACGACGAACTCCACGGAACCCATCAAGATTTAGAGCTGTTCGCTGAACTCTTGAACTACCTGCTAGTGCCTCCCTATTTGCGAAAGGTTGCTTTTCCCATTAAAGAGGATTTCAAATATGTTGGAATGCTTCCTCCTTTAAACATCGAAAGCCATCTTATAACAAAAAAGGATAACATAAGGTTCGGCTACGTCATACAGAAAGAAGGGAAGTTTTACGTAGAGACCGGTTTAGAGGAACAGATAGAGCTAAACTCTTTTCAGGGTATAGAAAAAGGTTCAATTATACCAATCAAGATAATAAAGGAGAAAGGTAAACTTTACGCTATCAAGCATCCTTTCCCTGGCTACTCTGGTTTTGAAATAAAAAAACACTATAGCTTGAAACAGGCGATAGACAAGGCTAGATCGAGCGGATGGCCGATAATATTTACATCAAAGGAAGGAAAACCGATATCCAAGGAATGGGATAGCCTAAAGTCAGCTTTTAAGGACAAGAAAAAGCTTAACGTATTTTTCGGTTCCCCAAAAAGGGGGCTGGAAGAGATGCTGGATGAAAAATACAAAGAATACGGCTATTGGCTTAACATGGTTGAAGGGCAAAAGGTAAAGAGCGTGAGAACGGAAGAAGCGTTATACATATGTCTGGGACAGCTAAATACTCTAGTCAGGCAGATTAACCCTGAAAACGTCCAAAGTAAAACCTAAAACATCTCCTGGTTTGAAAGGCTTTTCTAAAATTATCTTATCTTTTTCAGTTTCTCTTAAGCCAAATAAATTATAGAGGTTTATGCCGCTGTCAAACCTACCCATGCCGCAACACATTTCTTTTTCAAAGAAAACGCTACTGAAGAAAAAGCTCTTGATCCAGACCTTTTTGGACTCCCTGCCAACTATTTTAATTTTGTTCAGGCGCTCAAGGGTTTTTAAAGCCTCTTCGTCGCAACCATGCGATAGTTTAACGCAGAGCTTAGCGTCTATCGTAAACTGGGAGCTGAGCCTTAAGCCCCCTTTGATTTCGTAGAAGCTAACCATCCTAAAATTATTTGGCAAAAATTGATTTAAAATAAGAGGAGCAATTTTTCTTAACTTTATCGAGCTAAATATTAAATAAACGGGGTACCCATTTCCATAAAAATTAGCCTCAGACATATCCTTTAAAGGCCAAATGAGCTTTGGGACTGAAGCTTTTAAAAACGCTGGAAGCTCAAAGAGGAGCCATGATTCTAAAGATTCATCTTTTTCTTTCCCTGTCCAGGAACACGAAGGACATCCCTTACCGCCGCAAACCTTGCACGGTCCTGCTAAAAGCCTTGTGTTTCTCTCTTTTATGAAGCTTGCCTTAAATATTGCCTTTTTCTCGATTACGTACATAGACTTAGATCCAGAAGTAAAGTCTAAAATCAAATTGACGTCAGGGCTCGAGCTTACTTTAATCTTCAAACTTTTGCTCAGGCTTTTCCTTAATGAGTTGGCTAAAGCTTTTCTTAATGGTATATAATCGGTAATGTCATTTTCCAAGACTATCTTTTCCTCAGTCTTTTCCAAATTTTCAGGCAACCTAACGCCAACGTTAAAGCTTCTTACTAAGTATTGCTTGAGCAAAGCCTTTGATTTTGAAATTATCTCTCTGTCAGACATTAGCCCGCCGCAAAGAGCGCAGGCCTTCCTGTTCTTTTTAGCTCTTTTGATGCTATTCATGCTAGGATTTTTAACAAATCTTTTTAAACAATGGTCACAAGCTTTAAACGATTCCAAAAGCAGATCTTCAAGGTCTTCTTTCATCCTTTCTCACGGTTTAACCTCAAGGTTTATCAAATTATTTATAGTATTGAACTATTAAAGGCTTACAAACGAAAAACATCGCTCCTTTAAAGAAAAATAAAAAGATAAACGTTAATAGCATTTTTAAAAATAATTTAAACGTTGAAAGTTACCGTAGGCATACCATCAATTCTAAGAAAAACGCTGGAAAATACATTAAGATGCTTGAGTAAACAATCCTACAAAAATTTTGATATAATATTGGTTTATAAAGGAGAACTTAGGGAAAGCGTAAAGAGATTTAACAGAAAGCTAAAGATTAGTTTTATAGAACAGAAAGAAGGCTTCCTTGAAGAGGCTTACAATGAAATTCTAAAGATTTCCGATTCAGACCTTTTGCTTTTTACAGATGACGACGCGTGCCCTAGCCCAACCTGGGTAGAAGATCACGTCCAGTTCCACGATAAAAACCCGAAGGTCGGAGTTGCGGGAGGAATTGTGCATGGTAAGATATGGAAAAACTACCCAAATTATGCTTATGAGCTTTTTAAAGGATCAGAGCTCATGGAGGAGGCTGACGAAGCGTTCAAAGAATATGTTGGCTACTTGACAAAAACAGGGTTAAGCGTAGACAGGGGAATGCACAAAAACAACGAAAAAACATTAGCTGTTGCTGGAGTTAACATGAGCGTAAAGAAGCCCGCTTACGAGGGCTTTCAAGCTTACACCTACAGCATATTTGCTAGTTATATTGAAACACAGATTTCATTAAATGCTTTAAAGAGAGGATATGATTCAGTTAGATTTCCAAAGGCATATGTGTACCATAAAAAGCTCTTCTCTCTTTCTGTTCCGACAAAACAAAACGAAAGGAAATTGATCATAGAAAAATACTCTTTCCCTTACATAGCAGATAAATTCTACAAACTAGACCAAAACCTCTTGCAGTTGTTGGCAATAAAGATGACTGGTTACCCGCAGCTTGGTCTCTGCGCCGCGTTAAGGGGGTTAAAGGAAACGGTTAGACCAAATGAGTTTAGAAAAATATTATTAGAAACATATAATTCTGTTTCATAAACCTAAACTAAAATAGGAGTAATGTTCGTTAATAGAGCCTCAGAACCGACTTTAAGAATGACATTCAGTTAAGAAAAGCGCGGCTTAAAGGCTTTTATATACTTACGATCATATAATAAATCTAGATGGACTCTTTAATTTCGTATATAACCATCTTTTTTATAACCGCAGCTCTAATCTTTATTGGATTTTTTGGAGAAATATTTTACAAAAAGGCCGGAGTTTCTGAGTACATATTTTTAATCTTAATAGGAATTTTCTTAGGGCCAATTCTAAAGATCTTTCCTTATTCGCTTATAGTTCAAATACTGCCATATGTTGCTCAGCTTACTCTTGCTATGATAATGCTTGAGATCGGATTAAACATAAAGTTAGAAGATTTTTTAAAGGAAGGAAAGAGCGCCATTCTTAGAACCATCTTCTATGTGAGCATCTCTATTATCATTATATTTTACGTGTTTAAGTTTGTTTTTGATTGGAGCGATTATTCTTCTTTTTTCTTAGCAACAATTATAGGAGGCGAAACGACGACCGCTGTTGTTCCATATTTAGCAAAGAAGTTAGAAGACGACCGGTTCTTCATAAATGTGTCATTGGAAGCAAGCTTAAACAGCGTGGTTTTAATTGTCCTCTTTACTTTTGGTCTAAATTCTTATTTAGCTTCTGTTCCGTTCAGCATAGTAGGTTTTAACAGCATAATAACGTCAATAATATCTCAGATAAGCATAGGGGTTTTTATTGGGTTTATCGGCGCTATAATTTGGATAGAATTTGCAAAAAGGTTCTGGTTAGAGGAGTTCTTTTATATAGCAACGATAGGCTACACTTTAGCGCTTTACGCGTTCATTTCCTTAGCCAACGGAAGCCCAATACTTGGAGTGCTTACTTTTGGTTTTGTTCTTTTGAATAACAAAGATTTTGCAAAAATTTTTAGGATGCAGATGAACGAACAGATACTTGACCTTCAGGTTAACTACGTTAAGACCTTTCAAAAAGAAATAACTTTCTTCCTGAGAACTTATTTCTTCTTTCTTTTGGGCCTCGTTATTACCATAGACAAACTTTTCAGCTTGCTAACATATGAATATTTGGCTGTTGCCGTTTTAGCTCTCTTAGCCAGCAGGTTTATTGCAGTTAAAGTATCTACTGCAGTTAAATCCTATGAAAAGGCTTACTTTGTTATGATGGCTCAGGGACTAACGCCTGCCGTTCTTTCTTCGCTTGCCCTTTACTACGCCCTCCCTGAAGCTCATTACATAGTAACATTAACCTCATTAATTATCATCGTTACCAACGCCATCACCGTTGCTGGTTGGGCAAAAGCATCCTCATCGCTCGCAAAGAATAAAGAAACCATTAAATGATCCAAAAAGTTTTTAATTTAATTTAGAAGAGTTTTACACATGGGAGGAAATAAAAAGAAGACCCTAGCGGCTATGGAAAAAGAACAGATGAGGGAAGAGCTCAAGAAACAGGGATTGTTGCAAAAGAAGAAAGAGAAAAAGCCAGAAGAAAAGAACAAATCAAAGTCTGAATTTATAATGACTCTCAGCGAAGCAGAAGTCATGAAAGTAATAAAGGGCATGCCTTATGTTACGCCTTATCAGCTTTCTAAAGCTACTGGAGTAAAAGTGAGCGTTGCAAAGGACTTCCTCGAGCAGCTGAGGAGCAAGGGCTACATAAAGATTGTGGGAGGAACGAGCGGAAGATATATTTATGTGCCTGTTTCGGTTGCAGCTTAGAAAATTATATAAAAACTTTGTTTACTTTTTTATACAAATCAAGCTTATCTTGGTCAAATGTTTGAAATTTTATACAGATAAATTTAAAAAGGGAGAGGTTAAAGGTTTATACAAATAATAAAAATGGAAAAAACAACTCTATTAATAAAGGAAGAGAAAACCTCGTTTACACAAGCTATCTATGATGAGCAACTCCTGAGGTATTTAGCAGAAAAGGTTGGTACACCATACTACTTAACTGATGAGAGCATTATCGCTAAAAATTATGAAAGGTTAAAACAAGCTTATTCTGCATTAAAGATTCCTACAATAATAGCTTACTCGGTAAAGGCAAACTTTAACCCATTCATACTCAACTTTTTGAGCAAACTAGACAGCTACTTTGATGTTACTTCGCCCGAAGAGCTTTACTTTTTGCTAAAGTCTGGGGGAAGGCCGGAAAACGTTATTTACACGAGCGTTACCGAAACAGAAGATGAGTACAGGTCCGTTATGTCAAAGGGAGTTAGAAGAATAGTTGTGAGTTCTATGCGTGGAATGTACAACGCGATAGAGGCAAGCAAACTTCTAAACGTTGTGCCTGAAATAAGCATAAGGGTCAACCCTGAAGTTCAGGTCAGAGCTGAAGTAAGGTCTGCGATGAAGGTAAGCAAGTTTGGAGTGCCCCTTAACGGAACTAACCCAGAATCTGCTTATAAGATGGCCAAGATCTTGGTTAACGAGAGATCTGTAAAGTTCGGAGGCTTTCACTTCCACCTTGGTTCACAGCTAGAAGATCCTAACGCTTACAATTTAGCCCTCGAAAAGATCAAACAGCTTATATTTAAACTAAAGAAGGAGATGGAGTTCAAGATAAGCTTCTTGGACATCGGAGGCGGAACGCCAGTTAACTACGGAGTTAAAGTTCCCACCCCCGAAGAAATAGTGAAAACAATTTCAGATAAGATCAATGAGCTGATAGAGGTGAACGGTGACTTCTTTACTTTAGCCGTTGAGTCTGGCAGGTATATAGTGGCCGAATCAACGTCCATGGTTTCAAAGATAGTTAACGTAAAGTACTATGGAAACAAAAAAATCATCTACTTAGATTCTGGTTATCACTATCTATTAGACATAGCGCTCCTTCAGCAGGTTTACCCGCTTGAAGTTGTTGGCGGGAAAGAAAACGGGGAGGACAAACCGATAGTTGCCGGAAGGCTCTGCGATTCCATGGACGTCTTCCAGGTTGGACCGGAATCCAAGCTCGGAGGAGCAGAACCCGGAAAGCTGGTTTTGATCAAGAACGTCGGAGCCTACTCAATCGTATTTAACATGCCTTTCCACAGCCAGGTAAAGCCGGCCGTCGTGTATAAGACCAGCGACGGAAAGTACTACTTAGCCAGGAAGAGGCAGGAGCTCGAAGATTTGTACAAGGAAGAAGGCGGAGATCTTTTAAAGGAAAAGCTACAGATCGTTTAGCTCCTTCGTTAGTTCGGCTATAAGTTCCAGCAGTCTTTTTTTGGTTTTTTCTTCAACCTGACCGAACTTAAGGTATTGAGAGAGGTCCTTAAGCGAGCTTACGCTAAGCTTAGAGAGCTGGTGAAAGAAATAGACGCTAGCTTCAAGCTCCTTTTTATTTTTGATCAGCGAGTCAATCTTCAGGAAAAACAGCTTTGCTTCGTCCTTTGGCAAGAAGTTAGTAAGCGCTTCTGCCCTTGCCTTTAAGATTTCGCCCATGTTTGAGTCGATCTGCAAAGATTCAAATATCACGTTTAAGTATTCGTGATTCTTTTTGTTTATTTGCCTGAAAACGTGGGAGGGACTAAGGGAAGATTCCGATAGCACGACAGCTGGCTCTATCAGCCTGCCAGCCGCTGCATATATTGCAGTTGGGCCCAAGAGCTTTAAATTAGAAAGAAAGTTAAGGGATTCTTTGAGCCCTTTCTCTAAAACATTTTTCATGTATGCTTCTTTTTCTAAAAATAGCTGATAAGCGGAAAAAGATGGGTCGTATAGAATCTTAACTTCCTCCTTTAAAAAATGCTGCTTTTCGCTTACCCCTCTCACGGCTATTTTGCTTTCTCTGTCCACATAGAATAATCTCTCTTCTGATGGGTAAACGAAAACGTCCATCAAGCAGTAATCATAGTTGAATTCTTTAACATAACAGCCTGCTAAAAATATGGACTTGTTTGGGAAGGCATTGATAAGCTCGTTCAACTGCTCCCTGCTTAAAGCTGAGCTCATTCCGTTAATAATAAATTAGGATACGTTAATTTAATCGTTTGCTGATCTAAATATTATGGTGTTGGTTGAGTTTGAAGGGAAAAAGCCTTTTGTCCATCCCAGCAGCTACGTTGCTTCTTCTGCTATTTTGATCGGTGACGTAAGAGTAAAGGAAAACGCGAGCGTTTGGTTCAACTCTGTTCTTAGAGCGGACGAAAGCTCGATAGAAATTGGAGAAAACGCAGCTATATTGGAGGGAGTTATCATCAAGCCTGAGTCAAGCTCATGCGTTGTTGGAAACAAAAGCGTGGTGGGCAAGGGCTCAATTCTTGAGGGGGTAATAATTGAAGAAGGCGTCGTCGTTGGGGCAGGTTCGATATTGCTGGAGAACGCAAGGATAGGTAGAGGGAGCTTCATAGCTGCAGGAAGCTTGATACCTCAACACATGGTTGTCCCAGAAAACAGCCTAGTCATGGGAAACCCCGCGAAGGTCGTCGGAGAGATAAAGCCCCAGCACAGAAAGTACGCCGAAGAAAGTTGGAGAAAATTCTTAATATTAAAGGATTCTTATAAAATGATGTCGTTATAAATGAATAAAGAGAACGACGAAGGAAACGTGGAGTACAAGCTTTTACTTGAAAAGCTCGATGATGAAAAGGCTGAAAGACTTGCCGCACAAATGCTCTATAGGCTGAACGAAGGCCATGGGGAAGCATTTTATATAGTTGGTCTTTCAGACGACGGCGAGCCTATAGGGTTATCCGACGAAGAGCTTGAAACTTCGCTAAAAAACTTACAGTTAATCGCTCAGAAAGCTGGAGCAACAATTCAGATAGTTAGGACGGTTTTAGGGGAAAAGGGAGCTATAGCTGAAGTGTACGTAAGGCGAAGCAGGGATTATCCGCCGGTCGAGATATCAGTTGCCCTACTAGGAAATGTGGACGCGGGAAAATCTACGCTCAAAGGGGTCTTAACTTTTTCAACTCTAGACAACGGCAACGGCTACGCCATGTCCCTTGTTGCTAGGTACCTTCACGAGATTAAGATGAGAAGGACTTCTTCTGTTTCAATTCACCTGCTGGGTTTTGATTCAAACGGAAGGGCTGTGAACGACGCCCTTCAAAGCTATAATGAGGCTGAGATATACTTAAAGAGCAACAAAATAGTTCACCTTATAGATTTAGCTGGCCACGAAAAGTACTTAAAAACAACTTTGAAAGGCTTGCTTGGAACCCTGCCCGATTACAATATTATAGTTGTCTCATTAAACAGCGGACCTGTGGGTTCCTTTAAGGAGCACCTGGGTCTTTCTGTAGCCCTTAAGATACCAGTTATAATCGTTTTCACAAAGCTGGACATGGCCGTCAAGCCTGTTGCTGAAATGAGCGTTAACGAAGTTGTAAAAGTGCTCAAGATGCCGGGAATAGACAAGATACCTTTCTTTGTCAAGGATGATTCGGACCTGGTTGTTGCCTCTAAGAATGTGGCCAACGGGAGGATAGTTCCTATATTCTTTGTATCAAACAAGACCGGTGAGGGCATAGACCTTTTAAAGAGATTCCTGAACTTCCTCCCCAAGAGAATAAATTGGGAAGAAAGGAGAAAAGAAAAGCTGCTTATGTACATAGATGACATATTTAGAGTCAACGGGGTTGGTACTGTAATAAGCGGGCTTATTAAATCTGGAAGTATAAGCGAAGGGCAGGAAGTTTATGTAGGCCCATTTAGCGATGGGTCTTATAAGAGGGCCACAGCATCTTCTATATATAAGAACAGAGTCCCGATAAAGTCGGCTTATGCTGGGGAATACGTCACCATAGGTTTAAACAAAGTTTATCCAGAAGAGCTCAGGGCAGGGATGGCTATCCTGAGCGACGCAAGCTTGGCTAAGGCAGTTTGGAGGTTTAGGGCTGACGTTAGGGTGCTACATCATCCAACTTTGATCAAGCCTGGGTATGAGCCTGTCATTCAATTAAACACGATAAAGGAAGTGGCTAAGATAATTCAGTCTGAACCTCCGTACTTAAAGACTGGGGAGTTCGGGAACGTGATCTTTCAGTTCAAGTACAGGCCCGCTTACATAACAGAAGGAGAAACGTTTGTTTTTAGGGAAGGAAAAGCAAGGGGGATAGGGAGAATAACGGAAATTATTCGCTAGGCTGGGCTTTTGTCTGCACTTCAAGCTCGTTCAGGGCTAAGTAATAGCTTTCTTCAGGGCTCTTTCTGTAGCTGTTTATAGCTGAAATCACGTTGTCTATCCTGCGAATCCCCTTAACAGACATCCACTTTAAATATACCTCCCTCCTCTTGAGATCTTCCTCAAACTCGCTTCTGCTTATTCCATAACGTTCTTCTAATAGCTTTGCGACCACGCTGTTTCCAGTATATTCTATTACGTCCTGCTTTGGATCCCACTTGAAGGAATCTACAGTTAACACGTTTCCGCTCTTATTATCATAACCTAAAATTTCTGAGAGCTGAATTAGCTTCCTCATGACCTTCTTCCCGTAGCTAACCCTAAGCTGAAGGCCGATGATGTTTAAAGTAGTAGCTATGAACTCCTTCGGTATGTTCATCGGCTGTGTTGACAGCCTTTCTATGACTGCCTCGACCGTTTCAGCGTGTATTGTAGATAAGCCCCCGTGCCCTGTGGCTATGGCCTGAAGCAGGGTGTAAGCCTCTTCGCCCCTTACTTCTCCCACTATTATAAAGTCAGGCCTCTGTCTAAGCGCTTCCTTCAATAGGTCAAAGAGCGTAATGTTTTGGGCAAAAGCAGTCTTGACTTCTCTAGTAACTGAAGCTATCCAGTTCTCCCTGTAAAGGTTAAGCTCCCTTGTGTCTTCTATCGTTACCACCTTATAGTTTTGAGGAATAAAAACGGTAAGAGCGTTGAGAGTTGTTGTTTTTCCGCTTGCTGTTCCCCCGGCCAAAAGGATTGAGAGCTTGTGCTCGATGGCTATCCAAAGGTAGGCCGCTAGCTTAGCTGTGATCGTCCCAAAGTTTATAAGATCTATGACCGTTATAGGATCAGTCCTGAACTTTCTTATTGTGAAGTTTGTCCCTCTTCCAGTAACTTCGCTCCCCAAAGTGATCTGGATCCTGTGACCTTCAGGTAGCGATGCGTCAATCATTGGGGTCGAATAGCTTATAGCTCTACCGCTCTTGTAAGCTAGCTTAAGGACAAAAGAGTCAAGCTCATCCTTGCTAGAGAAGTAAACGTTGCTTGGCAGGCTTTCGTAAAATCTGTGCCAGACATATATAGGAATGTTTGGGCCGTTGCATGATATGTCCTCTATTTCTTCATCGTGAATCATTGCTTCTATCTTGCCGTAACCAAGAAGGTCCCTTTTAACGTAGTAGTATACCTTTTCCCTCTTTTCTTCAGCTTTCAGCTCTTTTAGCCTGCTGTCTATGAGCTTCTTCATTTCTTCCCAAACCTTATCCTGAGATTCTTGAGGAACGTAAGGCATCTTTTCAAAAAGATACTTTTTGACGTCCTCGACAAGCTTAACTTCCTCTGGGCTTAACCTTGGCTCTAAAACATAGTAAATGTAGTCTCCCTTTTGATCTAAAGCTATTCCCACGTAAACCTCCCCAAGAGATTCAAGCTTTTTCAAGTCTACAAACTGAACGTTAGCCTCCTGCTCGCTCTCCTTCTGAGCCGGCTCTACTTTCTTCTTTTTCTTCCAGAACATTTATATTAACATAATTTATAAAAGCTAACCTATTTATAAGCGTAAAGCTTAAAAACTTTTTATTACGGGTTTGAGCTTTTATAGTATCTTTTAGGGACAAAACAGTCGTAAGGTTTTCCTCCGTTTATCCTTTCCATAGCTTCTTCTATTTCAGCCTCAGAAATTTCTAGCCATTTTTCGTCCCACTTTATTTCTTCGAGCTCCAAAGTTGTTTTTCCTGTCTGAACGTCCTTTATGACCTTCCAGACAGCGGTTCCGTAGAAAGGCTTAACGAGCTTGCTGTCGTTAAGCTCGCACCTTGCTGTAGCTAAACCTCTTTCCACATAGTAAACGCAGTGCCTGCAGTAGGAGCTCATCCAGATTATATCTCTTTGAGGCTTAAAGTACTTCAAAAGCTCTTCTATGAACTTCTTTTCTTTCTTCTTGTGAGCTTCTATCAGCTGCTGCCTGCCTTCTTCAGTCTCCACGTAATAATCTAAGTTATCTGTAAAATCTTGGTAAAAGCTCTCTTCGTCCTCGCTTTTACTCATTACAATTCAAGTTTTACCTTTCTTAATATAAAACCATTTCCAATCTTACCTGTTATGGGAAGTAGCTGCCAGCCAGCTTTGCTTCTAAGGCCCTGAAAACTTCATCTTTTTTCAAAAAAGACAGCCCGCACCTTGAACCAACAACCTCAATGTAAAGGTAAACGTCCGGGTTCTTGACGTTGGGTTTTAAGCTTAAAGAACTCGTGACTCTCTTTATAAGCTCCCCCCACCTTATCTTGCTCAGCCTGATCTCGGCCTCTATCTTGTAAGTTAAATTGCCGGGCAATTTTTGGGAAGCTTCTGAGGCTACCTTTGCTATCTCATCTAATTCAGAACTGCAGTTGTGCGTTATGGGAATGAACCTGAGGATCCTTTTAACGCTCCAGGGATCTTCGTAAGCTATCCTCCAGAGCTTCTTCGAAGCTAATACTGGATCCCCGCTTAGCCTACCGTAAACTACGCTGTTAAGCTGTGTCTCGAAAAAAGTTATTGGCTCAAAATCTGAAAGGTGAAGCTTAAGCTCCTTCTCCAGCTCTTTCTTTAAATTCCTGTATGTTGTAGAAACAAAATTAAACTCCAATCGCTTTAAATATGCTGTTCATCCCATTAATAATATTTTCCCTAGAGGTGGCGTAGGAGATTCTTATGTAACCAGAGTAAGATTCTCCGAAGGCAGCACCGCTAGTGACGCTCACATTAGCCTTTTCTAAAAGGTATTCAGCTGGGTCTTGATCTTTAATGAACCTTCTGAGGTTTATGAAGAAGTAAAACGCGCCTTTGGGCTTAACGTAGCTTATGCCCTTCTTGTCTAGCATTTCAATGACTATCTTTCTCCTCTCAGAGAACTCCTTCACCATAGCTTCTACGTCATCCTTGCATTCTTTCAGGGCTGTAACTGCAGCCGCCTGAACGAAAGTTGCAGGAGAAGTTGCCGTGTGACCCTGTATCTTTGCCATCTGTTTTATAATTGATGGCTCTGCAACTGCAAAGCCAAGCCTCCAACCAGTCATAGCATATGATTTGCTGAAACCGTTTATCAGAATCAACCCTTCCTCGTACTTGATGTATTTGCTAAAGGATACAAAGCTGTCTTCATACACCAGCTTTTCGTAGATTTCGTCGCTTATAACAAAAATGTTGTGCTGAAGAGCTAAATCTGACAGCTCTTTTACAACAGAATCGCTGTACACAGCTCCTGTTGGGTTGTTGGGGGAGTTAACTATGATCGCCCTAGTCCTTTCGCTTATCCTTTTCTTAATCGAGTCTACATCTGGGTAGAAGCCTTCGTCTGTGTCTACTTCAACTGGATTACCGCCAGCAAGCTTTACAACTTGTTTATAGCTAGGCCAAGCAGGGTTTAATATTATAACTTCATCCCCAGGGTTTAAGATAGAGTACAAAGCGTAAAAAATCGCCTGCTTTGATCCCGGGGTTGCGATGACATAGCTTTGGTCTACACCATAAACTTCTCCTATGGCTCTTCTAAGCTGAGGAATTCCCGCTGAAGGAGCGTAGTGGGTTAATCCGTTGAGCATAGCCTGATAAGCCGCATCTATTATCTTTTTAGGCGTGGAGAAATCAGGTTCCCCAACGTCCAATTTATAAACCTTAATTCCTTTTGATATCATTTCGTTTGCCTTTTCAGAAGCCTTAAGGGTAGCTGATTCCTCAAGCTCAAAGAGCCTTTTAGGGGGCGAATACTTCATCGCTAAACTTAACTTTAGGGTATATTTAAATTATATTGCTCGAATAGGTAGTTAATGTATGAGCGTTAAAAAATTCGTGTACGAAAAGCCTGGAGGGACTGAAGTGATAAAGGTCGTTGAGGATAAGGAGCCTAAAGCTGAGCAAGGCAAAGTCATAGTTAGGCCTCTGTTTGGGTCAGTTAATCATGTAGACATATGGGGAAGAATGGATCTGCCTGGACAGCCGTTCCCGCGAGTCTTCGGCTCGGACGTAGCAGGGGTGGTAGAAGATCCCTCTGATACCCCCTTAAAGAAAGGAGAAAAGGTTGTTCTATATCCGATGGACTTCTGCTCTACGTGCGAGAACTGCTTAAAAGGTTATGAAAACAGCTGCTTTTACAGGAAGATATACGGAGTTCACGAAGACGGCTTCTTCTCAACGCTTGTCAGCGTTCCTTACAGGAACGTTTTAAAACTGCCTGATAACGTTTCATTAGAATATGCGGCTGCGCTTCCGGTTGCTTACACCACAGCTTACCATGCTTTAATAGACAGAGCTAACTTAAGGCCATCTCAAAAAGTTCTTGTTCTTGGAGCTAGCGGAGGGGCTGGGCTTGCGGCTATTCAGATAGCAAAGTCTGTTGGGGCCTATGTTGTAGGGACAACGAGCTTTGATTGGAAGGGAGAAATTCTCAGGAAGGCTGGGGCAGACGAAATTTTGAAGCCCGATGAAAAGCTAGAAGAAGAGGCCCAGAAGCTCACAAACGGACTGGGCTTTGACGTAGTGTTTGATTCACTTGGCGGGGCCTACACGGCAAGGGCATTAAACTTAGTTAAAAGGGGAGGGAAAATAGTAAACATGGCTATGACCACTGGGGCTTCCGTAAACTTTAACTTGAGAGCCCTGTACGCTAACAACATAGATTTAATTGGAGTCTACCTTGGGACAAGAAGGGACCTGCTTGAGCTTTTAAACCTTGTTTCTTATTCAAGGCTTAAGCCCATCATAGACAGCGTTTATCCAATAGAAGAGGTTGCTAAAGCACAAGAAAAAATGGAAAGAAGGTCCCACGTGGGGAAGATCCTTCTTAAGTTTTAAACCTTAATTATCTTTCCGTACCTTCCCAAAGATAGCCTCTTTTCGTTCCTAAAGCTTCCCACGTAACCGTTTATTACTCTTATTTTATCGCCAACGCTGACCATCTCTATCTGCTCGTTCCAGAGGTTCAGAACTATGCTGCCGCTCTCATCCTCTAAAATCGCATCTGCCACATTCGCTAACGTACCGTCCCTGAGCCTTACCTCCTTTGGTTCTCCCTTCTTAACTATCTTTCCCTCAACCTTCACCTTTGCGCTTCCGACTGATAGATCTCTTATTTTCAACGCATAAAGCATGACTTTATAACTTAAAAAGGGTTATGTTAAAAAATTAATACAAGAACAAAAACAAATTAAGAGTACTTATATTAAGGTTGAGGCTGCGTCAAAACAAACTCAAGCCTCTTGTTGTGGGCCCCTTTGTTTTCAAACTTGATTATCTTTATGCCCCCAATTTCTGATATGTTCCTTACGTGCGTTCCGCCGTCCATCTGCTGGTCAAGCCCCTTAATCTCTACTACTCTAACAACTTCTAGCTTATTCAGAAGCTCTTGACCGGGCTTTGTCCTAGCTAATTCTGGGATGCTGAGCGCTTCTTCCTTTTTTAAGAATTTTACTACCACTTCTCTCCCTTTTTTAATTTCTTCGTTTACCATTCTCTCTATATCTCCTGTCATTTCCCTCTTAAGTTCGGGAAAGTCAACGTCTATTCTAGCCTTTTCATAATAAATTTGCCCGCCCGTCAGAAAGGCTTTACCGTAGTTTTTCCTCAAGAGAGCATCTATGAGGTGAATTGCTGTGTGATACTTCATGTAAGTGTACCTTTTGTCCCAATCTAGTAGACCCTTAACTCTTTTCCCAAGAAGGCTTATGTCTTTCTTAACAAAGTGCACGACCCTTTCTTCTTCTTTGCTTACGCTGTAAACTTCAAACTTTTCACCTTCACTGATGATCCAACCGACATCGTTTGGCTGTCCTCCGCCCCCAGGATAAAAAGCCGTTCTGTCTAAGATTATTTTATCGCTGTCCTCTTCTATTACTTGGGCCTCGAACTCCTTTACGTAAGAGTCAGTCAAATATATTAGCTCAGTCATAGCTCAACAGGCTTTCCGGGCTCTAGTATCAGGACCTCAGTTGAAGGCCTGAGCTTTTTAACTTTGTCTGAAAAGACCTTAGGATCCTGCTTGATTAAGTCAAAGGTATTATAATGCATGGGAACAGCATACCTAGGAGCAATGAGCTGGACTGCTACAGCAGCCTGCTCAGGGTCCATCGTGAAGAACCCACCTATAGGGAGCATCGCCACGTCCGGGCTGTAAACTTCCCCTATTAACTTCATGTCTCCAAAAAGTCCTGTGTCTCCTGCATGGTAAACGGAGAAGTCCCCAAGCTTTATAACGGCTCCCGTGGGCGAGCCCTTGCTGGAGCTGTGAAATGCTGGAGTTAAATAAACCTTTACGTCTTCCTTAAGAACTGCAGGACCGCCTATGTTCATGCCTATCCCCTTTCCTCCGTTTGACTCTATGTAGTTTGCGAGCTCGTAAGTAGCTACAACTGGGGCGCCTGTCCTCTTAGATATTGTTATAGCTTCACCCAGGTGGTCGTCGTGATCGTGGGTTACCACAATATAATCAGGCTTAACTTCTTCCGGCTTTTTAGGGGAAAGCGGGTTTGTAAGCCATGGATCTATAAGGATGCTCAAGCCCTTGTAAGAAAGCTCAAAAGCTGCGTGTCCAAGCCAAGTTATTTTAACCTTGCTCATGAGCTTAAATTAGAAGCCTCATAAATAATTTTTACTGTAACCCTAAAGGGTCCCGAAGCGCGGGTCCCTTTTTATGTTTCTGCTCTTAATGTTTGGGTACGGAGAGTCAAGCCTAACTACTTCGAGTTTTATGCCTCTCTTTTTAGCCTCTTCTTTTATCCAGGCCTCATCGTGGACCTGATCATAGCCTAGAGCTACTATATCTGGCTTTACCTTCTCGACGGTCACCATCAGGTCATTTTTATCGCCTAAAATTGCAGCATCAACGTACTTAATTGAGCTGACCAACTCAAGCCTCATGCTTTCGTTGTGCATAGGCTCAACGCCCTTGAACTTCTTAACGTTTTCGTCTCTGGCAACAACAACGACGAGCACGTCCCCTAACTCTTTTGACTTCTTCAAGAAATAAACGTGACCTGGATGTATTATGTCAAAAACTCCCCCAGCAAGGACAACCTTTATCAGCGACCTTCCTTTTTCTGTTAATTCGCCTTCATCGTTTATTAGACCTTCAGACTTTAGCTTTAGCTTAATCTCCTCTTCTACCTTTTCGCCCGTAAGATTTGAAAGGTAAACTTGTTTTACAGCTTCTTTTAAAGCGCTCTTTTTAACTTCCAATTTTGACTATCTGTGGGTCGTAAAACACTATTTCGTACCAAACGTACTTTCCGTCTTCTCCAAGATAATATGCTCCAAGAGGTTCTAGATTTACGTAAACCTTCTTAGCCCTCTCTATGGCTATCTGCTCCTTTGATTTTTGTCCTGAGATAAGCTTTGAGCCCAAGTGTTTCTGCCTCCTCCCAGACCTGGGCCTCTGAATCTTCATGCCGCCCTTGCTTACCCTTACTCTTACAACTACAAATCCTGGCTTTTCTTTATAGCCCAACGCTCTAGCCCTGTCTAGCCTAGTTGGCTTTTCGACCCTCACTATCCTAGGCTCGCTTCTCCACTTGATTAGATATTGCTTGTACTCAGGAGGCTTTTCCTTATAATATCTCTGCCATGTTTCATTTATATAATCGTACATGTTCTTCATAGCCCGAGCGCCTCTATGAGCCTCTGGACGGTTAGCGTGCCGGCCAGCCTTTGTGCTTCGACGGTTTCCCCTCCGATATGAGGGGTAAGTATAACGTTATCTAGGCTTAAGAGCTCCTTGTTCGTTGGGGGTTCAACCTCAAACACGTCCAAGGCAGCACCAGCTATTATTTTGTTCTTCAGAGCGTAAACTAAGTCGTCCTCCTTTATAACGTTTCCCCTAGAAGTGTTTATTATGAAAGCGGTTGGCTTCATGAGCTTAAGCTTATCGATGGTTATCAGGTGATAAGTAGAAGGCCCTCCTGGCACGTGGATCGTAACGAAGTCTGAGCTCTTCAAAAGCTCGTCGAGTTCAACCTGCTTAGCTTGAAGCTCTGAGAGCGTCTTTTCGTCAACTTTTATCACATCGTACACGAGGATGTTCATGCCCAAGGCTTTAGCAACCTTAGCCACGCCCCTTCCTATCCTACCAAAACCAACTATTCCCAAAGTTTTCCCGCTCAGCTCATGCCCTAAGAACTCTGTCTTCAGCCACTTACCTTCCTTCATGGTTCTGTCTGCTTTGCACATGAACCTGCTTAAAGCTACCATAAAGCCTATAACAAGCTCAACAACAGACTGGGTCAGCGATTCTGGAGCGTTTACTACTTTTATTCCCCTTTCTTTTGCGGCCTCAAGATCGATGTTGTCAAGCCCAACTCCCGCCCTGCCTATGGCCTTTAGCTTTTTCCCGGCTTCTATTATCTCTCTAGTGACCTTCGTCCTGCTCCTGACCAAAAGTGCATCGTAGTCCTGAACTGAATTCTTGAGCTCCTGATAGCTTATTGTAGGTTTATAATCAACTTCAAAACCCTTTTCCTTAAGCATCTTAATGGCTTCTTCGTCGATGGGATCGCAAACTAGCACTTTCATTCTGGTCACTGCCATCCTTCTAATTTTTAAGAATATAAATATTCCCTAATCTTAATTAAATCAGCTTAAGAGATTCTAAAGCGTTCAAAATGCCTTTGTCGCACCTTAAGTTTAAGCTGCTCATGCTTTCGCACCAATCTTTTTCTATGACGGCAAAGGCCTCACCGTATATTTCCTTTAGAGCTTGAACGAGCTTCTTTGGGTCGTCCAGGTAGTTTTCTTTTGTTATTCCAAAAGCGTGCATTAAGTGCCACTCGACAACCTTTCTCACCGTTTCTCCTCCGTACTTTTCTATAGAATTTAATAGATCTAGCCAGACCTGCTCCCGCGGATCCATTTAGTTTAATATACCTTATAATAGTATATAAACAAATTTGTCCAAAACTTTCAAACCAAGCATTTTACGTTTGCTCTTCTTTAAACTTCTTCAAAGTTTCGACTAACCCTTTTCCTGGGTTAATCCCATAAGCCTTTGAAATCTTCTCAACTAAATGATTTTCAATTATAGGTTCAAAATCACCGTATACTTCTTTTAAAAACGAAACAAATTCTTCCGGTTTTTTAATAACGTCGTCTAGGCTCATGTTGTGCTGATGGTTTAAGTACCAGAGCAAGGAATTTACGACGGCTTCCCCACCAAAATCCTTCAACGCATCGTAAATAACTTTTGATAATGATGTTTTGCCTTTCATTCACTTCACCTCAACAAAGTTTAACTCTCCCTTTTCTGCGTCTAATTCGACAGCATAAAGCTCGCTAACCGGCTTCAAGCTTTTCCAGAAGATGTAATTTCCCTTTCCGCTAAGAGACCTTTTAGCTGTAGCGTATTTAGCGCTTATCCTTAAAGCTTTAAACGAAGGGTAGCCGTACGTAATAGCAAGCCTGTTTAACCTAATGTTCATCTTAACTAAGTTTTCCACCAAAAATTCATACCCATTAGGGTCTTTTAAAGCTAGCTCTTCGTTAGATGCTAAGTTAATTATGTTTATTTTTGGGCCCCTCATAGCTAAACTTTCAATATAACCGTAAACTTTTTTCCAATCGAATCCCAAAGCTTCGTAAGGGACTTCATATATGCTCACGTTTTCGTAAAGCGAACCCAAAAGGTTCTTGAAGTCGCTCATCAAAGCATCCTTATCTTCGCTCGGGCCAGGCCAATAACCTACCTTATAGCCTCTTAGGACAAAGTCCGAGGCGGCAAAAACCCAAAAGTACCTTAAATATGTTGGCGGTATGCTTTCGTCTACTTCGTATAAAATATTATATCCAAAGAGCTTTTCAAGTTCAAACTCAGCTATTTTTGGCCTTGAAATTTTTTGCAACAGCGATGGTTTAAGAAGGGATTCGGGGCTAAATTCTTTTAAAAACCTAATTCCGTTAGAGATAGTAAAGTAATACGTGCTTTTTTCTATCGGAAAGCTCCTGTCTTTGATTACTTCTGCCTTTCTCACTTTGCTGCCAAGCACTTCATCGTAGCTTAGGTTTACCACCGCATCAGAAACGTACCTAAAGTCCAAAGAACCCATTATGGCCGGCCCCTCAGCTAAGAGAATTAAGGTCCCATCTTTATTTTTTGCAGCCGTGTATAGTAACTGAATAAATGTTCTCAAAGAGCTAGGCTCGTTTACGCCATAAAGCATAGAGTTAATCGAATCTACAACAACTATTTCGCCCTTCATTAACCCGTTCATAATAATGCTGTAAACATGAGAAGGATCGCCTGTTATCATACTTACGACCCCAAAGCTCCCTTTATAGTTTGGGTCGATCTGCGCGAGCTTATCGGTTAGCGATTTTTCCGGCTCTGAATACGTTATGTATGTGCAGCTTTCCTTTTTGCTGCAAGCTAACAAAGCTAAGTAAGTCTTACCTACACCAGGGTCACCTGAAACCAATATAACGTAACTTTTAGTTGTTAAAACATCAACCAGATCCCTTCCCATTCGCATGTAAAATATTTTTAAGCATTTTAATATTTAAGTTTTTATTTTCGAAAAATATGATCCGTTTACTGTAAAAATTTTGCAAAAATACTTTCAAAACTATACATTTTCTACCTTTCTCCAAAATGTTCCGTACCTAGTGTCAATCAGCTTTACGTGAATATTTAATAGTTTTCGTCTTATCTCGTCCGCTTCTTGAAACTTTTTCATTTTCCTTAGCTCATCCCTCTTTTTAATTTCTGCCTCTATCATTTCCTTTTCTTCTTGGCTAACTTGAGGGAGCCTAAACCCGAAAACGTCGAAAAGCTCGTTGAAGAAGGTAAGCTTCGATGCAACCTTAACTGAAAGGGCTCCTGAAGTCCACAGCTTGTTAATGCTCCTAGAAGCCCTAACCATTTTAGCTAGAGCCTGAGGTGTGTTTAGGTCTTCCTTAAGGTCTTCGTAAGCTGACTTTAGTTCGCTTACTATATTTTCCACTTCAGCGTCTTGATCGAACTCAAAGGGTTGCCTTAGGTTATAGGCTGCTTCTTCAATTATTTTCCACGTTTCAACTGCTTCTGCAATTTTGTTTTCGCTGAACTCAAGCTGGGACCTGTAATGGGTGCTTAACGCCCAAACCCTTAGCGTGTTCGGGCCGTACTGCTTTAGGAAATCTTTGATGTATATCACGTTGTGCAAGCTCTTGCTCATCTTTTCCTTTCCAAACTTTACGAGCCCTACGTGAACCCAAGCCTTTGCTAAAGGCTTCCCTGTGAGCGATTCGCTCTGGGCTATTTCGTTTTCGTGGTGAGGAAATATTAAATCTTCACCGCCTCCATGTATGTCGATCGTTTCCCCCAAGTTCTTTCTAATCATAGTAGAGCACTCTATGTGCCACCCAGGCCTTCCCTTACCAAAGCTGCTTTCAAAAAGAGGCTCTTCTTTGTATTTTTTCCAAAGGGCAAAGTCCAAAGGATCCTTTTTCTTTTCGTTTACGTCGACCCTAGCTCCGGCCAGAAGCTCCTCTCTTTTTATCTTTGAAAGCTTTCCGTAGTCCTTAAACTTGCTTACTTCAAAGTAAACCCCATCTTCAGTTTCGTAAGCGTAGCCTCTTTCAACTAGCCCCTTTATGAATTCGTCCATGTCTTTTATGTGCTCCGTTGCTCTTGGATAAACGTCTGCTCGCATTAAGTTCAAAGCGTCAGAATCTTCTAAGTAAGCTTTGATGAACCTTTCAGAAACATCCTTGTAGCTTAGGCCCAGCTCCTTGGCCCTGTTGATTATTTTATCGTCTATGTCGGTGAAGTTTTGAACGTACTTAACCTTAAAGCCCTCCTTCTGCAACAGCCTCCTCAAAACGTCAAAAACTATGAAAACTCGGGCGTGGCCAACGTGGCTGTAGTCATAAACCGTGACCCCACACACATAAATCTTAACCTCAGGGTTTACGCTAGGGTCAAAAGCAACCATCTCCCTGGACAATGTGTCGCTGAGCTTTATCACGACTAATTAACTTTTTTTAAACAATAAAAAACTTTACTTTTAAAAGCCAGAGAGATTATGCTTTCAGCTTCTTGCAAATGAGCTTATCGCTTTAGCTAGCCTAATGGAGTTATCTATAAGCTGGGCTATATATCTCTTTGAAGCTTCGTCTGTAAGCTTTCCCTCTGAGTCAAACTTCTTGTCGGCGTTTACCACAAACACTTCTGGCCCAGGAACAAGGATGGCGCCCAAGCTCTTCAAAACTATCCAGAGGTGCTCCTGAGCCCTCGGCCCTCCCAAGGATCCTGTAGAAGCAGACATGGTTGCCACAACCTTCCACTGAAACGGATTGCTTTCTAAAGGATATGAAACCCAATCAAGCAAGCTCTTTAAAGACGCTGAATAGCTGTGGTTGTGCTCTGGCGTTGATATGAAAACAAGGTCGGCTGAGCGTATCTTTTCTTTCAGCGACCTTATCTCCTGAGGCTCTTCTCCGCTTTCTCTGTACAAAGGATAGCTTCCCGCTAAAACCAGCTCCTTTTCAGCCTCCTGCGGCAGCATTTCAAAAACGTTTTTTAAAAGCAATGTGTTGTAAGCCCTCTCACCCCAAGACCCAGAAATACCAAGAACCTTCATAAATGATTTTAAAAAAAGATCGTTTTAAACTTAACTTATCGTTTTAATTTTCCTTTCTTTGAGCTCCACGAAAAGCCTATCCATCTTTTCTCTAGTCTTTTTTAGCTTATAGTTTGCGTCGTATATAAGCTCTTTAAAGTATTCTTTTGGCGCTAAAACAACGCCATCCTTTGCCAGTAAAGCATCTACCCTTTCCACGCTCTGAACTTCTAGGTTTACCCTTTCTTGGCTTACGCTAAGTATCCCCGAATGCTTTAGCCCAATCTTCTGGACTAAAGATAAGAGCTCGAGCGCTTTATCTAGGCTCTTTATTGAAACGTGCAGAATAAAAGGTTCTTGCTTTAAGTATATTAGGTTTTTATAAACGTTAGCTCCCTCAGTAAGAGCTTCCCAGGCTTCCTCAGGATCAACCTGATAGTGTGACTTGAAAAATATCTTCGAGAGGTTCTTCTTCCATGAAGGATGAACGGATATGAGTATTATCCTTCCGGCGCAGGAAGATGTGCTGAAAAAATAATCAAAAGAGTTTATGAGGTCAAGCAGAGGTATAATAGGCTCATCCACCAAACCTTTCTTCTTTGCTTCCTCTAACCTTTTCATGTATTTTTCCTTTATAGAACCAAAGTCCAACTTAACTTATATTTCATAATTAAAAAATAAAACGATTACCTAACTAATATCACCGTTATCGGAGCGTTTGCTACAACTGACAAAGCTACAGAACCAGTGACGATGTCAGGGTTTGAGGTCAACCCCCTTGCCCCCATGATGACTGCGTCGTAGCTCCCCTCATTTATCTCCTGAAGAATTTCGTTCGCGACGCTGGAATCATAAGAAGGCCTTCTGACCTTTACGTTAAAGGGCAGCTTTCTCTTGAGCTTTTTCTCGATGACGCCCTTTACTTCTTCTTCTGTACACGCTGAACAGACGTTAAGCACAACTACCTCAGAGCCGTACCTCATGTTAAAGTCAAGGGCCAGCTCCAGAGCCTTCACGCTAAGCTCAGAGCCGTCAACCGGAACGAGCAGCTTCCTGAACCAGAAGCTTATCTTATAAGACGGCTCCATTACAATATCCTCCCCCTCATAAGCCCAAGGGTTTTATCCGTTAAGCTCATGGACTCTTCCTTAGGTTTTATGCCAAGGACAGCCCTTATAGCATCTATGTTTTCGGGGACAACGATTGATTCTTGGTGAACAGCGTATGTTAGAGCAAGCTCGCTTCCTGACGCATAAACAGAACCTTCAAACAGAACAACTTCAGGAACATCGTTTCTAAGCCTCCCCAAATCCCTCATTATTTCTATCACCTCAGCTGTAGACGCAACTTTAGATACTTTGCTAAGGGAGACTATCCTCCTGGAGCCTGTTAAGGCTTCTAGCGCTTTTTCTTTATCAGCGCTACCCTCTACTTCTATATTTAGCGCGTGAACGTGCATAAGCGTGGTTGGAACCACGTATGCCATGGTAAATATATCCAAATCCCTTAAAACTGTCTTTACGTCGAGGGCGTGATGGCTAGGAAGATCCACTGGGTTTAGAGTAACTGAATTTATCGGACCTTTCTTAACTTCCCTAGGATCGGCGGCCCTCCTTATCAGTACAGCCCTAGCCTTCTTTATTTTATAGAGATTCTTAAGAGAACACAGAACCCTTAACAAAGCGGTAGTGTTGCAAGATACGACCCTCACGAACCTTTTGCCTATGGCTTCTTCAAAGTTGCAAAGGGAAGAAAAGGAAACCTCAGCTACTTCCGCTTCTTCCCCTCCCTGGAAAATTGCCGGCTTCTTTAATTTTTCATATATCTGTTTGTTTTTAGCGCCCACCCCATCGGGAGTTGCGTCTACAACTATGTCTGAGGCCGATACCATGTCTTCAACAGTCCCCTCAACGTTTAACCCAGCCTCCTTAAATTTTTCTAAGTTTTCCTTTGGAGCAAATATTCTTATGCCTTTTCTTTCAGCTAAAAAGGCTTCGTAATCTGGGTTTAGCTTGGCTACGCCTACTAGCTCCATGTCTTCCTGCTTTAAAACAGCTTCAGCTACCCTTTTTCCTATGGTCCCATATCCGTTGACCGCTACCTTAACCTTCATTTTTAACCACCTTCATCGAAGCGCTCAGCGCTTCGAGGGCTGGAAGCCTTTCGCCTGCTAGGAACAAAAGAAGCGCTCCTCCTCCGGTTGATAGGTGAGCTTTCCCTCTTGATTCGCTCAAGTTAAGAGAACTTGCCACGCTCAAAAGGTGACCTCCCCCAACTATTACAAAAGCTTGGCTGGCAAAAGCTGTCTTTAGCAAGCTCTCAGTTCCTGCTCTGAACCTCTCGTCTTCTATTACGCCCATAGGCCCTCTTAGAACAACTACCTTTGATTCGTTCAGCAAGGTTGAATAAACGTTTATAGTTTCTGGGCCAACGTCTTTTATCCTTCCTTTTATCTCCGTTATGTACACGCTTTCAACCTCCCCGTTTTCTTTTTCCACCAAAAAGTCTACCGGGATCTCAACTGGCGCTCCGGAGAGAAGTATCTTTCTGGCCCTAGGAATTAAAGGAATAAGCCCGTTCTCTTCTAAAACCTTTTTATTTTCTTCCCCGATGTTTATTCCCTTTGCTAACGCGAAGACTTCGGCCACAAGCCCGCCCAAAAGTATCCTGTCTGCTATTCTCTTCTTTGAAAGAAACTCTATTATCCTTAAGCTGTCAAGGACCTTGCCTCCTCCGAGGACAAAAACCTTAGGGGAGTCCTCGCTGTTAAAAACTTTGGATAGAGCCGTGAGCTCCCTTTCCATGAGCCTTCCTACTGCTGATGGCAAAAGCTTAGGAAATCCAACTAGGCTTGGCTGACTCCTGTGCGCTGTAGCAAACGCATCGTTAACGTATGCGTCAAAAAGAGGGGCAAGCCTCCGCACCAAGTAGGTTTTGCTCTGAACCTCAGGTTCCGCTTCAATAAGCTCCTCAGAAGCTAGCCTAATGTTGTCTAGCATCAAAACCTCTCCGCCTTTAAGGTTCTTTATTTCGTTTACCGCACAGGGCCCAAAGATATCGCTGATGAACTTAACCTCGACCCCAAGCTCTTCTTCTAAAGCCTGCCTGTGGGGCTCTAGGGTTATGAAGTCGTCGTCGCCGGGCCTTCCCTGGTGAGTCACAACAACCAACGCGCTTCCTTTATTCAAAATCTCTTTTATTGTTTGCACGTGGGCTTTTATCCTGCTTTTATCCAACAAAGACTTACTGTTAGGATCAACCGGCGAGTTAAAGTCTACCCTAAGAAGAACTCTTTTGCCGGAAACGTCAACGTCGTCTAAGGTAGGGAGCGTCAGGTCCCAAACCTTTATCATCGACAAAGAGTTGTTTTTAATATTTATAAATCTAAAATTCACACGTAATAGTATTCCTTCTTCTCCTTCTGTTCTCTGTCCAGCTTGCTTCCTGGCTTGTTAACCCTGGGCCTGCCTGTCTCTTCGTCCCTTCTGTACGTAAGACCCATCTGCATCAAAAAGCTGTTCATGGCTTCTCTTTTTTGAAGGGGTCCCACAGCATATCCTGAAACATTTGGAGTCCCGTTGAAGACCATTATTGCGTCAGATATCAAATCGACCAGCATTAGGTCGTGGTCTATCACTATCCCGGCCCTGCCCTTCCTCTTTATGTACGTTGGAAGTATCCTCGATAGGGCAATCCTGTCCTCCACGTCAAGGAAGGCAGAAGGCTCGTCGAGAGCATAAAAGGTTGCGTCCTGAAGCAGGCAAGCCGCTATTGCAACCTTCTGAAGCTCCCCTCCGCTGAGCTGGGAGAGGTATTTCTGCATAAGCTTATCTATCCTCAGGGGTCCTATCAAAAGGTTCAGGTTTTCTGTTGTGTTCCAGTCAAACTTTGATAGCACAGACTCAACCGTTGTATCTTCTAAAACTTCGAGGTACTGAGGTTTATAAGATATCTTAATTCCAACCTGGGCTTTGCCATCGTCGTCCTTCTCAACCCCAGCTAGGACCTTCAAGAACGTTGTCTTACCTATGCCGTTTGGGCCAAGGCCCCCTATTATCTGCCCTTCCTTAACGTCCTTTCCCTCAACGGTTAAAACAAAGCCCGGATAAGATTTCTTAAAAGAAGGTATCGAGAAAAGAACGTTCGACTCCTCTGGAGGACTTAGGTCAGGGTTCTTGAACTTAATGTTGTAGGTCCTTATCCTTACGTTTTCAGCCTTAATTTCTCCCTCGATAAGGGAGTTTATCCCTTCTGAGCTGGTCATGGGCCTGGATACTATGCCGTAAACAGCGGGCTCTCCGTAAAGTATATGAATGTAGTCGCTGGCATAGTCCAGGAAGGTCAGGTCGTGCTCAACCAAAAACACCCCCGACTTTTCTGCTATCCTCTTTATCACTTTAGCTACTGCGTGCCTGTTGAATACATCAAGGTATGAGCTCGGCTCATCAAGGAAGTAATAGTCTGCCTTTCTCGTTAGAGCTACGGCAACCGCAACCTTCTGAAGCTCTCCCCCGCTCAGCTCTGAAACCTGCTTTTCAGCTATCTTGTCGATTTCAAGCTCTTTGATTATCTCTTCGTTCTCTCCTTCAGAGTACTTTTCGATCAGCTCCTTTGCTGTACCTTTGAAGACCTTGGGGATCTCATAAATCGCCTGTGGCTTTATTGAGACCTTGATCTCCCCGTTCTTTAAAGCTCTGAAATAGTCTGCAAATACTGTCCCCTTGAAAAACTTTATTACATCATCCATGGTTACCTGCCCTTCGTAGTTCCCGAGGTTGGGAACAAGGCTGCCTGAGAGGATCTTCAAGGCTGTGCTCTTCCCGATGCCGTTCATCCCAACAGCCCCCACAACCTTTCCCTTTCTTAGCATAGGAAGCCTGTACAGCCTGAATGAGTTTGGCCCGTACTGATGGACCTTCTCTTTGCCGAACTCGCTGGGCAAATTGACTATTCTTATTGCTTCATATGGACACTTCTTTTCGCAGATCCCGCATCCAATGCACAGGGCTTCGTTTATAACAGGATACCCGTCTTCCCCAAACTCAACGACCTTTTTGCCTGAAATCTGCGGCGGACAGAACCTCTGACACTCGTGGTTGCACTTGTCGAACCTACAAGAATCCCTGTCTATGACTGCAACCTTCAGGCTAGTCATATAATTCACCTAAAATGGGGTCAGATCGTCGCGAGGTCCTCATAGCCTTTGCTCAGACTGGAGCGGTGTAGCCTCATCCCCACTTTTTTCTTTAAATACATGAATTTAACTTTAACTAAAATAACATGATTTTTCAAACCGTAACTTTTCAAATAAATCCATTTTATCGTTTAAATTCCTAAAGCTTTGTTCATTTTACAAAAATTTTACGCAGCTCTTGGGTTAAGCAACGCTAACAGATTAAAGCAGTTAAATTCTTTCTATTAAATCCTTGTACCAGCTAGCGTCCTGCTGAAGCAGCTCTGGAACGCTCAGGTCTATCCTCATTGGGGTCACAGAGATTTCTTCTAGCTCAAACACGGCCTGCGCGTCAGAACCCTCAGGGTACTTACCAAGCCTCTTTCCCCAAAGCCAGTAATACTCCCTGCCCCTCGGATCAAGCCTCTTGTCGAGGTAGTGGTCGTATTTTATGGGAGAGATGCTCGTTATCCTTGCCTTTGTTTTCTCAGTAACTTTTATCGGAAAGTTAACGTTGAGGAGCTGGGAGTTTGACGGAAGCCCCCTTTCAAGCACAAACTTAGCTATCTTTGAAGCTACTTCTGCTGGCTTTTCAAACTCATCTAAGCTTACGTAAGGGTAGAGTATGTACTCGTCGCTTATCCTTTTTGAGAACGCTATCGCTTTGTACCCCAATATAGCAGCCTGAAGGGCTCCTGCCACTGTTCCGCTAGAATATATGTCCTGCAGACCTGTGTTGTCGCCCAAGTTTATCCCAGTTGCAACGAGGTCAGGCTTTTTATCCAAAGTTATGTGGGCGATGACTATCGCGTCAGCAGGCGAACCTGAGCAGATTAAGCCCTTTACGCCCTCTATTTCTGCATTCCTGATCCTTAAAGGCTTGTGAAAAGTTAAGCTCATGCTGCTTCCGCTTCTTGGGCCTTCTGGTATAGCGAAAGTTACTTCATCTATTTTTGATAGCTGTCTTATTAAAGACCTTAATCCAGGGCTGGCAGGGCCATCGTCGTTGCTAACAAGAATCATTTTCCATCTATAAGTACACTATCTTTTCCTTGTCTTTAAACTCAGCTAAGATTTTGTCGGCTTCCTCGGGGCTTCCGACGTAAGTGTAAAGGTACTTCTTCATCCTGAGCTTTATCTTTGAATAATCCTTTCTCTTAACCACTATTATCTTTTTAGCGCTCTTCATCAGCTCCATCAAGGTCTGTAAGTCGTAGATCTGCCTAGGCATAAGCACTTTTTTATCGCCCTACATTTATATTTTACTTAATTTAATTAACGGCATGGCCAAGCTTAGCCTAGATGCCCTGAAAAAATACGTTTTCTCTAGAAGCGGGGCGAAGCTTGATGAAGTTATAAGGGGTCCAGGCGTAGGTGAAGATGCGGCGGTGGTAAAGGTTGATGGCCTTTACTTGGTTGCTCACACAGACCCCATAACTGCCGCGAGGAAAAACCTCGGAAAGCTAGCCATTTACGTATCTTCTAACGACATTGCAGTAAAGGGGGTTAGGCCAAAGTATGCGCTCGTTAGCCTTTTGTTAAGGGAAGATGCTGATGAAAGCGAAATAGACGAAATAACTGAGCAGATAGACCAAACCTCAAAAAAGTTGGGCATAGGAGTTGTCGGGGGACACACAGAGATAGTCGAGGGGCTTAAGTTCAACGTTGCCGTCGTAACGCAGCTGGGGATATCTCAGAGGGAACCATTAGACATTACCAATATAAAGGAAGGGGATTTGCTTATTCAGGTAAAGGAAGCAGCTATAGAAGGAACAAGCGTAATAGCTGGAGACTTTCCTGACCTTGTAGTTCAGTTTGACGAGGGCGCCCTCGAGCTCGCAGCTTCTTATGTAGACGAAGTTTCTGTTCTAAGCGAAGCTATGGATCTGGCTGAAATTGGCGTCAGGGCCATGCACGACCCGACCGAAGGCGGTTTGATCGGAGGCGCAACCGAAATGGCCCTCGCATCAGGGCTTAAAGCGGTGGTTGAGGAAGAAAAGATACTGATCAAGCCCTTAACAAGATCTATATGCTCTCACTTGAACCTTGACCCGCTCAAGCTTCTCTCGAGCGGATCGGTGCTTGCTGCCGCTGACGGTGAAACCGCAAAAAGAATTCTAGACAGATTTGGGGAAAAAGCTTCTGTTATAGGAAGGTTTGAGAAGGGTGAACCGTCGCTTGTGCTCATCAGGAAAGATAAGACCGAGGT
Organism: uncultured Nitrososphaerales archaeon; assembly: GCA_964343315.1. GTDB lineage: Archaea > Thermoproteota > Nitrososphaeria > Conexivisphaerales > UBA164 > CAYFFZ01. The sequence goes on from CAYFJA010000002.1 coordinate 45,307, forward strand.
CTACAAAGAACCTCCTCAGGACGAAATCTATAAGCTTAACCCATGATCTGCGCTTTCTTTTTCAGCTGCTCCAGAAGCTCCGGGACCTTGCTTAGAGGCTTTCCGGTTGCGTTGTACCTAACAGCTTGAATTTCAGCCAAAATGCTCAGAGCTATGTCTATCGGCTCTTCCCCGCCTCCTACGTCTAGGCCCATAGGAGCTCTAAGAACCTTCAGCTTTTCCTCGTCGTAAAGCTTGTAAAGCTCGCTTAGATATCTTAAAGTTTTCACCGGGCTAGCTACAACTCCTATGTACTTGAACTCATACTTGAGAAGCTCTTTTATTATTTCGAGCTCTTTGTCTGCAGAATAGTACATTACAGCGACGTACACGTTGCTCCCCTTGGGGATCTTTGAGACAGCTTCTTTTGGCTCTGCTACAACGATTTCTGAAGCCTCTGGAAACCTATCTTTGTTAGCGAACTCAGGCCTGTCGTCAGCAATGACTATCCTGAAGCCAAGCTGGCTTGCCAAGTTTGAAAGAGCCTTTCCTACGTGTCCGGCTCCAAATATTACGAGAACGTCTGGGGGAAGCACAACTTTAAAGTAAAGGGTAACGGCTCCCCCGCACGCTGAGCCGAGCTCGCTTGTTGCAGGTATGTCCACGATCCCTCCCTTTCCTTCTTTTATCATCTGGACGGCTTTATCAACCGCAAACTTTTCTAACGCTCCTCCCCCTATGGTCCCAAAGCTTGATCCGTCAGCAGAAACTATCATGAGGGACCCTTCGTGCCTCGCTGCGTGTCCCTTGTAGCTTGCAACGAAAACAAAAGCAAAGCCAACGCCTTTTTTGATCAGCTCCAGAGCTTTTTCAGCCACTTCAGCAACCTCTCTGGCAGACATAAAATAAAGTTAACAAACCTGTTTAATAAGGATTTATATTAAACTTTTTTGTTTTAAAAAATCACTTTCCCTTTAAGTATTCCGTGTACCCGCACTTACCGCAGTACCAGCGGTCTTTATGCTTGGCTAAAAATACACCCTGCCCGCACTTTGGGCAGAACCTGTTCAGCCTCTTCACAGTGCTTCCCTGTACTTGGTAAAGCTTCCAAATCTGAACTACTTTTCCCTTCACTTCTTCTCAGCCTTCTTCTTTCTCATCTCATCGTATGCCTTCTTCTTTTCCTCCTTTGGAAGCATCCTCAGCCAAATGTACTTTTTGAGGTGCATCTTTGCCAGCTTTTCGTCATCATAAACATAGAAAAGGCCCCTCAGCTTTCTAAGCCCAAAAGATCCCTCAAGGTAAATAGGGATCACTTTTTCAGGGCTCTTGTTCAGCTCCTTAGCGACTATTTCGACAGCCTGCTTCCTGCTTATCTTTCCGTTCCCGTCGCTAAATTCGTACTCGACCTCAAGCCTCTTTAGGAACGGGTTGTAGAAAGTTTTCATCCTCTCTTAACATACAAAAGATTTGCTTTTAAGCGTTATCATGATCTTCGCTTAAAAGCGATTCTTTCAAGACTTTCCTGTAGTAGTTCAGCAGGTCCGGCCTCAGCATAACTAAGAAGGGCAGCAGGTACTTTTGCTCTAAAGCTTCTGAGTATACCTCCTTTGATTCGCCGTAGCCCTTCTTAAAGCTCAAAATAAAGGGCTTCGCCAGCTCCTGATCCTTCAAAAAGTAAAACGAGTAGTACATGAACTCTGCTATGTCCCAGCCCATGTCCTCTATTGATGCGTTCTCTTTAAACTGCTCCAGGTCTATCAAAAACACTTTTTCTCCCGAAACCAAAAAGTTCTCTGGCTTTGAGTCGCCTAGCGCAAAGCCTCCCCTGTGAACTTCAGCAAAAGTTTTACCGACCTCCTCAAATATTTTGTTGTAATCCTCTTGGCCTTGATAAGACTTAACGTAGTCAAGCAGGCTCCTTCCATCTAAGTACTCCTTAACAAGATACTTTTTGCTAACGGATACAGCCACAACCTTCTGAGAATTGATCCCTAAGCTACCCAAGAGCAGGGAACCTAAGTATTCGTTGTACATCCTTTTAACGGGGTTCATTTCAAAAGGCTTAATCGGCCTCCCGGCTATGCCTAGCATTATCCACTTGAACTCGCTCTTCCCCTTAAAGCTCTTAACAACGTACTTTTTTCCCTCAGACTCAACGACCTTTATCCCATAAAATGGGTTCAGGAGCCCGCCTATCTTTTCAACGCTCACAGCGTTGAGCTCCTTTTCCGGCGTACCTTCCAGCACCTTTGCCCCTCCATCTAGCTGGAGGAGGGCTTCGGGCTTCTTTAGGTAAACGTTTACGTCCTTTAAGCTCCTTGACCTCTTAACCTTTGAAACCAGCTCGTTTAAAACGACATCCGGGGTAACCTTTCCGCTCATCCCGTGAAAGATGTACTGCTTTAGGGCCAGCTGCAGGTAGTAAAGGTCGTCAACGAGGTAGGGTTGGGGAATCTGAGCCCCTTTCTTAACTCTAACAAAGCCATCTTTTAATTCTAGGAACGGCAAGCTCTCAGAAGCCCTCTTAAATCCATCGAGCGTAAGGGGTAGGTTTCTTTCAATCCTTTCCTTAGAATAAGTGTTGGCGTAGCTGTAGAGCGCTGGAGGGTAAATCTGATACCTCTTCTTAAGCTTGGAGAACAAAAAGTACTCCAACGGTATGTTCATGTGGTACAAAAAGTCCTGATACTCTTTGTATAGCTGATAAGTTTCTTCCAGAATAACCCTCTTTTTGTACCTCACTTCAACCTCCTTAAGCTCCTCCTCCCCAAATACAGGCAAGTAAGGGTTAAGGAGCCTTCCTACGACGAACTCGCCTAGAGCAGACTTTTCCGCATCCTCATAAGTCTCCTTAACGTCTGAAGCAAGGAGAGAGTAGCTGTACTTTCCGCTGAAGTAATAGTAGCGCACCTTTTCCTTAAAGCTTTGACAAAGAGCTAAAAGGTCCACGTCGCTGTCCTTTTTCGCATAGCCTGCAACTGTGCTGCCGTAGACCGCTAAAGCCTTAACATCTACCCCCTTGAGCTTTTCTAAGACATCTTCCTTTATAGCTTCTAAGTCTAAGTCCAATTCAAGAACCTCTTCAAAGACTCCTCAGGAGAGTAGTTTAATATTGAATAGACGCTTACCCTAACTGTGTTTTGCTCAGGCGAAATGTACTCTGTGGGAAGGTTTTTGTTTATCCACCTGCTGATGGTCTTTTTGTTCAAAGCTTCGTCCTTTAAGCCTACGTCAAACTTTTCCCTCAGAAGCCTGATTATTTTCTTACCCTTCCTAAAAACAGCCTCCGGGCTGTATAGCTCTCCCTGATCTGCGAACGCAGATTCAAAGACGCTTACAGATATCTCTGAGGAGGATATGCTGAAGCTCTTTATCTTAGCTGCAAAGTTTATGTAGTGGAGCATCTCGTGAGCAAGAACCGCAAGAAGCGTGTCCTTTGATGAGTACAAAACCAGAGGAGGGGTTAGCTGAACAAGCAGGTACAATCTGTCCTGATAGGTCAAAGGATAAAACCTAGAATAAATTATAGAGGCTTCGCCAGCAATACCCTTCATCGCTAAGGCTTTCGGATAAACGTACCAATCAGGATACTTAATCCCAGAAGCCTTCTCAACGCTCTTAATAGCTTCTTCTACCTTCTCCCTTGAAGATAGGATCTTTTCGTAAATCTCTAAAGGGATTTCTTTTTTATTTAAGCTCTCGCTAAGAGCCGCCAGAGGGTCCATAACTAACCTCTATATATAAAGCTCCTTTATAACCACATCTTTTGCAGAAGTAGAAGTTTGTTGGAGCTCCTGAGACGATCTCAGATAAAGGAAATAGCGGGGCGCCGCACTTTGGGCAAACCTTTATCTTCTTTGTTCCGCTCATTGCATGACTATGTTTTCTTCCTTGAACCCGAGCTCAACTAAATACTTAACTATTTTGTCCCTGTGGTCTCCCTGAAGGATTATGCTTTCGTCCTTTGCCGTCCCGCCGCACGCGAGCTTCTTCTTAAGCTTCTTAGCTATCTCTTCTATGTTTATGCCCTTTGTATCGGAGAACTGAATTATAGTAGTTGGCTTGTTGTACTTCCTTGTTTCCAGCTTTACAAAGATCCTAGCGGTTTCCTTTGATATTTCCTCTGGTATTAAATCGTTCGTGTACACGAATGGCTCGAAATCATCCATTCTTTAATCAGTAAAAGTATCAAAATTCCTATATTTAAATTTATTCCTACAGTTTTACTATTCAGGGAATCGATATCTTTTTGGACAAAAAAGCTAGCTGAACATTAAAAATCAGAAAAAGTAGACAAAGATTATAAAGGGATCCATAGAACAAAAATTATGAAAGTTTTGTTCTTTATAATTACAGGGAAAGAAAACCCAGAAAGGTTCAGCCTCGCTCTAACCATAGCTTCAAGGTCTGCTATGAACAAAAGGTATGATGACCTGAAGGTGATATTCTACGGCCCAGCAGAAGACTACCTAACGAGCATTTCCGGGCAGGACCTAGAGAACTTTAACTACTTGTTGAAAAATGGCCACGTGGACAGCGCTTGCGTAAACTATGCAGCTGGAAAAAACATAAAGGATCAGCTCACAAAGCTTGGAATAAATTTGCAGCCAACCGGAGAGAGGCTTGCCTACTTTGTTAACCAGGGGTACGAGGTAGTAACCTTCTAAATCACTTTTCTCTCCAGGCCAGGGCTGCGTATATCACGAATATTAGAAGACCATTGAAGAAAGCGAAGATCCCGAGGGAAAGGTAAAGCAGGGAAGGAACCTGAGCCATTAGCTGAATCAGGTAATCTAAGACCGATGAGAGCGTTGAAACCTGCAGCGTTTCAGCAACTTTTAAGGCAAACTGAACGCCGTACGAGCTTGCTAAAGCTTCTGCTACTGGGACTGGAGGTACCACAGCGTACGGAGCGTGGGCAAGCAGGTTTATTGTTTCAGATAGGTCAAGGATAGCTACAGATAATATTCCCGAAGCTATTCCGGCTAGCCTGCTCTTCTTGAAGAACGAAAAGATGAGAAGCAAAAACGTAATTAAAGCCAAAGCTAAGTCTGCGTAGAAGGGGCCGGTAAGTGAATACGTGGGCTTAAAGACAGAAAGAAGGTCTGAAGGGACGTAGCTCGGAGGGGAGCCGAATATAGACCAGGCCATCGTTGCAGAGTTGAGGTAAACTTCGTAGAGGTATACAGAGGTAAAAGCTGCGTAAAGCAGACCAAAAACGAGGGCCAGCTTCTTTCCTATGGATATCCCTAAATCTTGGTGCGGAAGACCTCTGTACCTCAGGCTAAAGCCAAATAACATTATCAGCCCGGTGAAGGCCAAGGCGGCTGACATCGTGCTGGCGAAGAGAGGTAGGTAAAGCGGGTTTTGAACGGCCTGATAAACGTTGACTGACAGGTCAAAGCCTATAACGGACGATGGATCTGGGGTAATGTAGGTCCCAGCGGGGTAGGCTGTATAAGCGAAAACGAGCCTGAACATGAGAGGGATTATTGATGCGGAGATCGCTAACAAAACTCCTAAAATAGCGTGGTTCCTGTGAGACCACCTTGAGTAGGTTCTGTAGTAGAGTCCTATAACAGGTATAGTTATGATAACCCCAGCTATTATAGCTGTGGCCCAGACCGGCCAAAGTATCACCCCGGCTAGGTTTGTGAAGACAGGCATTAGCCCTGCCAAGAAAACCGTAACTATAGTTCCGAAAACCCCTCCTATCGCATAAACCGCTATCAAGTAGTTCAGCAAAACCTTGTTAAGCTCGAGGTACCTGCTGTCGTTTCTCTTCCAGCCTATGTATTCTATGAACGGGGTTGTCCAAAGTATCCCTAGAACAGTATAAACTAAGGGCAGGTGCACGTCAAAGGCCCAGGAGAGAAGCCCGCCGACAGCTGATACGCTCGAAACCATACCTCTCACCTCCTGCTAACGTAAACCCAAATCCCGTATACCGCTACGAACGGTATCGCTAGGGCAACAAAGGTCAAAAGCGCCACTTCCCAGATAGGCATGCTCAAGCTCACGTTCAACAGAGCTGAAACGGGGACCCCGGTTATCGTTGGAGGCCCTGAGTTGCTGGGAACGCTGCTCACAAATATCAGAGGATACCTTCCGCTCTCTGCGCTTAACGCTCCTCCTATTCCTGCAACTATTCCTGAGAACGGGATCAGGTACTGGGAGACAAGCTCTAGGGGCCTCTGAAGCTTGTACAGCCAACCAAATCCAACCTTCCCCAGATTTTCCCCAAAAGCATAGTCTAAGCCCAAAGCCAAAGCTAAAATGCCCAAAACTATCCCAAAGCCAACCATCATAACCAAATAAGCGAAAGTAACGTAAGTTGGGGGCCTTATGCTTGCTGGCCAGCTGTAATAGCCCCAGAACTGATGGTTAAGCGTCCCGTAAGCAACAAAGCTGGTTAGCGGGTCAACCCTTAAACCGCTCCAGTACATTCCCTCAAAGACGGCTAGCTTTAGCGGATCTTCCTGAACTACGAGCTCGCCCTGGAAGTGCCCGAGGACCAAGCCTTGAATTCCTGTCAACACGGCGAGCGGCAAGAGCATGTGGTTTAAAACCTTCTTTCTGACTGGGTCTTTGTCCCTCACATATTTGTAAATGTAAACTCCAGCTATAAGAGACCAGCTTGATATCACAGCGGCAAGGATACCGTGAAATATGAATATCTGAGCCCCGGCCCAGTACATGTTAAACATCTGCGAAGGCTTCTCCCATTCTAAGATATAGGTTATAGCTTTAGAAATCGACTGTCCGCTCTGGGCCAGGTTAACGATCTCCAGACCTGGAGGCCTCATAGAAAGAGAAGCCATCACCGCAAGTATGTTGTACGCGCTCCAGTAGCCCCCGAAAGCGGCAACTATACCGATGGCAAAGTGAGCCCAGCCGTTCTTAATTTTGTCCCAAGTGAACGTGTAAAGAGGGAGGACGACAACTTCGAACAGAAAAGCAAAGAGCTCTATGTAAAAAGGAAGGGCTATCGCGCCTATAATAGCAACAAAGTTGCTCCAAACTGTGACCAAGCCGAACTCCACTAGAGTTCCGTAAGCTGCGCCAACTCCAAATATGATGGTTGATATAACAGAAAACATCCTAGCCTTTGCAAGCATTCTTTCATCCTTAGTCCTTAGGTAGCTGTATTCTAAGACCAAAGCTAAAGCTATAGTCCCTAAAAAGGAAGAAGCTAAGCTTAAGTGCGCTATTATACCAGAAGCTGACAGAACTCTTAAAGGAGTTAAAGGAACGCTCACAATTGTATTTATTTTTATTGGTAAAATATAAATTTTGTTTACTAAAACCAAAAATTTTTAGTGCGTTTGTTTAAAAAATAAATAAAAAATGAAAATTTATCGAATCGTCCTCTTTATTTCTTCAGCAAGCCTTTCGTACCTTTCTATGTCTGCCCTTGTTAGCGAAGGCTTAACTATTTTCAAGGCTTCCTCAAAGTGCTTCTTCTCAACGGGCTTCGCGTGCTCAAGCTTCTGCTCCACCGTTTCCCTCAGAGCAAGCATAGCCGCCTCCCTCACGAGGGAAGCTAAGTCAGCTCCTGTGTATCCTTCGGTCCTTGAAGCTAGCTCCTTTAAGTAGGCGTAGTCGTTTGCTGTAACTTCATCAGCAAGCTTCATCTTCTTTGTGTGCACCCTAAGGATCTCGTACCTTGCCTGTTCGTCCGGTGGCGGGACGTAAACTAATCTGTCAAACCTTCCTGGCCTCAACAGAGCTGGGTCAAGTATGTCGGGCCTGTTCGTAGCAGCTATGACCACAACGTTCTTTAGAGGAGCTATTCCGTCCATCTCAGCCAGAAGCTGGTTTACTATCCTATCAGTGGCCCCGCTGTCAAACCTGGAGCCCCTTGAGGGAGCTATGGAATCAATCTCATCGAAGAATACTACGCATGGGGCGGCCATCCTAGCCTTCTTGAATATCTCCCTTATGGCCTTTTCCGACTCCCCAAACCACTTGCTCAGAACTTCAGGACCCCTTACGGCTATAAAGTTAGACTGACTTTCTGTAGCTACTGCTTTAGCCAGCAGGGTCTTCCCAGTTCCCGGAGGACCGTACAACAATATTCCCTTAGGAGGCTCAGTCCCTATCTCTTCAAAGTACTTGGGGTATTTAAGGGGCCATTCAACCATCTCCCTTAGCTCCTGCTTTACCTTCTCGTATCCTCCTATATCTTCCCACCTTACTTCAGGAATCTCTACTATTACTTCCCTGAGCACAGTTGGCTGAACGTACTTTAAAGCCTCTAAAATGTCCTTTCTCCTGAGCCTTAGCTTGCTGAGCTTCTCCGGCGGTACTGTAGCTTGCTCTACGTCTATTTCCTTTTTGTCTATGGCTTCCCTGAGCCTTATCATAGCGGCTTCCTTTACTAGGGCTGCTATGTCTGCTCCTGTGTATCCGTTCGTCATCTCGGCTATCTCTTCTAGGTCTATCTTATCCTCAGGAGAGCAAATCTTCTTGCTGATTTCTTCATCGCCGCACTGCGGAACGTTCCTAAGGTGAACGCTCAGTATTTCTTTTCTGGCCTGCTTGTCCGGCATCCCTATGTAGATTTCCCTGTCAAACCTTCCTGGCCTCCTAAGAGCCTCGTCAACGTCGTCAGGCCTGTTTGTTGCTCCTATAACGACTACCTGACCTCTTTCTTGCAGACCGTCCATAAGCGTTAACAGCTGAGCAACAACCCTCCTCTCAACTTCCCCTGTAACTTCAGCCCTCTTTGGGGCCAAAGCATCTATCTCGTCTATGAATATTATGCTGGGCGCGTTCTTCTTAGCTTCCTCAAATATGTTCCTCAGGTTCTGCTCAGATTCCCCGTAGTATTTGCTCATTATCTCCGGGCCGTTTATGGTCACAAAGTAGGCGTTTGATTCGTTCGCTACTGCTTTAGCCAGCAGAGTCTTACCGGTTCCCGGAGGTCCTATGAGCAGAACTCCCTTCGGGGGCTCTATGCCCAAGTGCCTGAATATCTCGGGGTGCCTTAGAGGCAGCTCTATCATCTCCCTTATCTTCCTCTTCGCTTCTTCTAGGTCGCCTATGTCTTCCCAGGAGACCTTCGGGGCGTAAACTTCAGTTTCCTTCACAGGCTCCGACTTTATCTCAACCTCTGTGCTTTCGTCGACGTAGGCAACAGGGCCTGGGATAACTGAGGTGACAACGAACTTTAGGGATTCGCTGTAGTAAGGAATCACTATCACTGAGTTCCTCCAGACAGGCTTCCCCAACAGGTATTCTTCTTTGAAGTACTCAGGATCTGCCTGTATCTGAACGTCAACAGGTGCCAAATTGACCTTTTCGGCCCTAGGTATGTTTGCCTTTTTAACCACGACTTCATCTCCTATCCCGACCCCTGCTCCCTGTCTGAGAGTCCCGTCCAGCCTTATAATGTCCCTGTCTTCATCCTCATATGAAGAGGGCAGAGCTTGAGCGTAAACGCTCTTCTTGCCGACTATTTCGATGTAGTCCCCAGCTGAAAGGCCGAGCCTGCGCATTATCCTCTGAGGTATTCTTGCTATGAACCTTCCGACGTCCCTTCCCTTAGCTTCTTCAACCGTAAGTCTAACTTCGTTGCTCATGATTATAATTTAGATGTGATGTTTAATAAGCTTTATAGAAATGTACGGGCCCGGTGGGATTCGAACCCACGACCCTCGGGTTAAAAGCCCGATGCTTTAGGCCTCTCGTCTACCTGGCTGAGCTACGGGCCCAGCGAAAGTAAATTTGATTTTGCAAATTTAAATATTATGCTAGATCTTTCAAGCTTCAAATAAAAAATATTTTCCTTTTTGTCAAATGCTTCAGAACCCCTAAGTTAATTTTAGCCGATAAAAACAAAAAATTGTGAAAGGGGTCTTTAAGGATAAGAGCAAATTATACCCTACTTATGTTCCTGACGAGCTTCCCCACAGAGAAGAGAAGCTGAGGGCTATGAAAGATAGCTTGGAGGAGAGCCTGAGCGGGAATTCTCTGATTATACTTCAGATTATAGGAGAGGTTGGAACAGGAAAAACGGTTAGCCTTCTGAAGCTAAGCAGAGATTACGGGGGAGAAAGGATTAAGTTCGCTTACTTAAACCCCAGACAGCACGGGACCTCTAGGGTTTTGCTGTACAGGCAGATATGCAGGTCTCTGGCGCCTGAGGCTTATTCTTCAAGCTACAGCCCAGAGGAGCTCCTTCAGGCCGCTGTGAGGGGCCTCACGAAGCAAAACGCTAAAGGTGTAATCATGTTTGACGACCTTGACTACTTTTTGGTTAGGTCCAAAGAGCCAGTTGTTTACAACTTAACTAGGCTTTACGAGATATTCCCGCTAGAAAAGCTTCCCATAACTTTGGTTATATTTACAGCCAAGAGCCTAAAGTTCAGGGATTACCTTGAGAGGTCTGAGCTCAGCTCCCTCGGCAACAGGGTTCTATTCTTTGAGAGGTACAGCAGGGAGCAGATATTTGACATACTTCAAAAGAGGGCTGAGGAAGCTTTCCTCCCGGGAAGGGTAGACGAAAAGGTTCTTGAGTTCATCTCAGAGATAACCGCTTCGCCTCCTATAAACGGGGACATAAGGTACGCTATAGACCTGCTTTTAAACTCGGGCTTAGCGTGCGAGGCTGAAGGCTGCTCTAAGATAACCGTAGACCACGTCAGGAAGGTGGTGAGCATTACTTCGCCTTATATAACTCAGGAGGACATAGCAAGCCTGGACGAGGGACTCAAGAAGGCTCTCTTAGCTGTGGTTAGGGCGTTGAAAACGTCTCAGGAGCCTTACGTTTCTCTTGACAAAATATACACAACTTACTCTGAAATAAGCAAGGAAAAAGATGGGCTGAAGGATCTCGTGGAGAAGCTTCAGGAGCTTGATTCCCGCGGGATAATAGAAGTGAAGGGGCTCACTAAGATCGGGATTACTGGGGCGCCGCTTGAAAGCTTAGCAAGCTTTTTAGAGGCTTCTCTCCAAAACTCTTAAAACGCAACAGCACATTATTTATTATATAATATGATTATTGAAGATGTTTTAGGCTCAAAGACAAAGCTTAAAGTCATTAAGGTTCTCTCTGAGTCTAGCGCTCCTCTTTCTCTGTATTACATTCAAAGAAAGACCGGGCTGAGGAGGTCCTCATTAAAGAGCGCCATAGAGGGGCTTTCCAAAGCTGGCTTGGTTAAGGAGGTTGAAGGGCTCAACGTCAAGAAGTACGAGATAAACTCAAACAGCCCTGAAGCGAAGAAGCTTATTTCTTGTCTGATCGAGCTAGGATACATAAACACTAGGCTCTAAAGGCTCCTCAAGCATCGGCTTAAGGCCTAACGGATGAAGCACCGTCTCTGCAGCAGAAAGCAGCATCAGCAAGTACTTTTTCCAGTCAACGTCTTCTTTCGCAAGCTCCGGCCCTCTCCTTCCGATAAAATACTTAGCCTTATCCCCGGCCCTCAGCCCAAGCTCCTCAGCTACTATTTTTTGGGCTACGTTTGTCTTGTAGCTTTCTGGGTCCTTGCCTACCCTCTTTTCTATCAAAAGCAGCTCCGGGTCCAGAGACCCTTCCCTCAAAGCTTTAGCGTACCTCCTAACTATTTGGGCCGCTTTAGAAGCTTTCTCCTTTGCTTCTTCTAAGCTTTCACTGAAGTATATTTCCTTAATCAGCTCCTCTTGCATAAGCTTTACTAGCTTTGGATAGTCGGACCTCCTGAGCTCTATCCCCCTAGCCTCAACCTCTCCATCATAAGTAACTCCAAAATACCTCTTTATGGCTACGATCCCTTCTAAGGACTTAGCCTTAACGAAGGCTATAGACTTAAAGTGCTTGTCAACAACTGCAGGTATTCCAGTTTTGCTGGATATCTTTTCTGCTAAGGCCTTGTAGTCTTCCAGCTTTGCCCCTTCTTTGTGCAGGAACAAGGAGTCCACGTCAGCGTAAATGAGTGTAAATCCTTCGTTTTCAGCGATCTCCTTTGCCTTAAGCAGGATCTTCCTCGAGCTTAGGTTTATTTCTTCAAAGGCGTAGTGGTTTCCGAACCTGTTAAGGGCGCACCCAGATATCCCGTACTCGCTCACCAAAATTATCTTCAGCGAGTCTGACCTGGCCTTGTAAAGCTCAGCCTTTTCTTTTTCCCTTTCTTCCCTGTAAAGCTTCTTAAACGTCAACCTCCTGCTTATCCAGAAGTCGACGACTTCAGGAATGAGCCAGCCGTGCCCGGAGTAGCTTATCTTTTCCTTTCTTATTATGTTTGGGTACTCAGACTCAAAGTCTATTGCGGCTACGTTAAAGTAAACGCCCGGCTTTTCTGCAGGTATCGTGTACCCTCCCCTGTCCCTCTTTAAAAACTCATGAAGGCTTTCTGAAGGCTCTGAATAGTGAAGCTTCGGGACAGCGAAGCCCTGAGATATAAGCGTGAACGCGTTTCTTGAGTCTATGACCTTGTTGCTGCTCCACCTAGCCGCCAAGCCGAGAGGAAGAAAAGCGAAGATGCTCCTCTCCTGAACGTAAGCAAGGCCCTGCTTCGAGCACTCAAACCACTGGGCCCCGTTCATAGCTATCCTGCCCGCGCAGGAGCCCTGGAGCTCGTCTACAGGGTCATCGGACCTCTTTTTTACTTCTGAGCAGCTCTTTCCGCAGACGATATCTGCTTCGGGGTCCTGGCCAACGTAAAGGGGCATGGGCTCAGGGTCGTAGTCAAGCGGGATGGGCGAGAGGTCTTGAACGTACAGCTTCCTCCCGGGCTCAACCTTAAGCTCTGTGAAGAGGAACTTCTGAATGGGGAGCAGGTCGTCGTAGACTTCTGCCCTTCTGTCAGCCTTCAGCTTCTTAACGAGCCAGCCGTAAGACTCCCAGCTCGGCTCAACCAGGGCCATGTCCTTCTCTCCGCCCCCAACCAGCTTTCTCCTTACAACGCTTACCTTTGCTACCTCAGATAGGTCTTGAACTAGGGACTCATCCTTAAAGTCAACCAGTATGTAGGGCGAATAGCTGAACACCTTCCTGTAAAAAGTGCCCCCTTCGCTCAAGAGCCAGACGTAGGCTTTGCCATGCTTGTAGTAAGCGTCGAAGAGCCATCCCTTCATTCCTTCTTTCTTTCTGCCTCCTTCTTCAGCTTCAAGACCTCAGAGTACACCTTTATGAGAGCCATGAAGACCATAGCGTCGTAAACGGTAGCAACGTCCAAGGCGCTCATTGAAGCTGTCTCAGAGCTCCAGAGCCTTTTCAGCTCCTCATATGCTTCCCTATCATCCCCCCTGAGCAGAGGGAGCAGCTCTTCGTCCAGAGCCTTCAAGTACTCTTCAAACCTCTCCCTAAATGACCTCGTCAGCCTCCCCATCCAGCCCACCTCAAAGGTCTTCTTTGAGCGAAAGGGCTTTAGGACCTCCACTTCAACGCCTCCTTGGGATCTCCTGAGGCTTATTATGTAGTTTGACAGGGACCTGACCAAGCTTGTTGACTCTGGCTCTCCTTCCCCCTTAGTTAAAGCTATGAGAGGGGCGCCGGAAGCCACAGAAGCTTTGAGCATAGCGTGGAAGGCTGAGTTTGTTTCTTCCGGGCTGCTTATGAAAGAGTCCAGGCCGTGGTAAACGTAAAGCCTGTAGCCTTCCTTAAAGTGCCTTCTAGCTTCCAGGAGCCTCTGGGGGCTGTGAACGGAAACTTCAGTTATGTTTTTAGCTATGCTTGAAAACTCGAGGCATTTGGACTTTGCTATAAACCCTATGAGGTCCTGGTCTATTATCTTTCTCTCAGAGTAATAGTCCGTAGCGTTTACGTAAAGAACAGGGCCTGAGCTTGCGGCCTCAACGACGTAGAAGTACATGGCAAGCTCTGCGAGGTCACCGAACATAAGGTAAGAGCTTTCTCCTCTTAAGCCCCCTATGAGCTCGTCGAGAGGGCTGAAGCCCCTTAGCTCAGATCCCTCTTTGATTTCAGAAGCCTTTACGAAGCTCAAAGGACACCGGCCTCTCCTATAAAGAACTCAGCCTCAGCCTGGGGCAGAGATGGGCTGTCGACGAGCTTTGCGAACCTACGATCCCCTTTCTTATATAAGAAGACCCTGTGAGTCACTGAGTGCGCCAAGACGTTTCCCCCCGCAGGCCTCAGCCTTTCTAACGCGAACGGGTTTGGGCTTGAAGTTACCTGGTTGGTTATAACAACGGCTGAGCCGTAAGCCTCAGAGATCTCCTTGAGCTTGAAAAGAAGAAGCCCGAGCCTCTGCTGCCTCTCCTGAAGGCTTTCTCTTCCAAGAAACTCAGCCCTGAAAGGGCTAACTATGCTGTCAATAACTATCAGCCTTACGTTTTCCCTGCTCAGTAGATGCGGCAGCTGAAGCACGCTCTCTTCAAGGCTTTGATATCCTACAGCCCTGCTGTAAAATATGTTGTCAAGAACTTCGCTTCTGTCCAGGCCCCTTGCCGAAGCTATCTCAGAGACCCTCTCAGCCCTGAAGGTTCCTTCGGAGTCTATGTAAGCAACCTTTCCCCCAAACCCTCCTTCCTCAGCCTTAAGCTGGCAGAGAACGCTGAGCGTTACGCAGACCTGCGTCTTGCCTGTTGAAGCTTCTCCGTAGAACTCTGTTATGGATCCCTGCTCAACTCCTCCTCCTAGGACCTTATCAAGCCCCCTGCTCCCGGTGCTGCACCTTAAGGCTTTTGACTGAAGCCTGTAGACTTCAGATGCCTGGACAAATCCTGAGCTTGAAAGCTCTCTGCTGAGGAGGAAGGTTTGGCTTGGCTTAACGCCGAGGCCCAAAGGGGCAGGGCTGCTCAGAAGGGTCTGCCCCAACAGCCTCCTCCCAGCCGATCCCATGAGATGCTTTTTGCAAGAATAATATTTAAGCAAAGGAGGACAAGAAAGGAGAGGGGGAGGGGATGCCTTCTAAAGTTGGAGTAAAAGGGCTGAAGCTCAAGTGCAGGGTTGGGGTTGATCCTGGGGAGGAGCTGTTTGATAGGACCATTTTCGCTGATATAATTGTTGAGCTTGCGGATGAGTACAAAGGAGGCTTAGGGTCTACCGTCAGCTACAGCGAACTAGCTAAGAAGGTTAGAGAAAGGGTTGAAGGGAAGAGGTTTGAGCTTATAGAGGACGTAGCCAGGGAGATAGCTGGAGCCATAAAGGAGTTCAGGAACGTAAAGTCCTTTAAAATAAAGGTTGTGAAGCCCTACGTGCCTGAAGGAGCGTCGCGCGCTTTCTTCGTATACGAGGAGGTTTGCTGATGAAGAAGCCAAGCGCATTTAACAGGCTCAGCGAAAGAGACAAAGCTGACCTGATAAACGCTATCAAGGACGACAAGTACTGGAAGGTCAGCGAGGGAGACAAAAGGTACTACTTCGCTGT
Organism: uncultured Nitrososphaerales archaeon; assembly: GCA_964343315.1. Taxonomy (GTDB): domain Archaea; phylum Thermoproteota; class Nitrososphaeria; order Conexivisphaerales; family UBA164; genus CAYFFZ01. The sequence goes on from CAYFJA010000002.1 coordinate 60,602, forward strand.
CATACTTACTAGGGGAAGGACCCCTTCTTACAGAGGAAGGTACGTAAAGGTAACTGGATTTAAAACTGTTGAAGCTGATGACAGGGTTGCCTGGTTCTGCAGGAGGTACAGGGTTGGGGTCGTAGACTACAAGAGCAGAAAGCTGCTGGGGGTCTTGACTTGGAAGGCATTCAAAAAGCTGATTAAGCGCGGGGACCTGATAGTCGGGCTCATAAACAGCGGAAGCCTTCCGCCGTACATAAACGAAAAGGCCGCTGACGAGCTGCTGAAAGAAGATTTTAAAGCTTAGAGCCTTCGAGCTTGCTCAGTATTTCTTCAGATACGCTTATGCACTTTTTCAGCATCTCCCTGTGCTCTAGTAGGAGCCTTTTTCCTTCCTCGGTTATCCTGTAGACCTTAACTTTCCTGTTGTTTATGACCTTTGAATAAGGGGTTATGCACTTCTTGTTCTGGAGGTGCTTGAGCAGAACGTAAATGTAGCCGCTGGGAACATCACCGAACTCATTAACTATTATCTTTCTGAGCGCGTAGCCGTGCTTCTCCCCTTCAGATAAGAGAACGTAGAGGATGAAGAGGGAGATGATCCCCCTTATCAGAGTCCTTTCCTTTGCCATCGAGTTAAAGTTGAAAAAGGTTAGATAAAACCTTTTCAGAAAGCGAGGAAAGGTTTTTTAACTAAATAATTTATCTATTATCATGCACAGATTTCACGGTCACCACGGCTTAAGGAGGTTTGCCTATGACGTCAACGAAGTCGTTGATTTCCTTGAGATAAAGCCGGGGATGAGGGTAGCGGACCTTGGAGCAGGGGATGGGTACTTTTCGAAAGCATTTAAAGAAAAGGGGGCGGAAGTCTACGCGTTTGACATAGACGATTATTATTTTGAAGAGATGCAGAAGCAGGGGATAAAGACCGTTAAAGCAGACCTCTGCGGAGAGATAGAGGGCAGCTTTGACCTCGCTTTCTTAGCTAACGTTTACCACGACCTGGCTTACGAGTGCAGGAGCTCAATATTAAACAACTTAAAAAGGGTAGCTAAAAAGGTGGCCATCCTTGACTTTAAGGAAGGGGTACCGTTCGGACCTCCGTGGAAGATCAAAAAAGAGGAAGTGATAAAGGACCTTGAAGGAGCGGGCTTTGAGCTGGAAAAAGAGAAGGACCTCAGGTTTCACTACCTGCTTGTCTTTAAGAAAAAAGAGTAAAGATTAAAGAAAAACCTAAAAACGCGTCTTTTTATAGAATAAATAGCTCCGGTCGTATAGTCCGGTCAAGTATGTCGGCCTCTCGAGCCGAAGACCCGGGTTCAAATCCCGGCCGGAGCA
>CAYFJA010000003.1:0-4001 GCA_964343315.1 uncultured Nitrososphaerales archaeon
TATCAAAACATTTTTGCAAAAACCGCTAACGTTTATATTTACGAAGGTTGGTAGAGATAAATAAAATGCTAAGGATGAACAGGGACGTAAGAAGGATGCTCGAAAAGATGGGTGTTGAGATCACAGAAATTCAAAACGTAAAGGAGGTAATAATAAGGACCGATAAAGAGGAGTACAACATCAAGCAACCATCGGTTAACATGGTTAAGATGCAGGGGATGTTAACTTTTGAAATAGTTGGTGGGCAGCTAACAAAGACCCCTCTAAGCCCATCCCAAGCTCCTGAAGTTGAGATTAAGGAAGACGACGTGATGCTCGTTGCTAAAGAAGCGGGAGTAAGTAAAGAAGAGGCAGAAAAAACATTGAGAGAAACGAACGGAGATATAGCTTTAGCTATTCTCAAGCTTCAGGAGAAGAAAAGGCAGTAATCACTTCTTTTTGGCTTTGGGAGCCTTAAAATCTATCTCTATTGAGACGCTTTGGGGGATATTTAGCTTTGTTAGCTGCGCCATAACCCTTTCGTTGTATGCAACTTCTATAAGCCTCCTGTGAAGCCTAAGCTCCCATTTATCGTAAGTGTGGCTACCTTCGCCTGACGGAGCTTTCCTTGTCACAACCAAGAGCTTCTTTGTGGGAAGGGGCACGGGTCCAGAAACTTTGACCCCTATCTTTTGCGCTATTTCTTTTATGGATTTGCTTACGCTTTCTATATCTTCTAAGTTGCTCGAAACCAGCTTTATTCTTGCTATTTGCTCCATCCTAATATACCAAAAAACATCTATTATATTTATTTTACTAATCTCTTGAAATTTATCCTATTTTTCCTTCATTAAAAGCGTCTACGAACTCGTTGTACACGTCAATGTATTCTTGGGATGTTAAGGCTTTCTCATATTTAAGGCCGCAAGAACCGCAGACCACAACCCATTTGTCTGATTGCCTAAGGACCTTAACGGATATGGCGCCGCACCTCGGGCATCTTAATATCTTGGGCAAGACCCTTTTTACCGGCTTAATTACTCTCCTCTTTTTCCTAGTCATCGGTAAACTTCTGTAAAAAGAAGCTTATTAATTTATTTATATAAATGAAGCCTTTACCTGTAAGACTTCTGCTCCCTTCTCCTAGCCCCTGGCCCTCCGAACTTCTTCGGCTCTTTCTGTCTTTCGTCTCCTATTATCAGGTGCCTGTCATACTTTAGTATTGTTTCCTTTATTTCTTTCTCGTCCTTAAAGTAGTCTATCAAAGCCCTAGAGATCGCTATCGCGGCCGCGTAGGCCTGCCCTATCGGTCCTCCTCCGGTAGTTTTTACTTTTATGTTCACTAAAAACCTCTTGTCTCCTATAAGCTTCACGGGCACGCTAACTATTGCCCTTATATGCTCAGGGAGAGTCTCCAGCAAGAGCCCGTTGTACCTCACTACTCCCGTTCCTGGCTCTATCGTAGCAAAGGCCCTAGCTTTTTTCCTAGACCCAGAATATACCCTCAAAAGCTTTGTTTTAGACGACATCTCCCTTCCACCCTAATTCTTTAGCCAATTCTCCCAACATTATATAGTCTGTTGGATAACCTTTAGCTACAGCTTCTTCGGGTTTATAAAAGCTTATGCTCTTTAGCTTAAATTCTTCAGGCACACCATGAAAGACCTTTAAGTTTTTATAAGCGTTTCTGCCCTTTGGCTTCCTAAAAGGAAGCATCCCTCTTACTACCCTCCTAAAGATCCTGTCCGGCCTCCTGTAGTGAACCGGGTTGTGCTCGGGCTTTATCTTACTCTTTATCTCTAGCTTTTCTTTCCACTCTTCAATTATTGACCTTTTCTTACCGGATATGAGGATCTTTTCTGCGTTAAATACATAAACCTTTTTGCCTTCGAGAAGCATCTTAGCTATTACGCTGGCCAACCTTCCCATGACCAGCCCGGAACCATCAATATAAACTACTTCACTTGACAATTATGATCCCCTTCTGATCCTTGTACTTTTCAGCAAACTCATCTATCAAAAGAGCCTCCCCTCCCGCTTTAATTATTTTCTCTTTTCCTGCCCTAGAAAAGCCAAAAGCTCCTACGTAAAGCTTTTTATTTAAGCTTCCTCCTCCCAGGACCTTGCCCAGGACTATGACGTAGGATCCTTCAGGGACAAGCCTCTCAAGCTTAGATACGTTTACCACGTGTTTTTCAGCGTTCTTTTCGCCCACTTTATAGACAGCCCTCCAGATAGGCCTGTTAGTTTCTTTGTAAGCTTTCTTCAAGGCTTTTAAAACTTTAACTCTTTCTATCATAATTCATCAACCTTCTTCTCGGCTTCATCTAAATGTTTTATTATTAAATTTATTCCTTCTAAAACGATGTCCTTTGCGTCAAGCTGTCCAACGCTTTCTACGCTAAATATATAGCTGTCGGGCTTCTCTTTTATCACTATGTTTTCTCTATCGACCTTTAAGCACTCTTCGCAATAAGTGCAAGCATAGAGGTCTTTAATTACAAGCTCCCCTTCTTTTAAATCAAAGACCCCCCTGGGACATGATTCAACTATCTGCTTAGCTTTCTCGGTCTTTGGGTTTTTTATAAATATCTCGGGAGTTGGCTTCACGACAGACTTTGATGTTGGGCTGTATTTGCTGTGCTTTTTTCCGTTGCCCAACCTCACGTAAGCCTCCAGCTTAATGTTCTGCTTTGGCCCTAACTTAATTATAGGTATCTCGTTTGAAGTTGGTTTAACTTCTTTGTCCTCAACCGATACCAAATCTCCTGAGTAAACAGTCCTTGTAGAGTTATCGGCGCTAACGTCGAGGACCATCATGAGCTGTGCGTCTTCAGCTTCTAGGTATTTCTTAGGCGTTTTAAGAGGTATGAGCCCAAGCCTATGAGCTATTATTTCGTCGTAAACCATCGAGTTGTTCTCTATTATAACTACGTCTTCTATGGCTAAAGTGGGAACTTCGGACATCGCATACCTTCTTAAGGCGTTAACTAGGTCCAGAGGATAACCTTCTATTTTCAGCGTCGCGTTAAGCTTATCCACCTGAAGCGCTTCTACGGTCATTTAAGTCCTTCTACCCCTTCTTCCGCCAGGAGGCCTTGTGCTGTCGTGAGGTATAGGCGTTACATCTTCTATCCTGCCTATCTTAAACCCCGCTCTTACTAAAGCTCTTATTGCCGCTTGAGCTCCAGGGCCTGGAGTCTTTGCGCCAGTACCTCCTTCGCCCCTTACATAAATGTGGAGGGCGGTTATTCCTTTTTCCTTAGCAACTGCTGCGGCCGCCGACGCGGCTTTCATAGCAGCGTAGGGAGATCCTTCCAACCTGTCCGCCTTTACGTGCTGGCCTCCGCTGCTAAAAGCAATCGTCTCAGCGCCAGAAAGGTCTGTTATGTGAACTATAGTGTTGTTAAAGCTGCTGTAAATATGAGCGATGCCCCACCTTTCTTCTTGCTGCTGTTGCTGAGCTGGCTGAGCTTTTTCTTCCTGCTTCTCTTCGGCTACTTTTTCTTCAGGCTTTTTTTCTTCGCTCATTGTTCTTTCACCCTTATCAGGTTTTCTTCATCCCTACTAACTAAATAGCTAGGCTTGTTAACTATCCTATCACCAACTAGAATCTTTTTATGAACTACTAATTGCCTCGCATGATGTATGGTTTTTGCTAAACCCTTCTTAAACACCATAGTTTGCAACCTCCTTTCTAAAAGATCTTCTACCGTTAAGTTTAAAATGCTGTCTAAGTTAAGCTCTCCTTCTTCCAAGAGTCCCATCTGATAAAGCCTAGTTATTAGCATGTTCTCTTGGGCCTTTCTTATGTCTTCGGGAGTCCCCAGCAACATCCTAGCCTGCCTTCTTATGTTAGCTATTATTGTAGAAGCCTTCCAAAGTTCTCTTTTGTTCTTCAGCCCATACTTTCCTATAAGGATCAGCTCCTGCTGTAAGGTAGCCCTGTCCCACGGATTTCTTGGCGTTGTATAAGTTTTCTTGGGCTTCTTAGGGTCTCCCATTTTACTTCTCCTCCTTCT
>CAYFJA010000003.1:4101-19595 GCA_964343315.1 uncultured Nitrososphaerales archaeon
ATAAGTTTTCTTGGGCTTCTTAGGGTCTCCCATTTTACTTCTCCTCCTTCTTCTCCTTCTCTTTCGTAGCCTGAGGCTGCTGGACGGCCTTCTTCCTTACTCCAACGGTTTGTCCCTTCCTTCCAGTGGTGCGCGTCCTCTGTCCTCTAACCTTTAGCCCTAGGGAGTGCCTGAAGCCGCGCCAGCTGTTCAGGGCTTTTTCTCTTTCTATGTCTTCTTTAATCTTTAACACAAGATCGCTTTCTAAAAGGTGAAGGTCTTGCCCAGTTTCTAGGTCCTTTCTTCTGTTTAACAACCAACCGGGAAGGTTTAAAGACTTTGGGTCCATGATAGCCCTCTCTAGGCTCTGGAGCTGAGGCTCAGTAAGCCTTCCCAACCTTATAGAAGGATCAAGCCTTAAAGCCCTAATTATAGCCATAGCTAAAGTGAAATTTATTCCCTTTATGTCTCTTAGAGCTGCAAGTAAAGGTTTATTACCATTAAGATCTCTACCAGCCATCCTAATTATAGCTTTAACTTGAGGCTGTGAAGACATCCGCTTTCGTTAATACGCGCGATATTTATAAACATGACTACGAACTTATGAAGTGATGGGAAATTCTTTTGATTATGAAACGATAGTAGTAGGGGCGGGGCCGTCGGGAGGTTTTGCGTCTAAAGAGGCAGCGCGTGCGGGGAAATCTGTTTTAATAGTTGAAAAAGACCTTGAAGTTGGTTATCCAGAAGCTTGCGGGGGGCTAGTTAGCCTTAGGAGCTTGAAGGAAGTTTTTAGCTATCCTGAAAAAGTTATAAAAATGATAGTTAAAAGCGGAGTCGCATATGTTAAAGACGAAGGTTTTGGGTTTAGTTTTGAAAGAGCTCCCCTTGCTGTCTTAGATAGGGCTCTTTTTGACAAGCTTATAATTAAAGACGCTATAAAGGAAGGGGCTGACCTAGCTTTAGGTTCTTATGCAGTTTTCAAAAAAGAAAACGAAGAAAACATAGTTTACATCAAAAACAAAACGTTTACATCAAAATATCTCGTTAACGCTTCAGGAAGCAGCTACTACCCAAAAAGAAACGGAAAGATCTTGACCACTCAGTACTTGTTTGCTTTAAGAGATGATTTTTATGATGGAATAGCGATCTACATAAACAAGCAAATAATGCCTACCTTTTTTGCCTGGTACATTCCTTATGAAGACGGTTTAGCTAAGGTGGGAGTTCCTCTTCCTCCTTCGGATTCGTTGAAAGTTGCAGAAAAAGTTCTAGAACTGCTTGGACTAAAAGGTAAGCCCGAGAAAATTGTAAGCTCTTATGTGATTTTAGGAGGGCCTTATAAAGAAGAAAACGGAGAACGTTTTGTAAATGTAGGAGATGCGGGAGGTCAGACGAAGCCGTTAACAGGCGGCGGAATAATATATGGGTCTCTTGGTGGACAATACGCAGGCAAACTCATAGGAGAAGAAAGGCTAAAGGATTACAACTATGAATTTTATGAAAGGGGTCCTGGGAGAGACTTATTAAAACAAGCTAAGCTTAGGCCTATATACGAATCTATTTCGGATGACGCGATATACAAAATGATGAAAGCCTTGAAGGAACACGGGTTTGAACTTATCGATGAAGAGTTTGACGTTCAAACAAAATTAATTAAGAGGGTTCTAGAAGATCCTGGCTTAGCGCTTTCGCTCATTAGAATTTTACCCTCTTTTTTAATAGATTATTTGAAGAGCGAATTGAGCTAAAGCTCTAAAGCCTAATTACCTTTTTTCCTTTGGCTTGGGGAACAATCTTTATTTTTGCGTTTTCGAAGTTCATGTAGAATTCAGCGCCATCAAATATTCTATCTAAAAATATGGCTAATGCAGCTACTTCAGAGTGCGGCTGGTTTCCTATAGCAACGTTGTAATCTGATGCTTCGTAAACTTCGATCGGAACCTTTTCAGAACCAATTATTACCAAAAGGTCCTTACCTTTTAGCTCTGTTATAACTTCTGGCAAAGGTATTCCGTACATAGTTAAGTTTACAACCTTCATTCCCCTGTTTTTTGAGCTTTTAATAACATCTCTCCAGCTGTCAACAAACTCTAAGAAGAACTGTCCTCCCCAGGTTTTGTTCACCTTTTCTATAGACGCTTTTAGCTTTTCATCCTTGTCCCCATAAACGTACATGCCTGAAGCCCCAAAAGCCCTTCCCACCAATCCGCAGTGCGTCGTTATTCTTTTGTCTCTGTTTGCTCTGTGAAAGAGCCTGAGAATTTCAACTTTCATTTTTTACCTTGAGCTCTTTTAGAATCTTAAGCGCGTTTAAATAATTCACGGCGATCGAAGAAGCCTTTGCGTCGTCCTGCTCCTCCTTTAGAACTTTTGTAAGCCTTTGCATTATCAGGTCATCTATATCTTGAAGACCCGCTGGTTTCATTTCTATTCTGCTTTCTAGCTCTTCGATGGTGTTTATATTATCGCAGTTAGGACAAAAAACCCTTCCTTTATACTTTATCAATAAGCCTCCGCACTTAGGACAGGGTTCTGCTAAAAGCGCCCCTCCTCTTCTCAACACTTCGGCTATTAATGCTCTTTTTTCTTTTGAAAGCATAATTTAAAGATGAACCAGAAAGATTTAGCTTTATCTAAACAATAATTAGGACTAAATTTGTTTTTGAATTTAGCTAAATATTCTTAATTAAGATTTAAAAACGCGTTTTTACTTTCTTTGACATAGGTGCCAAGTAATGCAGATTGAATCAGTTTACAACGAGCTGATGAACGAAATTATTCCCGATTTCGAAGGTTTGTTCTTAAAAAAGATAAACGCTTACAGAAAGGTGTTTCTAACAGATATGCTTGTATATGCTACTAGAGGAGGAAAAAGAATTAGACCCCTTCTAATGGCCCTAGTAAATAAAACGCTGGGCGAAAAGGATGAAATTTATGACGCTTCTTTCTCTATAGAGCTAATGCACACGGTTTCGCTGATACACGACGATTTTATCGATAAAGAAAATTTAAGGAGAGGACAAACTCCCTTTTATAAAAAATTTGGTTATGAAGGCTCCCTTATAATTACTGATTATGTCTTTGGGGTCATTATGGACCTTATAAACACTTACGATAGCAGCAGATCCCTTATTCTAAAGGTTTTGTCGGAAGCAAGTCAAAGCATGAGTTACGGGGAGTTAAAAGAGATAATGCTTTACAAGGAACAAAAAGAAGTCAGATTTGAAGATTATTTGGACGTAATAAACAATAAAACGGCTTCCCTTTTCGCTTCAGCAACAACAATAGGGGCAATACTTTCAAACAGGCCCGAACTAGCGGACGTTGCTTATGAATATGGAAAAAATCTTGGCTTAATATATCAAATAAAGGACGATTTTAAAGATAAAGAACACAAGATAAACGAACTTTTTGGCTTGCTAAGCGAAGAAAGCGTTGATAAAGTTAAACTGCTCTTAGAAAAAAGCTATGAGGCTGCGTTAAGCTCTCTCCTTAAGTTTCCTAAGAATGAATATAGGGATAAGCTTTATCTATTGACTAACAGTTTGTACATGTCTTAAGATGGAGTTCGCGATCAAATTTTATGGTCATGAAAACGTAAGAGCTACGCATAAGACAACTTTAGAAATAACTAAAGAGGAACACTTGACGCCAAAAGGGGATTGTATAATAGGCGTAAGGGCTTCCGCGAGCGTCAAGGATCTCCCAGAAGAGCTTAAAAAGAAGGTTTGGGAAGGAGGGAAGCTTGAGTTTATCTTGGAGGTTTCTAAAGAGCGCTTTACTTTTTATGCTTTTGGACACAGAGAGTTAGCTTTGTCTCATCCTTTAGACATCGTTATAAGGAAAAGCTCTTTTTTATCGGACAGGACTTTGGCTATAAAAAGCACCGCGGCGGCAATAGATATACCTAGAGATATGGTTAACTTGTTAAAGATGGGAAAAGAGGGGAAATTAATTATCATTTATTAATTTAATAAATAATAGCTACTCCCAGCTGATGCTTTCGCCGAGAAAGCGCAGAGCATCTATCAACCCTTCAGCATAAGCCGCCTGCATCAAGGAAAAGGCGTAATCCCTTTCCTCGTAAGCTTTTTCTGCGTCCTTTAAGTAAAGCTCTGCGTTTTCAAAAAGATCTTTATACTTAGTAACCAACCCTGATTCCTTAGAATTCTTTAGGCCTTTCTTGCACTTTTCTATAGCCCTCTTAGCCTTTATTGCTACTTCGCTTTCTTTTACGTTCGCTTTTGGTTTTTCGTTAATAAGTTTCTGTAAAATCTCTTCCTCGCTGAAGTGTAAGTTTCCGGGAACAACTAAAGTAAAGGGCTCCTCTACATTAAGCTTTTTAGCGGACAGATTTCCTAAACAGCCTCCAATTACTTTTTGCTCAGCTGTTCCTGCTTTGCTGACAATCAACAAAAAGCGATCGTCTGAAAACGTTTCTTCCTTAAAGTTGTTTTCGGCTTCAATGAGCTCATTTAAAAGCGCGTTCGCGTCGCCTTCATACCCGGAAGTGATTATAAGAGAATGCTTTCCAAGCTCTAAAGCCCTCCCAACTTCTTTATACACATAGTTTCGAGAGCTTATGTCTCCCTTTAGCATTGACCCAACGAAACCAAGCTTATATATATGAAGCCCTGTTTCTCCTAGAACCGCGTTTACAAAGCTTGAGGCATATATCGTTTTTACTTCAACTTTATATCTTTCTGCGTACAGCCTTATTGATTGATGCGTCGTTGCTATATAGGGATCCCCATAAACATAGATGCATATGTTTCTCTCCTTTGCTAAGTTAACTAAGGTTTCTGTGCTTTCGAGGACCTCCCTGCCTACTGGTTCTGCTTTTAAGTAAGACTTTAACCAATTTTGAAGCTTCTCAGAAATCTTGGTTGTATAAGTATCCAAATAACTTAATTCACATGTTTGCTTAAGCTTCTCCGCTATTATAGGAGTTGTGCGTTCAGGGTCTACGCCCAAACCCACGATATAAATCATGATACAAGATAAGCGTAAAAAGCTAATAACGTTTGTTTTTAGAAATCAAATAAAATTATGTTTTCCTTTTACTCCATTACTATCATCGATAGCGTTGACCTAACTTTTTCTAGCCTTCTTATCTTCCATGTTATTATTTCTTTTACCTGCTCCATTGATTCAGCTTCGACCTTAGCTATAATGTCATAAACTCCATAAACGAGGTAGACCTCTTTAATGCCCGGTATGTTTTTTAACTCTTTCAAAACATCGTTTTCCGCACCCATGTCTGTGTTTATTAATACATATGCAGTTGCCATGTTTTATAATTGCTTCCTTTTTGTTATAAGCTTTACCTTTATAAAAAACGCAAAGTTGCTCTAAAAAGCAATTTTTTTCGTACCTTTTACCTTAGATATGCTTTTATTGTTCAAATTTTTATTAAAAAGCGTATGCAATTTGAACGCCTAAAGCTTAACAAAGCTGATCTTTTCGTTAGGTTTTTGGATGATGCTATGCTTAAGCTATCAGAAGATTTAGGGTACAAGCTTATAATTGCTAAAAGCGCTAAAATAAAAGAAAGTTCTAGAAAAGTCGTTGTTCTTAAATACAAATACGATCCAGAAAATTACTTCAAAGGTCCTATAGTTGTTGCTAACAAGAAAAACTACAAAGAATTAATGCTTTTCTTAAAGAAGCACCCAAATAGGGCTTTAGCCTTGGCCGTCAACCTAAACGATTTTTTGTTTGAAAAGGAAAAGCACGTAGAGCTGCTAAGGTCTGTTAGTTCGTTGTACCCACTCCCCCTTTACTACGTTAGCTCTGCTTCAAAATCCGAGGAGCTTCTTTCGCCTTTAGAGCTTAGCTATGCCGTTGATTTCTTTTACAGAAAAGACCACGAAAAAAGTAAAATATATAAAGGCTTTGAGGAGAAAGCGCCATCTATCTTTAGCGATGAGAGGTACTTTGAAAGGCTTTAAGAAAAGATACATACTAATTAAAGTTCTAAATAAGGTCGAACAGGAAATCATCAGCAAAGCTCTAAAGGATTCTATTTTGGCCCTGCTTGGAGAATACGGGTTTTTTAGATGCGAGATATCTTTAACAAAGTATGTCGGCGATTTTGCGCTGGTTGAGTTTAAGTACAAAGAACTGAACCCGCTTGTCTTTCATTTAATATTACACCGTTCAAGAAGCTTTGGCCTTGTTGCTATCCCGATTAAAAGCTTTGGAACAATTAAAAGAGCTTTAGAGCATTTAGACGTTTTAATTAAGAAAGACCAAAACGGGGGTTAATTTTTATTGATTAACCTTTTTAATTAATTTATTAACGTTTAGGTAAGCTTTTATAATAAAAAGAATATATTATTTGTTATAAAATTGGAAATGCAACAGAAAAAATATGAAACGGTAGCGTATGTTCTTGACTTTAAGCTTAATTCTGAATCTATAACTATAAGAGGCAAAAGAGGAACTATAATCCAAGCTATAGGAAAGGATTATTTTATGCTGTTGGAGCTTTTAGGAGCTCCAAACGCAAGCTTTGTAATACTAGAAAAAGTAAACGTAAGCAAAGACAAAAGAGATAAAATATTAAGCGTATTGGGAAGACTGAGGTACGAAGACCTTTCGCCCATAGCTAAAAATTCATTACCACAGGCTGTAGAAGCTATAGTAAGAGAAAACGAGCAGCGTTTTGTCAACTTCTTTAACGCGGCCATGCCTGTAACTCCCAGGTTGAATTCTCTTGAGCTGATACCAGGCATTGGTAAAACCTTAATGAACTTAATAATAAAGGAAAAGGAAAAGAAACCCTTTACAAGCTTTAAAGATATAGAAGAACGGGTTGGCCTCAAAGACCCAGCAAAGAAGATCGCTGAAAGGATTTTAGAAGAGTTAAAGGGAAAAGAGCAAATATACATTTTTGTTAAGCAGTATAAAGAAGGTTTTTGAGGGAAAGTTAATCTTTTAACTTTTTATCCTAAAATGTAGCAGGTTGAACGAACTAGAAATAATAGATCTCATAAGAAAAATGTTTCAAAAACGAGGCTTTCCTTTAGACGACGACGTAGCATATCTTCCTGGAGGCTGGGCATACAAAGTTGATATGCTTGTAAGAAGCACGGATGTCCCCAAAGGCATGACGCCTTTTCAGATAGGCAGAAAGGCGGTTTTGGCCTCCATGTCAGATGTTTCTGTGAAAGGCGTAAGGGCTAAATATATTATGCTTAGCTTTGCTTTTGAAGAGAAAACCGATGATGAGTTCATAAAGGATCTTCTTTTAGGCATTAAAAGTGTTACAGAACAATATAATCTAACTTTAATTGGAGGCGACGTTAACCAATCTAAAGATCTTTCTATTGACTGTATATTAATAGGAAAGTATAAAAAGAAAGTTAAAAGAAGCGGAGCTAAGCCCGGGGATGATGTTTATGCCGTTAGTGAATTTGGTTTAACGTCTTTGGGGCTTGACTATTTGTTAAACGGAAAAGAAATCAAAAATGAAGAATTAAGAAGATTAGCCTTAAAAGCAGTGTATGAGCCCGATCCAAAGATTGAGCTTAACCTAGAGTTAATTGACACAGGGTTGGTTACGGCTTCTATGGATTCAAGCGATGGCTTAGCTTTTACTTTAAACGAAATATCTGAACAAAGCTCCGTTAAAATTGTTTTGGATGATATACCCATGAGCTATGAGTTAAAAGAATTATTTAGAAAAGAAGGAAGGGACCCTGTGAATGATGCTCTTTATGGAGGCGAAGAATATCAGATGGTCTTTACTTTTAAGAAAGGAGGGGAAAGCGTTATTAAAGAACTTGAGAAAAAACACGGCGTAAAGATACATAAAATAGGAAAGGTAACCGAAGGAAAAGGGGTTTACTTTTCAAACGGGAAAATTATAGAAAAGAAGGGCTGGGTTTTCAAATTTTAGAATGTTTGTTTTTTAGGACTAGCTTTTCTGCTTCTTTCCTATAATAAATCCATTCCCTGCCTCTTTTTATCCTCCCAAGCTCCCCTTTATCGTAAAGCCTGCGAAGGTAAGTTGAAATTATTGGTAATTTAACGCTTATATTTACTTTGTCTTCTAAAGCGGTAAGGACATCTTTTGATGTAAATCCGCTTATAGGCAAGTCCTTTATTAAAGATCTTATAAGAGAATAAAGGTCCATGTCTTCTCTTAAATCTTCTTTAAGCGCTTTTTCGTCCTTTTCTTCTGATAATAGATCGTATATTTCTAACAATCTCAATACCTTTTCTTTATTTATATTACCCTCTACCTTTAGTAAATATTTGGACCCGTTCTCATCTTCGAATTCCAGCTTGACTGATTTCTTCGGCAAGCTCTGTTAATTGTTAACAGATCCTAATAGATAAGCTTAGAAATAAAATTTTGTTAACCAGTTATCAAACACTCTTAAATAAGCTGCAAAGTTAACAATAACTTATCTCATAGAACTTAATGAACCGCTTTTATTTTTATGCAGTTCCTCCAGTGGAAATGGAGGGGTCTAGTTTAACAGTAAATAACGGTTAATAAAGCTCCATTTGCTCCAGTGGAAACGGAGGGGTCTTTTTAGATCTTTTAATTAACGTTTTATTAACAATAAAGTTAATTTGAACGCCCAGACCCCATGATTTCTTTTGATTCTTTTGCAAAATTTGTTTTTATAAATTACTACATGAATTTGTTAAAAATTATTAATCAATTGTTAATTCTTTTATATTTAATTCTTTTTAACGTTTCTTTTTATTTTATATTTTGTTAGATTTGATTCAATGGAAACGAAGGGGTGAGGGACTAAGTGTCAGAATTCTTAGATAAGATTTTCAATAAAGTTGCTAGCGGCGAAACTATCTTTAAAAATAGATATGTATTAAGCATAGACTATATACCTGAAAAAATATTATTCAGGGACGAACAAATAAAAAAGATAGGGGAGATTCTTTCACCAGTTATCAAGGGGTTAAAGCCCTCAAACCTTTTGCTTTATGGCAAAACGGGAACAGGGAAAACAATGGTCGCTAAGTATGTAATTAACAAGTTAACCAACTATGTTAATGACAAAGCTACAATGTTTTTATACTTAAATTGTAGGCTCAACGGAACGCCCTATAAAGTGTTAAGCGAAATTGGGAATTCCATTGGGATAAAAATACCCTTTACTGGCCTCTCAATAAACGAAGTTCAAAACAGAATATTTAACGCATTAAAAGAAAAATCGATAAAGCTAATATTGGTTTTAGATGAGATAGACTTTCTAGTTAACTCTCCCTCTAAAAAGGAAGTAGGGAACGATATTCTTTATAGGTTTACTAGATATGATAGCTTGATGAATACTAATGATAGTTTTGTTGCCATAGTGGGCATATCCAACGATCTAAGGTTTATGGAATATTTAGATGGCAGAGTTCAAAGCAGTTTAAGGTCAGAAGAAGTCCTCTTCCCACCTTATTCGGTAGAAGAGCTTAAAATGATACTTAACGAAAGAGTTAAAGAAGCATTTGTTGAAGGCGCTGTATCAGATGAAATTATTAGCTTGATAGCAGCCTATTCAGGAAGCGAACACGGAGATGCAAGGAGAGCCGTGGATCTCTTAAGAGTATCAGGGGAGTTAGCAGAGAGAGAAGGAGCTAAAACCATAGAAGAAAGGCACGTTAAAGAAGCTTTAAAAAACATAGAGAAGGACAAAGTTTCAGAGGCCATAGCCTCCCTTCCCGTTCACGAAAAATCAGTGCTTTACGCGATCACTTTCTTTCCACAAGGCGAGACAACAGGGCACGTGTATATAAAATATCAAGAAATTTGTAACGCATTGGGGCTTCAACCGTTGACTCAAAGAAGGATAAGCTCTATAATAAATGAGTTAGATATGCTGGGGCTCGTATCAGCCCCTGTAATTAACAGAGGCAGGCACGGAAGATCGAAGAAAATTCAACTAACAATAAACAAGCAACAGGTAATAGAAGCGCTAAGGTCTGACGAAAGCTTCAGAATGTTACTGGACAGAGCTTAAAATATTGTGTATCTTCATTAATGTTTCTGTTGGAACAATTTTTTTCCAGCCTAGCAAATAAGTTCTTATTTCTTCGGGCGTTTTAGGTAAAACATTAACAAGCTGTATAGCATATTCCTCTTCTAAACCAGTTTCGTTAATTAGTTTGCTAACGAGTTCCCTTGCCTTTTCTCCGCTAATCTTGGAGAAAGAACTAACATAATCAAAGGTTCTTCTTTGCAGTTCATCTAGCTCTTCGGGGTTGCCGCGAAGAAGGTCCTTAGCCTCATGTATTGTAATCTTTTTAGACTTTACCACCCTCATCTTTTTCACCCGAAAAAGGCTCAACGTGCTCTAATCTGGCGTATATCGTTTTAATTTTATTTCCAACCGCAAGCTGTAAAACCAAAGACCTTTTTCTTACCTCAACAACAGTAGCTACTTTTCCATGATATCTTCTGTGAGGCATCCCCTTATGTTGAGAAGGATCTATTTTGATAACAACTTTATCTCCGGGTTTATATTCGTTTAAGAGGTAAGAAAGACCCCTTTTTCCTTCTAGAGTTAACAGCTTTCTAGTTTTTCTTCTGTAACCTTTATAATGAGGCATACGTCGAAAGTTAGCAAAAAGATCCTATATAAAGATTTACAAAAAATAAGGGCTCTTTTAAAAAACGCGAGCACAAATCTCGTGAGAACATTCTTGCTTTTGAGTTAAAGCTTTTCGTCATCTTTAACTAGAAAATTTTATGGTAAAAACGATCCCAAAAATATAAACATCAATATAGAACTCATAAGTTGGACGGAAAGTAGAGAAAGGCTGGCTAGAACTCAATGTGGCTTAGTCAACGACGCATTCATTGCTACAGCGCTATGTGCATGCTAATTATAACAACGCCTATTAGCTTTATAGCTACAAAGGGTAAAATAACCCCTCCTATACCATAAATGAATAGGTTTTCTAAAAATATTCTTCTCGGCGATTTCGGTCTAAGCGAAACCCCTTTAATCGCTATGGGCATTAAAATTGGTATTATAAAGGCGTTGTAGATTAAGGCCGAAATTACAGCAACATGCAAAGGCAAACGCAAAACGTTAAGCTCTTTTGATATCGCTAAAAAGCTTATTAAAGCCGGCAAAACTACAAAGTACTTCGAAACGTCGTTTGCAATAGAGAAAGTAGTTAACGAACCTCTTGTAATTAGTAACTGCTTTCCGAGCTTAATTATCTCAATTATTTTTGAAGGATTTGACTCAAGGTCTATCATGTTCGCTGCTTCCTTAGCGACTTCTGAGCCAGTGTACATGGCTAAACCGACATTAGCTCTGGCTAAAGCTGGGGCATCATTAGCGCCGTCGCCCACCATAGCTATCGTTTTTCCTTCGCTCTGTTCTTTGACAGCAATTTTGTATTTGTCTTCAGGCTTGGCCTGAGAAACAACCTTATCTATTCCAACTTCGTTTGCTATTATTTTAGCTGTTAAAGGATGATCTCCAGTTACCATATAAGGTTCTACTCCCATTTCTTTTAGCTCTTTTATCTGTTTCTTAACACCTTCCTTTATGATATCTTTTAGCTCAACTAAACCAATTATCTCGTCACCTAAAGCGACCGCTAAAGGCGTTCCTCCTTCTTTAGCTATTTCCTCAAGCCTTTCATCAAAGTCAGGAGGCGTTTTAAAGAGGGTTCTCATAACATCTGGGGCTCCTTTGTATATCGGGACTTCTTCGTTTAAATAAACCCCGTAAAAATCCTTCTTTTTAATAAGCCTTAATTCTTTATACATGTCTCTGCCAGGGAGCCTTATCGGTTTGAATATAAGCCCGCTCTTTCTAGTTTTAGCTGAAAACTCTTGGTATGTTAAAGTTAATGCTTGATCTATTTCACTAGGTATATAGTTTTTGTTCTGCAAAAACCTTATTATCGCCTTCCCTTCTTGAGTCTCATCCTGAGCAGAAGAAAGGAACAGGGCTTTAGCGACTTCATCCTCTGTATGTCCATCTAAAGGTATAATCCTTACGGGCTCTCTTCTCCCTAAAGTTATTGTTCCCGTTTTGTCTAACAGAACAACATCTATGTCTCCAGCAGCTTCAATGGCCTTTCCAGACTTTGACACCACTTTTATCTTTAAAAGCCTAGAAAGGCCCGAAATGCCGATAGCTTCTTCAAGACCGCCTATGGTAGTAGGCAGCAAGCATACATAAAAGCCTAAAAGTATTGGTAGGTTTATCGGATAATGTAATAAATATAAAACAAGGCCCAAGGAAAGGACAACAAGGCTTAAAATTACAGATAGACCAAAAATCAGAAGGTCCAGTTGCTTTTCGCTTTCGCCTTTAGGTCTTTTCGTTTTTTCTATCAAGCTAGCAATCCTGTATACATAAGACTCCTTGATTGATTTGGTGACTTTGACTTTGATCCAATCGCTTACGACTTTGCTTCCAGAAATAACTTCGTCGTTTATAGATTTAATTACAGGCAAAGACTCTCCTGTCACTAAAGACTCATCAATAGCGGCTATACCTTCAATTATAACGCCATCTAAAGGAACAGTTTCTCCTTCTTTTATTAAAATTATATCTCCTGCTTCTACCGCATCCGGCGCCACGTAAACTTCAGAACCATTAGGCAAAACCTTTCTTACGGTTATGTTAGCTGTAATCTTTAGCAAAGAAGTAGCTGTAGCCTTTGCTTGCTGTTCTGCATAAGAATCAGCAAAGGTCCCAAAGAGAACGGTAAGCAGAATTAAAAGAGAAATTAAAAGGTTGAATCTATTAAGTTGGTTAAAGACAATAATATAAACTACAGTTATTATGAAAGAAATTTCGGTAAGTAGCATTACGGGATTTCTTGTTAGATATAAAGGGGAAAGCCTTAGAAAGGTGTTCTTTAAGATCGATAAAAAGTCAGAAAGCTCCATAAGGTCTCACCCTATGGAGAGAGGACCCAAAGCTAGCAAGGGCAACATAGTTATTATGACGAGCAAAAATATGAAGAAAATTAAAGATGCAGAGAACGCTAAGCTGTCAACCTTTATATCCGTTTGTGTAAAAGTTTTCTCTTTCTTCTGAATAGATTCGAGAATCTTTATCAATAAAGCAAAGGTTATGTATCTGCCCAAAACCATCAAGACACCAGTTATTATGTTTAAGTTCGCTATATTACCTAACGCGCCATAATAATCGGATCCGTTATTAACGCTTGAAGAGATTACTTCCCACAACATTTCAGTGAAGCTTAAACCTGGAGTATAAGCAAAGGCCTTTACAAAATATATAGCTAAAGGCAAAAAAGCCAATACGAGAACAAAATGGAGTACATAACCCATAAAAGCGTATTTAATTTCATAAGTTTCTAACTTATAATTTAAAAACTTAGGCATTCTGCCGCTCATAAGAGACGTAAAAAAGATAGTTAAAATAATTATAAAAATTAAGGAAGCGAAGCCTGATCCCACAGATCCAGGAAGAGCATCGCCCATCATTATAATTATCATTATAGCTGTGGGCACCGCGCCTATTATTTGAAGAGGTATAACAGAAGCTCCTGTGTTTGTGGACAT
The DNA here is from genome assembly GCA_964343315.1 of uncultured Nitrososphaerales archaeon. Lineage (GTDB taxonomy): Archaea > Thermoproteota > Nitrososphaeria > Conexivisphaerales > UBA164 > CAYFFZ01. The sequence continues at coordinate 17,609 of CAYFJA010000003.1, forward strand.
AGAAGCATAAAGCAAGCTTATCGCTGAATATTTGTTTAACAAAGAGGGCAAATACACGGCTAGATATTTTGGCACTTCAAGCAAAGCAATTAAAGAAAATATAACGTAATAAGCTAGAACTGAAACAAATAAAGCAGCGCTGATCTTCAAGTTTTTATTAGCTATTCCAAATAAAAATATAAGGCTAAACGATAGCAAATAAAACGTCATAATGTATATTATGCCGGTTAGAGACCCAGTTAATGAAGGACCGTAGGCAATTCCCTGAGAATAGTAGTTTCCGCCGTTATTCCCTAATAGAGTGATAATTATATAGTAGCCTAAAGGAGGCCCGCTAAAGTTATTCTTAAAGTTAAAAGGAAAGCCGCTCGGTAAACCTAAATATACTACAGATAATGTAAGCAAAAACGTCATTAAGGTTAATGTAAGGATTGATTTTACAAAATCATCGTAAAAGTTACCTAATTTCTTCAAAGTTAAGCTTCTTATTGCAGAAACTCCAAAAGACAAACCTGTTGCAGGAGCTACAAATTGTAAAAAAGTTAAGCTTAAAGTCTGTGAAGCAAAAAACATCTGCTGGTTAATAAAGTGCTGTAAATTTGTATTTGTGATGTAAGAAGCAATGATGTTAAACCATAAGTATGATTGATGTGATATAGGATAGTAAATCCAGATCACAACAAAGGCAATTATTGCTGCTAAAATATTAATGTATATAGCGCTTAAAAAATACTCTTTCCCGTTCATTTCCCAATTAAAAATTGCGAGCTTGTTCTTTTTTATAAATAGAAAATTCAGAAAATTAGCTAATAAGTATGATATTACTAGAGTTAAGCCAAGCGAACCATAAATCCAAATTAATAGTTGTGTAATGTTAAGGACTATCATTTTATACACCTGTTTCTTTTTCTAAATACTGTTTACCTTGATTACTTATAATGTATTTATAAGGCTTTTCATTATTTGTTCTTTCTAAATAACCTAATTTGTACAATTGAGTTAACAGCCTAGCAGCGTGCTCCCTTGTGACGTCAATTGATTGCATCACATCATTTGTTGTTATCTCTTTCGTTGATGCTAGTTGCAATATTTTTATTTGGGTAGCATTAAGTCCGGTTATTGCATTTAATCTATTTGCCTGATAAGTTATGGCTTTTTGAGGTTTCTTAATGGTAAGCTCTTCCAACTTAGAGAGATCATTAATTATCATTTCTTCAGATTTCTTTGAAACAAGAAGATCATTAATTTCATTAATTTTTTGATTTAGGGATTTATTTATGAGAATAACCAAAATTAGAGCAATCATTGCTACTAAAAATGCAATCATTGACATCACTGTTGTGATGTTAATTTGCAACATTATAAGTCAATGATGTGATCTCAGAATTTTAAGCTTTTAGGTTGTCTTAATTTTATATTAAATAATACTTAAAAATCAGTTATGGTGTTCTTTTTGTTTTTTATGATACCATAAACGTTTTTAACTATACAAAATTGTATAGTTTACATGAGCGTAAAAGGAAATCATGAAATAAGATCGTTATTTGAGCGTATTATCGATAATTCATGTTTAACAGAATTAGAATTTATTTCTCTAATATATAAAAAATATTCAAATGAGACAGGTAATTTGTTGTATAATTTGCACGAATTTAAGGCTTTTATTAAAAAACCTAGCGGAGAAAAGTCTACTATACGAAGAAGAGCCATGATAAAAATTCAGCGATGTTTGCTTACTTTTATTTTAATGAGCGTTATAGATGCACTTGGGGCTAAAGACATTGAATTATTAGCAGAGATTTCAAACAACTTAAAAAATGTTTTATCGGTTCAGAGCGATGAGCTTTATGATAAGCTCCGCGAGGTCTTAGAAGGCTATATCAAAGAGGTTTTTTAATCGTTCTGCATATTTCATTAAATTTTTCCGAACCCTCTTGCATTTCTAACAGGTTTCCTATAACAATTCCGTCTGCGCCGTTCTCGGCAA
>CAYFJA010000003.1:19695-56764 GCA_964343315.1 uncultured Nitrososphaerales archaeon
TCATTGGGTTTGTTATGCCGCCTCCTACCAGCAAAAGTCCAGGGAATAAATCTTTACAATATTTAACAAGCCTGCCGTTTAATGGAGAACTCGTGCCAGACCCTCCTTCTAAGTAAACTACTTTAAATCCAAAATGCTTTGCAGCCAAGACATATAAGCCAACCAACTCAGGTATGTTAGGAATTGCTCTAGCATGCCCAATATGGGATACAGCGCTGTCAGAATTAATCACGACATAACCAGTAGATATAGTTTCTAAGCCGTATCTTTCTATGAGCGGTGAAGCCAGCATCTGCGCTTCTATTAAATAGTACGTGGTGTTAGAATTCATCAGCATCATATATAGTATTGCATCAGCTTTCTTTGATATTGAACTAACGTTGTTTGGAAATATTATAACAGGCTTGTCTGCTAGACTTTTGAGCCTCGTGATTATTTGATCAAGATCTTCTTGTGAAACGAGCGTTGATCCTCCTACTAAAAACGCATCGACCAGATCCTTATTTATCCTGTTTATAACATTCGAAAGTTTTTCTTCCTCTAAAAAATTTACTGGATCTAATAAAGGCAAACATAATTTATTCGTTTTGCTTTTTTGTAACAGGTTTTCATAAACCGAAGTTTTATTCATATTCTTGCATTTATTGGTATTTAAGAAAATATAAGCTCTGCGCTAATAAACGCAAAGCTATAGCTCATTTAGCCTTGGGATACCAAGCACATCCATGACGTCCCCTAACACATAGTAGAAAGCATTAACCAAAGCAAGCCTAAATCTTCTGGCAGGTTCTGAAGGTTCATCTAAGACTCTCTTTTTTTCGTAAAAAACGTTAAACCTAAACGCTAGCTCGTGGGCATAATTAGCTAAAGCAGAAAGCGCTATTGACGAAGCAGCTTTTAAAAGCACATGATCGTATTTGCTCATTTGTACCAATAGCCTTCTTTCTTCTTCACTTAGTTCTTTAAGATCGTTTTCTTTCAAAGCATCAACTGTAAAATTAACTTTCTCGAGGATCTTAAAAGCTCTTGCGTAAGCGTACTGAATATACGGCCCAGTATCTCCTTCTAGCCTTAACGCTTCATCAATGTCAAAAGTTATTTGTTTTTCCAAATCGGGCCTCAGAAGAGAATACCTGATTGCAGCAACAGCAACCTTAGAGGCTACATCATCTTTATTTTTAAGGCTCGGGTTTCTCTTTTCTATTATATTTAGCGCAGTTTCTCTTAAAGCCTCTAATAGGTCATCCAAATTATAATAGATTCCGCTTCTGCCGGACATATGAACAAACCTTTTGTTTATGCTTAAATTTGCGGTTTTTTCCGCCGTGTTTTTTGAGAGCGCAACCAAACCATATGCAACTACATTGTAGCTTTGAGAAGAGGATAGGTACGAAAGCGTCTGTTTTATAAGATCTTGAAGGGGTTTTTGCCTTAAATCTATTAAAATATAGGCTTCGTCAGCAGGCTTGTAAATACTTTTCAGCGTTCCTGTTAAGGAAGTTGTTAGCACATCTGTGCCATCTGGCTGTTTGACAAAAACCTCATAATAAAACTCATCCGGTATTAAGCCTAGCTTCCAGGCCGCGTAAGTAAGATCTTTTGCAATGTAGACGGCCGTCCCATCGCTTCTAACTAAAACTTTCTTATCGAAAAGCACCCAGCAGTTTTTGTTTTTTCCTTCAGTTTCATATTTAACCAGACCCTTTTCTTTGAGCAGCTCAAACATTCTTTCCCAGTAACCTCCGTGTAAAAAGTGACTTTCCCAATTAAGTATATCATACCTAGCACCTATAGACCATGCGCTTTTCAGTTGTTCCCGAACGATTTTTTCTATAATCGGTTTAGCAAACCGATATATTTCTCCTCCTTCCTCTAAATCCTTAAGCACTTCGCTCCTTTTCTTTTTGAGCTCTTCGTTTTGTTCTATTTGCTGATTTGCTTTCACATATACCACGTCCCCACAGTAATGGTCGTACTTTTCTGAACTTTCAACCGGAAATCCCAAATACTTAAACCCCACTATTAAGTCCGCTACTTGAGCACCGGTGTCGTCTATGTAGTTGAGCACAGTAACTTCATGTCCCAACCTCTTGAAAAGCCTGTAAATAGTGTCTCCAAGGACAACATTCCTTGCATGTCCCACGTGCAGAGCCTTGTTAGGATTTACGCTTGTGTGCTCAATTATTATTCTCTTCTTTTTAATTCCTTCTATTATTCCGAAGCCTTTGTTTGAATTTATGTAATTCAAAAAGTCGTAAAAAAAGGAGTTTGTTAACTTAAAATTTATGAAACCGCTAGGATGAACATAAGCTTCTAAGTACTTTGCTTCTAAATTAACATGGCTCAGCAGATCTGAAGCTGCTTCGCTTGGCCTCTTTTTCAGTTTTTTAGCCAGTAAAAATCCAGCGTTAGTTGTATAGTCCCCGTAACTTTCATCAGTAGGCTCTCCAACGTATAGTCCCTCAACTTTTTCCCCAAGCTTAGTTAAAGCATCGTTTATAGCTTTGGAAAGGCTGTTTAATTCAGTATTGTATGAGATCATTGTTCATCAACCATTCGACTGCCTCTATGACTCCTTCAGGGCCTTGCGTTTTGGTTTTTATTAACTTAGTATCAGACAATTCTTTTTCGTCTATTTGGAAGTTTTTGTTGACTAAAAAGGCATATCCTGAAACCTTAAACATTGGAACATCGACTTCACTATCACCTATTGAAGCAACTTCTTCCTTTTTGATTTTTAAGCTTTCGCACAAGTATCTTAAAGCTACTCCCTTATTTATTTCCAAGGAGGAAAGGTGAAAAACAATTCCGCTGTCTAAAACTTTGAATCCAATTTTATTAAGAAGCTTGTTCGCTGCTTCTTTGTCAAAGTTTCTCTCTAAGAGTATTTCGGTGAGCCTGGGCATCCGTTGATTTATTTTTATACCTTCAAATTCTCTGCTTAAATACTCATAAGCATAAAGGGCGTCGTTGAAGTTTCCGAAAAGTTTCACTCTTGTCGGCTCTTTATAGTATATAACGCCCCCGTTTTCTCCGATCCCGAAATTAGCGAAACCCAAAAACTTAGATAGAGTATAAGTTTCAAAAATGCTTCTTCCCGTAGCTAACATTACTTCTATCCCTTTCTCCTTCAATCCTCTCAGGACCTTCACGCTATCGAGGTTTATAGTTCCGTCTTTATTTGTTAACGTTCCATCGACATCTACGGCAATAAGCTTAATCATCCTTTTTTAATTTAAAAACTGATTATTTATTAATATCCATAAAAATAGAATGTAAGAAACGCTTAAATAACAAAAGCAGATATAGTTAACAGCCGGCCATAGGGGTAGGGTCCTACCCGGTCTCATCCGAACCCGGAAGTAAAACCTACCACCGCCGCTGTGTTAGTGAGGTGCGCAAGCCCTCGCGAAGCAGCGGTGCCGGCGCCTTTATAATTTTAATTTTTCGCTTACGTTAGAATATATAGCTTCTATTACGTTGCCTTTCATAGATTTTTTATCAAAGTCTTTCAGAATTTTAACTGTAATTCCTGCAGGCGTTGTTACTTTTTTGTATAGGTCGTAGTAATTGATCTTTTTCTTAATTATGTATTTAGCCGTAACGTAAGCTAGCTCGTTAACTATTTGATCTGCTTGATCCTTTTCAAGACCCACTAAAAGCATGTATTCTGATAGAGACTCTAAGAAATAAGACAAGATGGCTGGCCCGCTTCCAACGATGGGCACTAAAGCATCTAAAATTTTTTCATCAACATAATAAGGCTTCCCTAACCTCTTTAAGATAACCTTAATATTTTCATAAACATCATGGTCGCAGTAAGCCAAAACCGGCGCCTCCCCAATTTCAGAAGCTACGTTGGTCATTATTTTGCAAACTTGCGAACCAGCCAGTTTTTCTGCGAGCTTTTGGTAAGGGTAAAAGGCCACAACAGAAACAAACGTTTTCCCTTTGCTCATAGGAGCGATGTAATCTAAAAGACTGTCTGCATCCTTTGGTTTAACTGCTATGAAAATTATTTCGCTAGAATTTAAAAGTTCATCTATGCTATTCGTTTTAATTATATTCTTTTTTCTAAAATTGAGCTTTTTAGATTTATCATAAACATAAACAAGGTCGTTTTTAGATTTAGATAGCGCAATAGCAAAAGCATAACCCATGTTACCTATTCCAATTACGCCTATTTTCATTACCCATGTGGGTTTACTAAAAGCTTTTTTAAGTTTCGCTAATAATATTTTAAAAACATGGATAAAGCTTCGAAACCCGAATACGCTTTTATAGTTCTGGCTGCTGGAGAATCTAAACGGTTTGGGGAAAACAAGCTTTTATACGAAATAAACGGCAAGCCTATATTGAAGTGGGTTCTAGACGAATGTTCTTTAGATAACTTTGGCGTAGTTGTAGTAACAGGGTTTGAAAGAGATAAAATAGAAGGTCTTTTAAAAACTGAAAAAGTAACTTTGGTTTACAACCCGAACTTTAAAGATGGTGGCATGAGTTCTTCGATAAAAGTTGGAGTTAGCTCTGTTTTGCCTCGAAAAGCTTATCTGATAACTCCTGGAGACATGCCGTATCTAAGAAGATGGATCTGCGAAAAGATCATAAGTTATTATGAAAGCACAAAAGCAAAGATAATAGTACCAACTTTTGAAGGAAGAGGAGGGCACCCGATATTAGTTGATGTCTCTTTAAGAGAAGACTTGCTAAGCATTTCTGAAGAGCTTAAAGGCCTGAAGGGGTTGCTTAATAATCACCAAACTGAAATACATAGACTAGAACTAGGGACTTCAAGGATACTTATAGACATAGATTATAAAGAAGATTTAAAGAGCAGAGTTCCTGTAGATAAAAATTCTCACCAATAAACGATAATATATAAATTATGATATTTTAAAAAAGCTACATTCAAAGTAAAGGTTCAACTTTTTGCTATTGATTTATGGTTAAATAAAGCTTATTAATACGGAAGGAAATATAAAGTAGTGCAAAAAGAAAAAGGTCGCATCGTTTATATTTTAACATACTTGTTAACTTGGATAACTGGGATAATAGTTTTTGTAACAGAGGGACAAAAAGATAAAAGGGTAAAGTTCCACGCCCTTCAAGCCATATTCCTTGGAGTTATTGCCATAATTTTGAACGCCGTGCTGTTTTTCATTCCTTTTGTAGGCCCCTTGTTGGGTTTTTTAATATGGGTTTACGGAATGTATATTGGATATAAAGCCTACAACGGCGAAGATATAAAAGCTCCAGTATTAGGGGATTATGCGGCTAAGTATTCTGAATATACTCCTTGAATATTTATTGCGCATTTTAAACAGCTTGTATATTTTTAAAAAGCAGTTTTGTACAACGCATTAAAAAAGAATATAAAACATACAACGCCAATAATTGAAACAAGTATGGAATAAATGAAGGACCCTTTACTTTTTTATAAGTTTTCAAATTAAGCAAGAAAAATTTTATATCTTTATTGAATTAAGCTAAAACGATGGAGATAACAGTTAGTTTTTACCTTAACGGGAAAAAAGTTTCTGTTACAGCTCCTCCAGCAAAAAGCCTTTTGAGGGTCCTTAGGGAGGATCTCGGGATAACTAGCGTTAAGCCCGGATGTGAAGCAGGTGAATGCGGCGCCTGCACAGTTCTTATGGATGGAAAGGCCGTTACTTCCTGCTTGGTTATGATCTCACAAGTAGAAGGGAAAAACATAATGACGGTAGAAGGCCTGGAGAAAAACGGGACGCTCGACCCAATTCAAGAAGCATTTATTGAGGAGGGAGCTTTACAGTGCGGATATTGCACTCCCGGATTTATTATGGCAGCTAAGGGGCTTTTAAACGAAAACCCAAACCCAACCGACGAAGAAATATTAGAGGGGATAAGCGGGAACATCTGCAGGTGTGGGGCGTATCCAAGGATACTTAGCGCAATAAAGAAGGTGGTGAAGAAGTAAGATGTACAGTCAGATAGAAGTTTATTCTCCAAAGAGCTTGGCCGAAGCTCTTGAAATACTTAGCCAAAAAAGAGATTCTATAAGGCCGATTGCTGGGGGAACAGACGTAATGGTCATGATTAAAGACGGGGTTTTAAAGGAAAAGGCTTTGCTTAATCTTTCTTATGTATCTGAGCTGAGCTACATAAAAGAAGAGGACACGGTTATACTAATAGGGGCGGCCACGAAGTATAGGGAGATAAGGCGTTCCCCTCTGATAAACGCTTACGCCCCCATCTTAGCTGAAGCCGTAAGACAGATAGGCTCCCCGCAGATTCAAAATCTGGGAACTATAGGGGGCAACTTGGGGACGGCTAGTCCGGCCGGTGACAGCATACCTCCTTTATACGTATTGAACGCTAAAGTTAAACTGCAGAAAAAGGGAGGAAGCAGGGAAGTCCCAGTAGATAAGTTCTTCCTTGGACCTAGAAAAACGGTTAGGGAGCCCGACGAGCTGATTACAGAAGTTTCAGTGCAAAAGATGGAAGCCGGGTCTTATTATTTCTTTGAAAAGCTTGGATTGAGAAGCGCAAACGCAATCTCCGTAGTAAGCGTAGCGGGAATACTTAAGCTAGATCAAGGAAGGATTAGCTACCTTAGGCTTGCTTTAGGGGCTGTTGCTCCGACCGTAATTAGGGCCGTTGAGGCCGAAGAAGCGGCCAAGGGAAGCGAGTTAAACGAAGAAAATATCAAGAAAATCGCAAAGCTAGCTATGGAGGCCACGAAGCCTATAACCGACATAAGGGGAACAGCGGAATACAGAAGGAAGGCAACTTACGGATTGGTTTACGAAGCTCTTTACAAGATAATGAAAGGTATGGGAAAGAAGGTAGAATACGGCCTTGAAGGTCCAGGTTGAGTTGGCTGGACCTTACATATATCAGTATGGAGGTAGGTTGCACGTGGTTGAAGTAAGCGAGGGTTCATCTGTTGAAGACGTCTTAAAAAAGCTCGGGATAAACGAAAGGATATACATAGTCATAATAAAAAACGGACTTCCAGCAAAGCTAGAAGATAAAGTTAGCGAAGGTGATAAGCTTATAGTTTTTCCTCCTATTGGTGGTGGAAGGCATGTTAACTGAATACGTAACTAAATATGAGTACATAACCAAGTCTATACCCAGAATCGATTCGGTTGATAAGGTCACTGGAAAAATATTGTACGTAACGGACATTAAGCTCGAGAACGCGCTTTACGGCTTTGTTTATAGAAGCAAGGTAGCGCACGGAAAGATAAACAGTATAAACACAGAAGACGCTGAAAAGATCCCTGGGGTCAAAGCCGTTTTAACTTACAAAGACATACCCGCTTTAAACGGTTATGGAGCCATAGTCCCTGAGATACCTGTTCTTGCATACGATAAAGTTAGGTACTATGGGGAGCCAATAGCTTTGGTAGCCGCTGAAACCCCGGAAGCTGGGCTAGAGGCTCTTAGCAGGATAAAGGTTGACATAACCCCGCTTTCAGTGGTTAGAACCATTGATGAAGCTTTAGACGAAAACGCCCCTAAGATTCACGATAAAGGAAACATAGCTAGGCACACCGTGGTTAGGAAAGGGGACGTTGAAAAGGCCAGGAGCAACGCTTACTTGGTTCTTGAAAGGACCTATGAAACGCCAATGCAAAAGCACATGTTCCTTGAACCTGAAGGAGGGGTAGCTTATTTTGATGAAGACGGTGTGCTAAACATAATTGCTGGAGGTCAATATCCATACAGAGATAAGCTGCAGATAGCTAGAGTGCTGGGTATACCATTAGAGAAAATAAGGGTTAAAAATTCTCCTACGGGAGGAGCCTTCGGGGGAAAAGACGACGTTACTGTTCAAATACACTTAGCTCTTTTAGCTTACAAAACCAAAAGACCGATTAAGCTTGCTTGGAGCAGGGAAGAAAGCGGGGTGGCAGGCTTTCACAGGACATCTTCCAAGATTAAGCTAAGGACAGCAGTTTCAAAAGAAGGGTACCTTTTGTCAAACGAAGCAACGATATACCTAGACTCCGGAGCTTACCAGAGCTTTGGTCCCACTATACTTGACGTCAGCATAGAGACCATAAACGGACCTTACAAAGTACCGAACTACGTTATAGACGCTTACCTAGTCTACACAAACAACGGGATAGCCTCTGCTTTTAGAGGATTTGGCGCTCCAGAAAGCAACTTTGCAATAGAAAGCATGATGAACGAGCTGGCTGACGAGCTTAAGGTTGACCCAATAGACTTCAGGTTAAAGAACATTCTTAGGACCGGGGAAGAAGGGCCTTTTAACAATATAATAAGGCATTCCGAAGGTCTAGAAGAAGCTTTAAAGAGGGCAAAAGAACTGTTTTACAGGCCAAACCCGAGAGGTCCTTTTGAAAGGACTGGGGTTGGAGTTGCTGTAGCAATTAAAGGAGTTGGTTTTGGGACCTTGCCGGAGTTCCCAACGGCTGCTATAGAAATTGCCCCTGAAGGGAAGGTAAAAGTAATGTTCAGCAACGTGGACTACGGACAAGGGATAAACACAGGGCACGCCCAGCTTGTAGCTGAAAAGCTTGGAATTCCAATGTCTCAGATCGAAGTCTATCATTCTGATACAAAGTATGCCCCAGATTCTGGAGGTTCTAGCGCTTCTAGGTCAACGTTCAACGCTGGAGGAGCTCTTATGAAGGCCTGCGAAAAGGCTCTAGAAGAGCTGAAGATCGAAGCTGCATCTTACTTCATGACTATGAGCTCGGCCATTAAATACGATAAAGGCTACTTCTATTACAACGAGAAATCAATTTCTATATATGACCTTGCTAAAAGGTTAAAGACAAAGGGAAAATCTACGAAGTTTGAAGCAACCTATGAAGTCCCAAGATATCCGGAGCCTGTTGAAGGGACCTATGAAGTCCCTCATATGGTTTACATTTATGGAGTTATGGTTACTAAAGTTGCCGTCGACGAGCTAATTAATAAGGTTCAACCGGTTGAAGTAGACTTCATAGCGGACATAGGCAACGTGATAAACCCAGCAATAGCGGCGGGGCAGGTTGAAGGTGGGGTAATACAAGGGCTAGGATACGCGTTAACAGAAGAATATAATTATGATAAAGATGGCAGGCCTTTAAACATAAATTACACAACCTACATAGTTCCAACGGCCGCAGATACGCCAAGGATAAACGTAGAGTTTGTTAAAACTTACGAAGAGCTGGGACCCTTTGGGGCTAAGGGTGTCGGTGAAATAGGAATAATTCCCGTTGGGGCTTCGCTCGCTGACGCTTTAGCTGACGCCATAGGAAAGAGGGTCTACAGGCTTCCTCTCCTGCCTTGGTACATCAAGTAGTTCACAAATTTTTATTTTAGCTGTAAGTTTAGCTAAGGAGTTTTTGATTTAAGTTGATTTAATGTAAAATTGTAATAATTTTTGTTTTATTATAAAAATTTTTCAGAATAATGCTTATAAGCGCACTATTTTTATATATTTTGATGCGAAATTGAGCACAAAGGCTTCTAATGAAAAAGCAACGCCTTGGGAAATGGCTTTACAACAGCTGAACAAGGCCGCAAACATAATGAACCTCGAGGAAGATATAAAGGAGATTCTATCTCATCCTCAAAGGGAAGTTCAGGTTGCTTTGCCAGTAAGGATGGACAACGGGAAAATTAAGGTCTTTATAGGCTACAGGGTGCAGCACAACAACGCTAGGGGTCCTTATAAAGGAGGCATCAGGTACCACCCAAACGTTAGCCTAGACGAGGTTAGGGCTTTAGCCATGTGGATGACTTGGAAGACTGCTGTTTTGGACCTGCCCCTAGGCGGCGCAAAAGGGGGCATAGTTTGCGACCCTAAGTCAATGTCACAGGGTGAAATAGAAAGGTTAACTAGAAGGTACGCTTACGCTATATCAAGCATAATTGGTCCTTACGAGGACGTTCCAGCTCCAGACGTTTATACAGGTCCTCAGCACATGGCTTGGATCATGGACACTTATAGCATACTAAAAGGGCATCTGGAGCCTGGGGTTATAACCGGTAAACCGGTTGAAGTAGGAGGCAGCCTAGGAAGGAACGAGTCAACATCAAGAGGCGTTGCTATAGTTGTTGCAGAAGCCGCTAAGAAGCTTAACCTAAAGGTAAAAGGCGCTACAGTAGCCATTCAAGGATTTGGAAACGTTGGTTCTAACGCCGCTTTGATTATGGCAAAGGAGTATGGGATGAAGGTTGTAGCGGTTAGCGACTCAAAGGGCGGAATTTATAACAAAAACGGGCTCAACGTCGACAAGGTATTTGAAGAAAAACAGAAGACCGGAACAGTTACAACATACAAGGACGCCGAGAAAATTTCAAACGAAGAGATACTCGAGTTAGACGTAGACGTTCTAGTTCCAGCAGCTTTAGAGCAGGTGATAACAAAACAAAACGCCGATAAGATAAAGGCAAAGATCATTGGGGAAGGGGCTAACGGCCCTACAACCCCTGAAGCGGATGAGATCCTATACCAGAAAGGGGTATTTGTGATCCCAGACATTTTAGCTAACAGCGGAGGTGTAACCGTTAGCTACTTTGAATGGGTTCAGAACTTAGAGAGGCTGCAGTGGTCTCTTGACCAAGTTAACAAGATGCTTGAAGAGAAAATGACAAAAGCGTTCAACGACGTTTATGAAACAAGCAAAAAGTACAAGACTGACATGAGGACTGCAGCGCTGGTCTTAGCCGTTTCAAGGGTAGCTGAGGCAATAAAGCTAAGGGGAGTTTGGCCATAAATTTTTAAATTTTTTAGTTTATTTGTTAAAAATACTTTTAAATATCCTGGCTAAAAGGTTCTTATGGTTTTAGTAGAGCAGAAGGTAGCAGAGAAACAAGAATCTAGAAAGAGAGTGCTTAGGATAACAAGGAGCATATGCCCCGAATGTAACAGGGTTATAGACGCTGAGATATTCGAGCGCGATGGAGTTGTATATATAGGAAAGACTTGTCCTAAGCACGGTTACTTTGAGGATGTTTACTTTGGATCTTACGAAATGTACGAAAGGTTCTCAAAGTACGCGAGGGACGGAATTGGCATCCAAAACCCAAAGACTTACGTAAACAACATAACCTGCCCTGCTAGCTGTGGGCTCTGCAGCAACCACCTAAGCCACACGGCGCTGGCTAACATCGTTGTAACTAACAGATGCGACCTTAATTGCTGGTACTGCTTCTTCTATGCTGAAAAGGCTGGTTACATATACGAGCCAACGATCGATCAAATTAGAAGCATGGTCAGGAACCTATTAAACGAAAAGCCGATTCATGGGGTTGCTGTTCAGCTGACAGGAGGAGAACCAACTATAAGGGACGATATAGTGGACATCATCAAGGCTGTAAAAGAAGAAGGGATAACTCACATACAACTTAATACGGACGGCATAAGGCTCTCAAGGGACCCAGAGTTATGTAGGCAAGTAAGAGAGGCAGGGGTTAACACTCTGTACGTAAGCTTTGACGGCGTAACGCCAGAGACAAACCCGAAGAATTACTGGGAGATCCCAGGGCTTCTCAACAATTGCAGAAAAGTTGGGCTAGGGGTCGTGCTTGTTCCAACGGTAATTAAGACAGTTAATGATCACGAAGTTGGGGACATGCTTAGATTTGCTTTCTTTAACATGGATATAGTTAGGGGAATAAACTATCAGCCTGTCTCCTTAGTGGGAAGGGTTCCAAGGCATGAAAGGGAGAGGTTTAGAATAACTATACCAGAAGTGATAGAGAGGATCGAAGAACAGACAAACGGGGAAGTTAAGCAAGAGGACTGGTTCCCAGTACCCGCGGCAATGCCTCTTTCTAGGTTCGTCGAGGCCTTTACTGGAGAGCTAAAGTACGAGCTCACCACGCACTTTGCTTGTGGGGCTGCGACGTATATATTTAACGACAACGGAAAGATGGTACCAATAACGAGGTTTGTCGACGTAGACGGCTTGCTGAAGTTCTTAGAAGAGAAAGCTGAAAAGATCGAAAGAGGAGAAAACAAGTTCATAGTTGGTTTATCAGTAATAATGAACCTTCATAGGTTCATAAACAAAGATAAGATGCCTTCTGGGCTGAACTTGACTAGGCTTTTAATAAACATAATCGTCAAGCACGATTACAGCTCGCTTGGACAGCTTCAGATGAAGTCGCTTTTTGTAGGGATGATGCACTTCCAGGACAAATATAATCATGATGAGGAAAGGGTTAGAAGGTGCGACATACATTACTTAACTCCAGACGGTAGAATAATACCGTTCTGCACGTTTAATGTGATACCTGAGTGGTACAGGGACAGAATTCAGAAGAAGTATTCGATAAGCATAGAAGAGTGGGAGAAGAAGACTGGCAAAAAGATAAAGAACGATTACTACGTAAGGCCAAGCTACCTGTATCATTACCCCAAAGACGAAAACTTGTTCAAGAGAATGGGCATTGACTACGTTCCTCTCAGCATAAGGTCGAAGCTAGCGGCAGAAAGCTCGGTCGCGCCCTCATAATCTTTATTCTTTTATATTTAAATGGCCTGATTTTGTGTAACCTGCAATTTTTGAGGATAACCTTTTTAATATCGAATTAATAGGATAAAAGCGTCATGGGCGATATTCAGCTAGTGTTATCTGACCCTAAAACTAGAACAGCAAAAAAGATAGAAATAAAAGGGAACCTATCATCGGTTTTGGTAGGAAGGAAAATAGGCGAAATAATTGACGGCAGCGTATTAGGCTTAGGGAACATAAAGTTTAAGATAACTGGGGCTACCGATAAATCCGGAATCCCTCACAGGCCCGACATAGAAGGGCCTGTTAAAAAATACGTTCTTTTAAGCGGTCCCCCTGGCTTTAGGCCCAAGAGAAAGGGGGAAAGGAGAAGAAAGCTCGTTAGAGGCAATACTATTGCAGATGACACTTATCAGGTAAATGCAGTTATAGTAGAAGGTGAACTGAAAGATGCCAAGGTTTAAAACTACTGCTGAAGCTTTAAAGGTAATCTCCAATAAAGATCAGATAAGAAATTTTGGTATTATAGCGCACGTAGACCACGGAAAGACCACAACATCGGACTCTTTGCTTGCAGCGGCAGGAATGTTAAGCCCGTCCGTTGCTGGACAGGCTCTAGCTCTCGATTATATGGAGCTTGAGCAAAAGAGGCAGATGACGATAAAGGCGGCCAACGTAACTCTGTACTATGAGCACGAAGGAAAGCCGTACGTTTTTAACATGATAGATACTCCAGGGCACATAGACTTTACCGGAAAAGTGACTAGGTCCTTAAGGGCCCTTGACGGAGCTGTAGTTGTTGTTGACGCTGTAGAAGGGGTGATGACTCAGACAGAAACCGTTTTGAGGCAGGCTTTGGACGAAAGGGTAAGGCCCGTTCTCTATATTAACAAGATTGACAGGCTGATTAAAGAACTTAGGCTCACCCCTGAAAAGATGCAGACCTGGTTATCAAACATAATTAACGACGTAAACAGGTTGATTGATATTTATGCTGAGCCTGAGTTTAAGGATAAGTTTAAGGTTAGCATAGTGAACGACAGCGTAGCTTTTGGGAGCTCAAAGGACAGGTGGGGCTTTACCCTAAGTATGGCAAAGGCAAGGAACATGGGGTTTAAGGATGTTTACGAAGGCTACAACAGCGGAAACATATCCGAGCTTGTTGAAAAGTTCCCGCTCCATGAAGCTATTCTATCAATGGTCATTAGGCACATCCCGCCTCCTCACGTAGCCCAAAAGTACAGGATCCCAAAGATATGGAAGGGAGACCCAAACAGCGACGTCTATAAAGCGATGATAGAGTGCGATGAAAACGGCCCAACTGTAATGATGGTTACAAACGTAGTCGTCGACCCGCAAGCAGGTCCCGTGGCGGTAGGGAGGCTATTTAGCGGAACAGTGAGAGACGGAGACCTTCTTTATTTGATTAACGCCAAGAGGCAAGAAAGGGTTCAGAGCGTAAGCATGTTCATGGGACCGTTTAGAGAGATAGTCGGGTACTTACCTGCTGGAAACGTCCCTGCCCTTCTTGGGCTCCAGCACGCGACAGCTGGGGAAACGCTTTCGAGCATAAAGGACATGGTTCCGTTTGAAAGCATAAAATACGTAAGTGAACCCGTTGTAACTATAGCTGTAGAGCCTAAGAACCCTAGGGATCTGCCTAAGCTTATTGAAATTTTGCAAAACATGCACATAGAAGACCCTAACTTGGTGGTTACAATAAACCAAGAAACTGGGGAAACGCTGCTTTCTGGAATGGGCGTTCTCCACCTAGAGATAGCAACAACTTTAATTCAGGAACAAGGGATTGAAATAATAACGAGCAAGCCGCTCATAAACTACAGGGAAACTATAACTACGAAAGCTGGCCCTGTGATGGCTAAGAGTCCTAACAAGCACAACAAGGTCTACATAAGGGTCGAGCCTCTTGATGAGGAAACGATAAACCTAATCATAACAGGTCAAATAAACGAAAACATGGACAGAAAACAAATCGCTAAGATACTAAGGGATCATGGATGGGACGCAGATGAAGCTAGAGGCGTTGTAGCTATAGACGAAAGAGGAAACGTATTCGTTGACCAGACGAAAGGTGTCCAGTTCTTGCAGGAAAGCATGGACAGCTTAAGGGCAGGTTTCATAGACGCTATGACAAACGGCCCTCTGGCTTATGAATACGTAAGAGGAGTAAAAGTAATATTGCACCACTTCGTGCCTCACGAAGACCCAGCGCACAGGACCTACGCGCAGCTTATGCCTGCTGCTAGAAGGGCTGTGCTGGGCGCTATGCTCTTAGCTAAACCTACCCTTCTTGAGCCTATACTTTCTATAGAAGTTAAAGGCGTAGCAGACATTCTTGGCCCGGCGATAGGCGTCATCACAAGCAAACGCGGAAAGATAATTAACATGACGCAGAAGGACATTTTCGCAGTGATACAGGGTGAGATACCTGCGGCAGAAACCTTTGACTTAGCGGAAGTAATGAGGGGAGCAACTGCGGGCAAGGCTGTCTGGAACACGAGCTTCAAAGGATGGGCTCCTGTCCCAGCAAACATGCTTCCTCAGCTTATAGCTTCAATAAGGAAGAGGAAAGGCTTGCCTCCTGAGGTTCCGAAGCCCGAAGAGTTCATAGACGAGGAGTAAAATTGAGTTTTGGTTACCCCAGCAGCCCAAGCAGGAGGGAAGCTTTAAACTTAATTATAGGGTCTTTAATTGTTTGGATCGTTGGGATCACCTGGATAGGCTATTTCTCGACGACGGGGCTCTTAATAAACAGCGTCCTTTTTATCCTTGCCTTTATACTTCACGAGTACGCTCACAAGATTTCAGCTATAAGAAATGGGCTTTACGCAGAGTTCAGAGTTCAGTGGATATGGGCAATACTCACTCTAGTTACTGCGTTTTTGCCATTTAAGATAATCGCTCCTGGGGCAACCGTGGTTTACGGCTTTGCAGACGACGAGACTATGGGAAAAATATCTGCCTGGGGGCCTATAGTTAATTTAATCATGGCTGTAATACTGCTACCTTTGGCTTTATTTAGATACAGCTTTCTTTTTACAGCGGTTTACTTCAATTCTTTTATAGCTTTATTCAACCTGCTGCCTATAGCGATCTTAGACGGAAGAAAGGTGTTTAGGTGGAGCAAGAAGATATGGGGGATCATGTTTTTAACCTCTGTGATCCTGTATATCATTTCTTTGTTTACAGTAATTTAATAAAACCCAACACAAAATATTTTTAGGATGTTAGTAGAAGAGCTGGAGCTCCCCTACGTAGTCGTTAAAAAGCTAAAAGAAAGCGGCTATTCAGAGCTCTGGCCCCCTCAGCAAAAGGCCATCGAAAAAGGGCTTCTTAAGGGAAAGAACCTATTGATCGTGACCCCTACTGCTAGCGGGAAGACTTTGTTAGCTCTCTTGGCCGCTTCAAAAGCCCTTTTAGATAGAAAAGAAAAGGTAATCTATGTAACGCCTTTAAAGGCTTTAGCCAACGAAAAGTTTGAAGAGTTTAAGGGCTTCTTTAACGGGATTTATGCTGAAGCCGGAAGGCAGATAAAGGTGACCGTAAGCACTGGGGACGATTACTATGTAGAGCCGTCTGAGCTGGGCGAGTTTGACGTAATAATAACAACGAACGAAAGGCTTGACAGCATAATAAGGCACAAAACAAAGTGGCTTTCACAGGTTGGGCTCTTTGTTTTTGATGAGGTTCATCTGCTTGACGACGAATCAAGGGGAGGAACTTTGGAGTTTGTGCTCACCGAGGTGATAAGCTGGTTTTCAAAGGCGCAAATTTTAGCCCTTTCTGCTACGGTTAAAAACTATCAAGAAATAGCTTCGTGGCTTGGGTTAGATGTTGTTTACGACGATTGGAGGCCTGTCAAATTAATAGAAGGGGTCGCTTACGATGATAGGTTAATATATAGCAACGGAGACGAAGAGATAATAGAAAGAAGAGGCACCTTATTGCAGGATATAGTTTACAAAGAGCTTAAAGAAGGGGGTCAATGCTTGGTCTTTGCGGAGACCAGAAAGAAGGCTCTTGAGCTCGCTAAAACATTATCAAGCGTCTCTAAAAAGTACTCGCAGGTCCCTCTTGAACAGTCTTATCCAGAAGAAGAAGAGGAAACGAGCCTTACAAAAACGCTAAGAGCGCTTATACCTTTAGGCGTGGCTTTTCATCACGCCGGTCTTCCCGCAAGCTACAGGAAGCTAGTTGAAAACCTCTTTAGGGAAAACAAGATAAAGGTCATCTGCAGCACCCCAACGCTTGCGGCAGGAGTTAACCTGCCTGCTAGAACGGTCATTATAAACTCCGTGTACAGGTACAACAACGATTACAGAGAACCAATAAAGGTTACAGAGTATAAACAGATGGCAGGAAGAGCGGGCAGGCCAAAGTACGACAAGGTCGGTAAGTGCATAATAATAGCACAAGATGAGTATCAGGTTGAATCTTACCTTGAAAAGTACGCTTTTGGAGAGCCCGAGCCCATAGCTTCTAAGCTTTTGCAAAAAGGGCTATCATCTATGGTTTTAGCCTTAGTTTCAATTTTAGGATACGCAAGAGAAGAAGACATTTTAAAGTTTTTTGAAAGGACGCTTTACTATAAGCAAAAGGGTCCTTTAGAAGAGCAAGTGCTCTCTTCTATAGAGTTTTTAAGGAACAACGGGTTCATAATAGCCGTTAAGAACGGCAAGTACAAAACGACTCCTTTGGGCGATTTAACTTCCAAACTTTATATCTCCCCAAGAACAGCCATCTCTTTCATAAGGCACGCTGATAAGCTAAAGGATGTAGAGGACCCAACGCTCCCGATACTCTGCTTACTTTCTTCATCTGAAGACATGGAGCCCATTTTAACTTCTAGAAAGAAGGACGAAGTTGAAATGATGCAAATATTAAACGAAAACTTTGAGCTCGAAGAGTTTTTCGACGAGGATTGCTCAGCAAGAACCTTCCTAGCTTTATACGGTTGGGTCAACGAGTTTTCGGAACAGGAGCTTATGGACAGGTTTGCCGTTGAGCCGGGGGACTTGTACAGGCTCATAGAATCTGCTAGGTGGATAGTTTATTCTTACTCTAAGCTGGCAAGAATAGTTGGAATTTCTAGCAACTTCTTTGAGCTTCCTTTGATAAGGATAACAAAAGGGGTGAAAAAGGACATAGCTAGCTTAGCTTCTTTAAGCGGAATAGGAAGGAAGAGAGCCAGAGCTCTTTACGAAGCTGGATACCATAACCTGCTCGAGCTTTCCCAGGCCAGCGAGCAAGAGCTAGCTTCTAAAGTTAAAGGTATAAGCGAAACGCTTTCAAAGAAGATAATAAGGGAAGCTAGGGAGAGCCTGGGCCTTGTCCCTTAAATTAAAAAAACTAACCGGGGGTTTATTTGAGCTAAAAAAACTAAAAAGCAAAAGCTTTAGCAAAGAGGAATTGCTGGCCAAGCTGAACGAAGAGGAATCCCAGTACTATGTGTTAGCTGAAGGAGATGGCATAAAGGTTGAAAGCTTCGACCTAACCGCCGCTTACGTTGAAAGCGAAGTTTTTAAATTGAGTGATGTTTATTCTGAAACAAAAGTTATAGAAAACAACAGGATTGAGCTTTACAATTTTAGGCTAAACGCTTCTTTGAGCATGGGGTTAGAGGACCTAGCTAGTACTCTAGAAGGTTACTCAAATAAAATTGAAGGCAAAATAGCTGTTTCTTTTTCTGGGGGGTTGGACAGTTCCCTGCTCGCTTGGATTTTCAGAGAAAGCTCTCCTCTTTTAATAACTATAGGCTTAAGGGACAGCGAAGACATAAGGGCTTCAAAAGAGAGCTCTAAGGAGCTTGGGCTCGAGCATTTTGTCTATGAGGTTAGCGAAAAAGAAATTAAGCAAGCCGTTTCCAGCGTTTGCGCGGCGGCAAGCACGCCCATGGACATCTCGCTGGCTTCGGGGTTCTATATAGTATCTAAGGTCGCAAAGGAGCAAGGCGCAGAGGTGCTTCTTATAGGACAGCTTGCAGACGAGCTTTATGGAGGTTATAAAAAGTATGAATCGGTTCCTCTGGATAAGCTCAACGGCGTCCTTTACGAAGACCTTAAGAAAGCCATCTTGGCTCTTAGAAGGGACTCTAAGATAGTTTTGAGCAACGGTGTTCTCCCGGTTTTCCCTTACGGATTTAAAACTTTTCTCTTAGGCTCCCTTTCCCTTCCCCCTCATCTAAAGGTTCAAAAGGCTGGATTAAGGAAGATAGGAGAAATCTTAGGTCTTCCTAAGAAAATAATTGCCTCAAAAAAGAAAGCTTTTCAGTACGGAAGCAAAATAGATAAAGCAGTAAGAAAAATTTTGAGCGAATCGTGCAAAGTCTGATCTTTTGATAAAGGTTATAAACGTCTTTGTTTAATTTTTAACAAAGCGGGGTGGGGGAGCCAGGTCTACCCCGCCGGGCTCATAACCCGGAGATCGGTGGTTCAAATCCACCCCCCGCTAAAACGCAACCTCTATTACTACTTTTCAAACACATAGGAAATTTGCCTCTTCATTTAACAGTTTTAAGCAAGCCGCTTATTCTATCTTAGCGAAGAAGATAGGTTATTATCGAATTTATTATAATAAAAATGAAAACTATTGCCAAGTATATGTTTGAAAATATGAAAAGCCTCATGGAATCATCCATAACGTTTTTGCTCGATAAGAGCCTTACGGATAACAAAAGCATGACTAAACCGAGAATTATAACTATTATGCCAAAAGGTTCTTTCATGTACTCCAAGCCGTATAAAGCCGTTATGATGAAAAGAGCGAGAGCAAAAGACCCTATTGCATACGAAGAAGTTTTTATCCCTTTAACTACAGGAAGCATAGGCACGTTAGCCCTTTCGTAGTCATCCTTATACTTTATAGCTATGCTCCAGATGTGAACTGGAGTCCAAATAATGATGGCAATCATTATAAGAAAAGGCTGAACAGAAAAAAGCGCGCCGCTTACAGCGCTCCACCCGGCCATAACGGGCGCTCCTCCTGCGATAGACCCTATCAATATGTTGTAATAAGTTCTTCTTTTGCTCAAAAAGTTATAAAGTACAGGATCAAAAACCACCCCAATTAATATCCAAAAAAACTCATAAAAGCTAACGTAAAACGCAACTATAAGTCCAACGATAATGGTTGCAACAGCAAACCTAATAGCTTCTTTTGGGCTTATTTTCCCTGAAGGCAAGGCCCTGTTGCACGTCCTCTTCATTTTGGCATCGATGTCTCTGTCTATATAATTTGAAAGCGCATTTGCGCCAGCTATTGATATAAAGAGGGCAACTATTCCAATCAAAAACTTAATGGGAAACCTTACTATGTTCTGCAAGTCCATAAAAGCTCCAGTAATTCCGCCTAATAGCAAAAGAGCCGATACTGCAGGCTTAGTAAGGTTTATGTAAGCCCCGAGCTTGCTCATTTAAATGAGTTTACAGAAGTAAAAGATAACCTTTTATTAAAAATGGGCCGGGCCGGATTCGAACCGGCGACCTCCGCCGTGTGAGGGCGACGTGCTAACCGGGCTACACCACCGGCCCTTAAACCTTTAAGCGCTTTGAGCGTATAAAAACGTTATCCGAGTTTAATCTTCTTCTGCCGATTCCTCTTTCTTCTTAAAAAGCTTGAAATGATCAGGGGGAGGCTTAAACTTCTCGTATAGCTCTTTCCTTTTAGCTTCAAGCAGGTTTTCCTTCATGCCTATCATTTGTGAATAAGTTTTAAACTCTATGCCTTCAGGAACGGCGTTGGCCCAATCAGAGCTTCTTAATAAATGATGCCCTATTACCAAGGTTTCAGGCTTTACCTCTTTCACTATTTCCGTTAAAAACTTTTTAGAAAGCTCTAAATCCTCTTCGCTAAACGCATAACCAATTAGGTAATAAGGGAAACCACCTATAACCAGCATGTCAGGCTTGGTTTCCTTTGCAAACTTTACCGCTTTCTTAGAAAGCGGGCCTTGAACGTCCGGAAGATAGGTTAGAGCAAACCCCTTTTGCTTTATTGAGACACCTATTATAAACCCGGTTTTGCTTTTTTCTTTTCCATGTGGAATTGGGTCAGAGAACTTGACCCTTACGTCTCCTACCTTTAAGGTCTTCCCGTCAACAAACACCCAGCTGCTAGAGGAGCTTTTTGCGTCTTTTTCTAGCATGTAACCCCTTACCTTTTGGCTGTAGTTAGCGTTGTTGTAATCTTTAGCCAAAACCTTTTTCTTTTTATATATATTTTCCCCTTCGGTGCCCATATAAACGCTTTTGTAAACTGGGGTAAAGTGATCCCTGTGATAATGAGATATAAAAAGGTATTCTGCTTCTTCTAAGGCTTCGTTTAACCTTTTTCTGAACTCCTTTATAGCTTCAATCTCAAGAGGATGGGGCGGGAGGCCGAACCTCCTCGGGGCTAAACTGGCTCCTGGATCTAAGATAAAAACGGTTCCGCCAGCTTCTACTTTTAAACACATCGACCTTACGCCAAGCGATTCTTCTCCAAGAGGCGTTACTTTCAATTTAAATGCCCCAAAAATTTATTGTTAATGAATATATATAAATGAACAGATAGCCCTTTTAAAGTAAAAACAAAAAGTTTTATCGCTAAAATTTTATAAGATATTGAGATTCCGCTTTTATGCGGGAAGAATTCAGGTCAAGTTAATATTTTAGCTAAATAGTTAGCTAAAGGGGACGGCTCATGCTTATACGACAAATTACGCCAATAATCATTTTAGCGGTCGTGTATTTCTTAATTATTAAGAGGCGAATCCTAACCTATAATATAGAAATATGGGAGGCCATGGGTATTGGGGCGCTTCTAATGCTTGCTACGGGCTCGATCTCACCTTTAGAGGCCTTGTATTCTATCAACGTGCATGTAATTATATATCTATTTGGGATGTTGGTTATAGGCGCTGCGCTATATGAAAGCGGTCTGTTAGGACATATTTTTAAAAGCCTTTTTGTCAACGAAAGCAATTTTACGAACCTTTTCTTAAAATTGTTTTTACTGATAGCCCTAGCTTCTTCTATATTGATGAACGACACGCTTGCTATAATTATGACGCCTTTGATGGTAGATATTAGCAAAAGGCTTAATATAAATGAAAAGTTCTTGCTTCTTCTTCTAGCTTTTAGCGTTACCGTAGGCAGCGTTATGACGCCTATAGGTAACCCTCAAAACCTTATAATAGGCCTCCAGATGACTAACCCTTTCTATTATTTTGGAAAATACTTAATTTTACCTACTTTCATAAATTTGTTCATAACTTTTTATCTTTTGAAAGCGTTCTTTTACGGAAAAGCTAACTACAAAGTAGAGTTAAAAGGTTTAGAATACGATATAAAGGACAAACGTTTAGCCTCATTATCTAAAATCTCTTTAAGCCTTCTTGTGCTCATGTCTTTTTTAAACGTTATACTTTATGTTTTATTTAAATTCACTTTTTCTCTTGACTTAATAGCTTTGCTATCGGCCTTTCCTTTGATCTTTACTAAAAGCTCTAAAAAAGTGATCAAGCGGTTCGACTGGAAGACGATCGCGTTTTTTATATTTATGTTTATAGTTATGCAAGGAGTGTATGATTCTGGATTTTTTCAAAGCTTCATTTTATCGTTCCTTAAGACGCCTGCAGAGATAATGTTCGTTAGCATAATACTTAGCCAGTTCTTAAGCAACGTGCCATTCGTAGACCTCTTCGTAAAATTTGTTGCTCATACCCCAATAGATTTAGTTACGTTAGCCGCGGGAAGCACGATAGCTGGCAATTTCTTATTGCTTGGAGCAGCAAGCAACATAATCATAATTCAGAATTCTGAAGCTAACGGAGGCAAAGGGCTTTCTTTTATGGACTTTGTTAAATATGGCGTGGTAACAACGATTGTAAACGCGCTTGTTTACCTTGGTTTCATATATTTAATTTGACAATTAGTAGAAATAAAGCAACGTTTCTTTAAAACCATTTATGCATTAAAAATATCATTAAGTAAAATTTTTATACTGTAATGTCAATAGATGCGCCATGAATGAAATAATTCCGCAGCATTGGTATAATATAATCCCTGATTTACCTAAGCCGCTCCCTCCGCCCATCGATCCTGAGGGTGAATTTTCAAGAATAGAGCTTCTGAACGATATAATGCCTAAAGAAGTTATAAGGCAACAGTTTACAGCAGAAAGGTACATTAAGATACCGGATCAAGTTAGAGATCTTTACGAACTTGCAGGAAGACCCACGCCTCTGCTTAGGGCAAAAAACCTAGAAGAAGCTCTGAACACCTCTGCGAAAATTTACTTTAAATATGAAGGAGCGACCCACTCAGGATCGCATAAGATAAACACTGCAATTCCTCAGGCCTATTTTGCTAAAGAAGAGGGGGTCGATGGGGTAGTTACAGAAACTGGAGCTGGACAGTGGGGCACTGCGGTCGCTTTAGCGGCTTCTTTACAAAATATGAAATCAACAGTCTTTATGGTTAGAATTAGCTATGAGCAAAAACCGGGAAGGGCTATTGTTATGAAGCTATACGGCGCCGATGTCATTCCAAGCCCCTCAGAATTTACAGATTTTGGGAAGAAAGAACTGAAGAAGGACCCAAACCACCCAGGTTCCTTAGGAATAGCAATGAGCGAGGCTATAGAATACGCGCTAAAAAACAATTACAGATATTTGGTTGGGAGCGTAATGGACGTAGTTCTGCTACACCAGTCAGTCATAGGGCTTGAAGCTATAAAACAGTTTGAGATTATAGGAGAAAAGCCAGACGTTCTTATTGGATGCGTTGGCGGAGGAAGCAACTTTGCTGGTTTTATTTACCCCTTTTTGGGCGCTAAGATAGGATCAAGGTACATAGCTGTTAGCTCCTCTGAAATAAAAAAGTTTAGCGAAGGGGTTTACCGCTATGATTTCCCTGATTCAGCCGGTTTGTTGCCTATGATTAAGATGATTACTTTAGGTAAGGACTTTGTCCCTCCACCAATTTACTCCGGGGGCCTTAGGTATCATGGGCTCGCCCCCACCCTAAGCTTGCTTATAAACGAAAAATATGTCGAATGGATGGAGTACAGCGAAAAAGAAGTTTATTTAGCCGCTAAGCTTTTTGCAGAGACTCAGGGGATAGTTCCAGCTCCTGAAAGCGCGCACGCAATAGCTGCTGTCATAAAGATCGCCAGAGAAGCAAAAGAAAGGAAAGAGAAACCAACTATAGCCTTTAACCTAAGCGGCCACGGGCTTCTTGACCTGTCATATTACCAGAAGATGGAGGCGAAGTGAATTGAGAAAGCTCTTAGTCAGCTACATAACAATCGGCTATCCAGACAAAGAAGGGTTCATCGATTTTATAAAAGAAGCTGACGCTCTTGGGACCGACTTCTTTGAGCTAGGCTATCCGCCCAATTTTGCTAAGTACGACGGCCCGCTCATCAGAAAGAGTTACAATAAGGTTAAGTTAGGTTACAAAAACTTTTATGATCTAATAAAAGAAGCCAGAAAAGCTACAGACAAGGACATAATTGTATTAACTTATCTTGATAGCGTCAAGGAAAACCTAAACAGCTTTCTTAAATATTTAAGGGAAAGCGGAGCAGACGGCGTCCTGTTCCCAGACCTTCTTATAGATTTCACGGATAACTACCTGGATTACGTTAACAAAGCGTCAGAATACGGACTATATTCGGTAATTTTCGTTAATCCCTTTCTTCCAGATAAAATAATATCTGAAGCATCGAAAGTCTCAAACCCGTTTCTTTACTACGGGGTAAGGCCGACTACAGGTATAGCTACGCCTGTTAGCTTGGCTTCCCTTTTAAACCGCTTAAAGAGCTTAACCAGCAACAAGGTTGTCGTTGGCTTTGGCCTAAAAGACCTTAATGATATAAGGGAAGCAGTGAGCTCAGGAGCAGATGGAGTTGCTATAGGATCGTTATACGTAGAAGCTTTTGAGAACGGAGGTTTAGAAAGAGCCTTAGAGGTTGTGAAAAAGGTGAGAGAAGCCCTTGACAGAATTCAGTAAGGCTTTAGATAAGTTGATAAAAAAGAAAGAGCTGAGCTTAGAAGAAGCTTTTGAAGTAGCTTCATCAGCGCTCAAAGGCGAGCTTTCTGAAGCCCAGATATCAGCCTTGCTTGTCGCTTTGAGGGCAAAAGGAGAATCTCCTTCTGAAATAGCCGGTTTTGCTCTAGCTATGAGAAGTCTGTCCTTGCGGGTTGGGCCCTGGAAAGAAGCTTTAGATACAGCAGGAACGGGAGGAGATGGGTTAAACACATTTAACGCGAGCACCGCATCAGCAATAATATTAAGCGCTCAAGTTAAGGTTGCTAAACACGGTAACAGAGGCGTTAGCAGCAAAAATGGGTCTGCGGATTTCCTAGAAGCCCTAGGTTATGATATTTTCGTAAAGCCAGAAGAAGCAGAGCGGCTTCTTCAAGGCTCTGGCTTCGTCTTTCTTTTCGCCCAGCTTTACCATCCTTTAATGAAGAATGTTGCTCCAATAAGGAGAGCTTTGGGCATCCCTACTATCTTTAACGTCCTAGGGCCTCTAACAAACCCTGCCGGCGTCGAAAGGCAAGTGATAGGGGTCTACTCGCCATCGCTTCTTCTCCCAATAGCTCAGGCCATTTCGTTGATGGGCGCAAAAAGCGCTTATTTAGTTCACGGGCATCCAGGAATGGATGAAGTTTCAGTTTCAGGAAATACAGAAATAATTAAAATTAACAGGAAGGGCTACGAAAGATTCGTAATAACTTTAGAAGAGCTCAAAGTTAAGGATCCTATAAGCGTCGAAAAGCTTAAGGTTTCAGGACCTGAAGATTCCGCTCTAAGGTTTTTAAAAGCTTTGAAAGGAAAGGACCCAGATATAAGGACGTTTATTAAAGCAAACACAGCTGTAGCGCTTTTAGCTTCAGAATCGGCCTCTAGCCTGTCCGACGCCCTTGATTTAGCAGAGCATCTTATTTTAAACGGGTACCAAACGCTTGTTAAAGTAGTTACTTCGCACGGGACTTTCGATAAGATTTCGGCGTTGGAGGCGAAGATAGCTTGAAGGTCAAGTTCTGCGGCCTTACGAACATTGAAGACGCAAAAAAGGCAGAAATGCTAGGCGCTGACATGCTGGGTTTTGTTGTAGAGCCAGGGCAGGCGAGGCAGGTTTCAACAAAGCTTCTCGAAGAAGCTAAAAGGTCTCTAAGCAAACCCATAGTGGCCGTCAGGATAGAGCCTAAGTTCGATGAGCTTTTATCGATAGCGGACTACGTTCAGATTCACAGGATCTTAAAGAATGATGAGATAGAAAGGTTAGCTTCGTATTCAGCGCGCTTTATACTTTATGTCCCATCTTCCAAAGAAGGCCTAGATTACATAAAAAATTTGGATCGGTTAAATAACGCAAAGCCCCTTATAGATTCTCCTAAAAAAGGCGTGCCGACCGACCTAAAATTGGCAAAGGAGCTCTTGAAGGTTAGGCCAGATTCAGGATTAGGAGGAGGGATAACTCCAGAAAACGTTAGGCTTTACTTAGAATTAAACCCAGAGTGGATAGACGTTTCAAGCGGAATAGAATCTTCCTTAGGGAAAAAAGACGAAGAAAAGATGAGGAGAATAATAGAAGCGGCTAAAGGCTATGAGGCGGGTAGAATATGAGCATAACGGAGAAAAAGATAACCCAAGTTCCTGAACCATATAAGCTGTTTTCCTGCATAGAAAGGGAAAACGAAGTAGCTGCGCTTCTAGAAAGCGTTAAGGGTCCAGAGCACTTAACAAGGTATTCGATAATAGCTTGGGGCGCTAAGGAAATCGTTTCAGGCAAAAGAGGAAGATCCAGCGGAACTATATCAAGAGATTTCTACGACCCCACAGAAATATTTAGAGAACTTGTTGGAAAGTCAGAGGAGGCTCAGTTCCCGGGCAAATACAAAGGAGGTCCTATAGGCTATGTTAGTTACGATTCAGTTAGATACTGGGAAGCAGTTAAGGACGAAAAGCCTGAGGCAGAGGATTGGCCGGACTTTGAGTTCTTTGTCCCAAAGAACATAATTGTTTACGACAACTATCAAGAAAACGTTTACCTGTACGGTGAAGAGCAGGAAAAGTTTTGCGAGCCTGATGAGAAAGATTTTAAAGTTAAGCGCGAAGCTGAGTCCCTTAAAAAAGAAGAATTTGAAGCTATAGTAAGAAAGGTTCACGAAAAGATAGCATCGGGATATGCTTTTCAAGTAGTGGTATCTAGATTTTACTCATATTCTTTTAAAGGCAATCCGTTCTCCTTTTATTTAAGGTTAAGAAAGATAAACCCTTCGCCTTACATGTTTTACCTTAAGTTCGGCGAAAGGAAGCTTGTCGGCTCAAGCCCCGAGACCTTATTTAGCCTTCAGGACGGCGTTATAGAAGTGTACCCAATTGCAGGATCAAGGCCAAGAGGGAAGAACCAAGAAGAAGATATTAAGCTAGAGAAGGAGCTGGTTCAATCCGAGAAAGAAAAAGCAGAACATCTAATGTTAGTAGACTTAGCCAGAAACGACATAGGAAAGGTTTCTTATTACGGATCTGTTAAGGTTCCAGACTTAATGTACGTTGAGAAGTACAGTCACGTGCAGCATCTAGTTAGCAGAGTTATGGGAACAGCAAGAAAAAACGTTTATGCTCCGGACGTGCTGAAGGCAACGTTCCCTGCCGGAACAGTAAGCGGGGCGCCCAAACCTTATGCGATGAACCTTATTGAAGACGTCGAGCCGTTTAAGAGGGGGCCTTATGCAGGAGCGGTCGGGTTCTTTTCTTCAAACGGGGACGCTGAATTTGCCTTAGCTATTAGGAGCGCTTTCTTTAACGGGGATATAATTAGAATACAGGCCGGAGCCGGAATCGTTTATGACTCTCTGCCTGAAAGCGAGTACTGGGAGACCGAGTTTAAGATGAAGGCCATGAGAGTAGCGGCTGGTGATATTTAATGAGCGACATAACTTTAATAATAGATAATTACGACAGCTTTGTCTACAACATAGCTCAGTACGTTGGCGAGCTTGGAAGCACGCCAATAGTTGTCAGAAACGATGAAATTACAGTAAGGGGTGCTGAGAGGCTAAACCCTGATAGAATTATAATATCTCCAGGCCCAGGCACGCCGGAAAAGAAGGAGGACGCAGGTATAGTAATCGAATTGATAAAAACGCTAGGTAGAAGAACACCGATATTGGGGGTCTGCTTCGGCCATCAAGCGATAGGCGTAGCTTTTGGTGCAAAGATTAGAAGAGCAAAAAGAATCATGCACGGTAAAATCAGCAGAATAAGGCACTTTTCAAATTCGCCGATTTACCAAGGAATAAGCAGTGAGTTCAATGCAACGAGGTACCACAGCTTAGTTATTTATGACGTTACAGTTCCTTTAGAAGTCGACGCAATAAGCTTAGATGATGGAGAGATAATGGGGGTACACCACTTAGAATATAAGATATTTGGGACTCAGTTCCATCCAGAGAGCGTAGGAACTTCAGTAGGTAAAAAGATACTTTATAACTTCTTGAACAAGGTGTAACAAGATGCCTCGGGAGCTCGATGGCTGGTTAAAAGAAGTGGTTGAAGCGGCAGAAAAGAGGAAAGCAATAATAAAGAGAAGGGAAAGGCCCCACTACGATCTTAAAGAAAGCATTTTAAACAAAAAAGGTAAGGGCCTAAACCCAATTATAGCAGAGTACAAGACGAGGTCGCCGTCTGGATTTGCCCAATATAGGGATCCTATCCAATACGCAAAATTCATGGAAGCTTCAGGGGCCGCAGCCTTGAGCGTTATAACCGAGCCTTTGTTCTTTTTTGGTAACTATGAAGTTTTTGAAGCCATATCAAGCTCTGTCAATTTGCCTGTTCTTTTTAAAGACTTTGTAGTTTCAGAGAAACAGATAGATACGGCGTACAGCTTAGGGGCTGACGCTGTATTGCTTATAGTCCGCATACTTAAAGAAGATGAGCTTTGTAGGCTATATGAAAGAATAAAAAGCTACAGGATGAGACCTGTTGTAGAGGTATTTGACAAAAACGACTTAGAGGTAGCTAAAACGTGCGACCCTGAAATAATTGGGGTCAATGCGAGGGATTTATTTTCTTTGGATGTAAGCATAGACAGGGTTGTTGCGCTCATTAAAGAACTCCCCGATAAGGCTATCAAGTTGGCTGAAAGCGGCATAAAGGAAAGGTCAGATATTATAAAGCTCAAGGAAGCAGGTGCCGACGCGTTTTTGATAGGAAGCTCCCTTATGAAAGATCCAAACAAAATAAAAGATTTAATTTAAAAGGTCGATTGATTTGATAGATTGAAAAAAGAATCGATAAGCCTATGGCAAGCAACTGCTATAGGTCTTGGAAACATAATTGGAGCCGGGATATTTGTTTTGGCGGGTACCGTGATTTATCAGGCAGGCCCCGGCGCAATACTTTCTTTTATCCTTACAGCTGTTCTAGCTTTAACGGTCGCCCTCAACAGCGCAGAGCTATCATCTAAAATAGTTTCTCACGGCGGCATCTATTCTTTTGCCAAAGAAACCATGGGCGAAGCTATGGGCTTCATAGTTGGGTGGCTGAGGGCAATATCCTACGCTATAGCCACGTCCGCCGTCTCTTTAGGTTTTTCTTCATACCTCTTGTCTGTTATGGGTGTTTCTTCGTATACGCTTGAGGTTGTTTTAGCTGTGGCCCTTATGCTGGCCGCTACCTTCATGAACTATATAGGTGTAAGGTTGGTAGCAGAAATCGAAGAAGCTTTGGTCGCTTTAACCGCTGGAGGTCTTGTGGTTTTTATAATACTTTCATTTATTTTTGGAAAATGGATACCTTCTAGGTTCACCCCTCTTTTTCCCTACGGCCCTTTTAGCGTAATACAGTCAGCTTCTTTAGCTTTTTTCGCTTATTCGGGTTTTAATACAGTTGCAACTCTAACTCCAGAAATAGCAGACGGAAGAAAGAATGCGCCAAAAGCCATAATTTTGTCGTTGGGCATAAGCACAGTTCTCTATATTTTAGTAGTGGCTGGCATGTTGGCCCTCATGCCTTGGAAGCTTTATACAGTTTCAGCAGACCCTTTGATTAACGCGCTTAGCTTTTCTAAGGCTCCAGCGTTTGTGCTTCAAATTATAGGGGCGATTGCGATCATCTCTACAGTAACGGTAACGCTTTCTCTCATCGTGGCTGGTTCAAGAACATTGCTCCAGATGAGCGAAGACGGACTGCTTCCAAGAATATTAGGAAAAGAGGACTCGCCAAAGCGCTCAGTGTTGCTTATAGGGCTGATCTCTATAATTTCTGTGTTCTTAGGAAACATTCAGTATATAGCTCTTGCTTCGAACTTCGGGGTTATATTTTCCTATGCAATAACAGGCTTAGCTGTGCACGTTGTTAGAAAGAGAAATGTAGAAGGTCCGTTTAACGCCCCATTATACCCTTACGTTCAGGTAATATCTATCATTTTATCACTAGTAGTCATGCTAGCCCTTGGGGTTCAAGCGTTATATGTAGGGTCGCTTTCAATAATAGTTGGAATGCTAATATATGTGATTGAAAAAGAAGAAAAGAACCTTAAGGATTCAAGGTTTAAACAGAAGCTCTAGCATTCGCCCTTCATGCCTTTGGGCAAAGTTACGCCTTTTTGTTTTAAGTAAGTCCCTTTGTAGCTATATGAACCCTGAGCCTCAGCCAATACTACGTGAAGGAACCTCATCCCCGGCCTTAACACGATGTAGTTTTCGCTGGAATTTATTATTTCAATAGTTATGTTTCCTTCAAAGCCAACGTCAATTATGGTGGGGCTCATTGAAAGCCCATACCTTGCTAAAGTCGATCTTAGGTTACAGAAGCCAACAAGATCGTTAGGCATCTTGATCCTTTCTAATGTAGTTAAAAGAACAAAGCTGTGCGGCGGTATCGGTATCTTTGAATCTTTTGCTTCAACTATTTTAAATAGCTCGGACGTAGAGTTCAGCTCACATGGATCTACTATTTGATTCGAGTAAGCGTACTGAGCGTATTCATAACCGACCCTTAAATCTAATCCGTTTTCTCTAACTATGCTTTCTTCGTAAGGCTCTAATTGAAGCTTTCCGCTCTTTATAGCTTCAACTATCTTATCGTGAGTTAAGATTCCCATGTTATAAAGAACATATTACCGCATATTTATGTTTAGATTTAAACGGTCGTTTATAAAATCGGTAAAGCAATTTGACAAAAACGAAAATCCGGAGATTTTAGTTGAAAAGCCAGCATTGAGAAGAAGTTTTATAAATTTGGGCGCGATAATAATTTCAAATTGCAATATAGCATATACGTGCTGATTAAAGCTATTTATGAAGACGTAAAGGTTGACCCCAAGACCCTTGAGCCAAGCACAGCGGACGTAAAATATAAGATGGAAGACATAA
Source organism: uncultured Nitrososphaerales archaeon (assembly GCA_964343315.1). Taxonomy (GTDB): domain Archaea; phylum Thermoproteota; class Nitrososphaeria; order Conexivisphaerales; family UBA164; genus CAYFFZ01. Next base: position 50,557 of record CAYFJA010000003.1, read on the forward strand.
GCAGAAACGCTGTCGAAGAAGCTGTCAGGATTAAAGAGAAATACGGAGGGAGAGCCATAGGGCTGATGTTCGGGAGCGAAAAGCAGTCTTTAATAATGAGAGAAGCTTTAGCGATGGGCTTAGACGAAGGCATAATAATCAAAGGCTATTCTTTCAACGACCCAATATACACTTCCCAGGTTATTTATGAAAAGCTAAAAGACGCTAAATGGGACATGATACTTTTAGGGTACTCATCGGCAGATGCATACACAGCTCAGTTGGCGCCGAGGTTATCTTACCTCTTTAACGTTCCTTTAATAGGAAATGCGGTTAAGCTTGAGTTCAGCGAGAAAAAGGTCGTAGCAACAAAATCTCTTGATGAATACATGGTAAAGGTTGAGAGCGAGCTTCCGGCTGTAATTTCTGTCGCTCAAGAAATAAACACCCCGAGGATTCCCCCGCTTTTACAGATAATGGCGGCTTCAAAAAAGCCTTTAAAAATAGAAGAAGGGCCTCCAAGCAAAGGAACTTACTATAAAGTAATAGAGCACAAAGCATACGTTTCTTCTAGAAAGAGGATCATATTTGAAGACGTCAACAAAGGGGTTGAAGAAATATTAAAGATCCTTAAATCTTCTTAATGCTATAGCTTTTCTAATAGCAAAGGCACAACTGTGTATATATCTCCTACGATCCCATAATCCGCTTCGTTAAATATTGGGGCGTTTTTATCCTTGTTTATTGCAATTACTATTTTAGAATCCCTCATTCCCACGATGTGCTGAATTTGCCCTGAAATGCCTAAAGCAATGTAGATCTTAGGCCTTACCTTCTTTCCTGAAAGCCCTACCTGTCTGTCTTCTTCAAGCCAGTGTAGGTCTGAGCATATTGGTCTGCTGCCAGCTATTTCTCCTCCCAACTTATCTGCTAGCTTTTTAGCTAGCTCTATGCCTTCTTTCTTTCCTATGCCCCTTCCCACGGCTACTATTATTTGAGCCTTAGTTATGTCAACAGAACCTTTAGCCTTTTGCTCCACGCTGAGGAGCTTCGTTTTAGGCGAGCTCATTAGTTCAATCTTGTTAACGGTGTATGATCCCTGGGCAGACCTCTTAACTTCAGCTGATCCAGGCAAAAGAGTGAAAACTTTAGCTTCAGTTTCTTTTGTCATCACCGTTTTTCCGCCAAAGTAATACCTTTTAACGATGGTTTTTCCGTCATCTACCTTAAAATCAAAGATTTCAGATTCCATGGGGTGTCCAAGCTTCTGCGATACGAGGGCGGCTATCTCTCTTCCTAAAGTAGAGGCCCCAATAAATAGATAATCATAGCCTTTTTGAAATAAATCAGAAAGCGCATCTACCGCTTGCCACGGATCGTAAAGCTCCTCCTTAAAGCAGTAAGCCGATTTTACTTTAAAGCCTGAAAGATCAAAACCCTCTCTGCACACAACGTCTACCTCTTCTATTCTGTCGCTCAAAAAGCTCAGGAGTTCTTCTAGGAGTTCCTTTCTTTCTGAAAAAGCAAGAGCTTTCAACGTTCTATTATTAGCAAAAGAATTTATTAAATTTTTACGACACGCAGAGATTTGCTTTTAAATCAAGCTAGCCCTTCTTAAAATTAGATAAGCAGAGGAAAGTGATATGCAGCAAGGTTTTTTAATCTATAAATGAGAACAAGCTAACCATAAAACGACAGCTATAATCGGTGCTTTACTTAATAAGCTTATCAAGCGGATTTCTGGCTTAGATTGTCCTGCAAGGATATATCAAATAGGATTAAGCCTATCATTTAAACTTCAATGCTATTTAAAAAAGACAGGCCACAACATTAAGTCAGGTTTATATCGCAACAAAAAATAGTTAAAAGTATGAATAAGGAGCTCGAAGGGAAAAGGGCTATAATAACAGGCTCATCAACGGGAATAGGGGCTGCTACAGCGTTAGTCTTTGCAAGAGAAGGGGCCTCAATAATAATTAATTACAACAGGAGCGAGGATGAAGCAAAAAAAGTTCAAGAAAAAGCAAAAAACCTAGGCGCAGAGGCGTATGTTTTTAAAGCGGATGTTACGAAAGAAGAGGAAGTTAAGCAGATGGTGGATTTCGCTAAAGATAAGTTTGGAGCCATAGAGATCTTGGTTAACAACGCGGGTGATTTATTAGAAAGAAGGCCGCTCTTAGAGAGCGACTTAAAATACTGGAGAGATCACATAGACCTTAACTTAACTTCTGCATACATCGTAACTAAAAGCTCATTGCCTTTGCTAATAGCTTCAAACAGCAACGATAAAGCGATAATAAACGTATCTTCTATAGCTGCGATTACTGGTGGCGGGAAGGGTGCGGCGGCATATGCTACAGCTAAAGGCGGCCTTAAAACGTTCACAAAAGCGCTCGCGAAAGAGGTTTCAGCTTACAACATAAGGGTAGTTTCAGTCATGCCTGGGTTGATATTAACGCCTTTCCATCAAAAGGCAAAGACCGAAGACGTTGAAGGATGGGCTAAAAGGCAGGTCCTATTAAAAAGGGCCGGAAGAGCAGAAGAAGTTGCAGAAGTGATAGCGTTTTTGGCCAGCGAAAGAGCAAGCTACGTAAACTCTACAGAAGTATTCGTGGACGGAGGATGGATTATGGGCTGAGCCCTCTTAGCGTAAAAGGCTAAAGATGAATTAAAGTTGAAGGTCAGCCATGAAGCAAGGCTTCTAATATATTCATCGTTAATTATAGGATTAACTCAAGGGTTCATGTGGGTTGACTTTCCGGTTTACTTAAGCCAGATAGGCTACGATCCTTTTGAAATAGGGGTTGTGCTTACCTTCAACACGCTCTTAGGCGCCCTTTTGATGCTCCCGTTCGGCTCCCTTTCTGATAAATATGGAAGAAAGCGCTTCATAATAACTGCAAGGCTTATCTCTAGCGTTGCTTTTGTTCTCTTGTCTATCTTTACAGGTTTGGTTGAAGTTTTGATAGCTGTTTCCCTACTTGGGCTAGCTTTTGCGAACGCGGGTTCAAGCTTTATGGCGCTACTTGCAGAAAAAACGGAAGCCGAAAACAGGAACTCAACCTTTGCAATTTCAAGCTTCGCAAGCGGCATAGCGTCTTCTGCAGGCATGCTCTTAGGGGCTATACCTCCTTACCTTTCACTTTACTTTAAGCTATCTTTAGTAAATTCATACAGGGTTCTCTTTTTGCTAGCGTTTTTGGGTTCTCTCGCTTCAGCTATACCCATAATTAAAGTTAAGGAAAATTATAAAGGCCACAAGGGAAAGATAATGCTCTTTCCCAAGGTTTCTGGAAAAATAGTAAAGAGGCTTGCGGTGCTGGGAAGCATAGGGCTTGGGGCGGGCGTTCTGGTTAGAATATTTCCTCTTTGGTTTTACCTTCGGTACGGCACAAACGTGAACGTTTTGGGTCCGCTTTTCTCTTTAACCCAATTTCTTACCGCTCTAGCCAGCTTGAGCACGCCTTCTATAGCGAAGCTGATAGGGGAAATAAAGACCATAGTATATACTGAAGCCCTTTCTATCCTGACATTAATAGCGATCCCTTTTATGCCTTATTATTACTTAGCAGGAATTTTGTACATTGTAAGAAGCCTTCTCATGAATATGTCGGCGCCTATACAAAACAGCTTTATAATCGGGCTAATACCAGAAGAAGAAAGGGCTCTTGTTTCTTCCATAGTCAACTTCTTTGATTCTTTGCCAAGGTCTTTTGGTCCTTTTATAAGCGGGCTTTTCATTCAGTTAGGGTACTTGAACTTGCCCTTCTTTTTTACAGCCGCTTTATACAGCTTTTCTGTGGCAGGATTTTATGTTTTATTCAGGAACAAAGAAAAGCTTCAAAATAGATAGAAAATCATGTTAATTAAACCGCTTCATTGACTCTTTGTTTTTTCTTCCTTTTTGCTCTTAGTCTTCTTGCAGGGCATGTATGATATTTTTATATTTTTGAATATAAAAGTTTTTGTTATTTTTTGAAAAATTTAAACGCACTGGGTTTCAAAAAACGAAGCTAAAACTTCTAAATTTAAACTATTTTTATGTTTAAAAAATTGCGGTTTTTATGAGTAAACCCTCCACGTGTAACCGCACTTTGTGCATCTGTAGAACTGGGTTGGAGGCTCGTCCGCGGCTCTTGTCTGAACCATCCACCAGTAAGCTTTGTCGTTGCCGCACTTAGGGCAGGTTACAGTAACCGTCGGTAATGCTGACAAGTCTTCTGTTTGATCTATGATCTTTAACGATTCTTCTTCTGCAGAAACCCTTTCCTCTAAGACCTTTTCTTTTCTGTACTTTTCAGTGTAGCCACAAGTAGGACAAACATAATAGACCTGGACCTGCTGGCCCTTTTTTTCTGTTTTGAGCCTCATTAAAGTTCCATCTTTTGGGCAAAACTTAGGCATTAAGGTCCAGATAAAGCCTTTTCAAGCTCTTCTTTTAAACTTTTTGCAGTGTTTTTAGCCTTTTCAATGCCTTCTTTCAAGACGACCTTAGGATCTGAGCCGTCAGTAAGTATAAAAAGGTAGGACTCTTTTGTAAGTGGGTGCCCTCTTTTAACCGCTATGTTCTTGACCCTTTTATCGCTTAATAGAGCCGTTTGGATAAGCCTAAGCAAAGAAAAGTCAGCCTCTTGAAACATAAGCTCAAGTGAGTTTTCAGTTTTAGAGATAACAGATATCTTCAATCCCGCTAACCAATAATCATATTAAATATTTATAAATTTATACCAAAAAAATAACAAAAAATTATTTTAAGAAACGTAGCCCTGTCCGTTTATCTTTAGGTGCATTATATACCTTAGGGATATCCAAGATCCTATCATGACCATTATCAGGAACAGGAAGCTTGAAACTGCCATCTGAATGTTTCCGCTCAATATGTGTCCAGAAGCGCAGCCATTGGCCATTCTGGCTCCAAAAAGAACCATGAACGTGCCTATGAATGAGCCAAGAGCCCTCTTTGCTTCTGAAGGTCCAAAGTTATGCTGCCAAACGTAAGGAACCTGTCTCTTGAAGCCCATGAACCTCTTGCTGATCACCAAAGAAGACACGAGGCCTCCGAGAAAAGTTCCTAGATCAGAGAACGGTTCCCATCCTATTTCGCTGAAGGGCTTGTCTACAGGAACCCCGTTAACCAGATGCATACCTCCAAAGAGCTGGAAATAGGGATTCGAGGCAGCCCACTTGGCGTTTATTAAGTATGATATCTGGGCTCCTATCCATGAATACGTTGTAGATTCCCCAAATATTTGTCTCAGTATTATTACAGCCACAGCAGTAATAGTGAACTCTAAGCCCAAAAGTATAATAGACCTCGCGTTCTCTATGCTGCTTTCGTTTATTAGCCTAGTTATGTAAGGCCTTGCGTTTGGGTATTTAGCGCTTTCTTCTTCAATTACTTCCTCGAAACGTACAGTTTCCTTATTTGCTCCTGCTATGTGGTAAGCGCAGGACTGTCTTGCGGGCTGCTTGGGGAACCTGGGCAGGAACAAGAATACCGAGAGAAGGATTATTCCGAAGACTAGGCTTACAGCAAAGATCTCGGGCCTAGTTGTCAGTCCGAACAGAGAAGCCCAAGTAACAGGACCAAAGTTAAGCGTGTTCCAAAGCAACCCTCTAACGCTCCCGAATATTACCGACCAGGTGAACGCTCCAAGAAGACCGCCTAAGACCGCATATATAGCGTCCCTTCTCCCCTGCCCTAATGCGATCCAAACGGTTCCTGGGAAGTAACCTGCGATTCCGACCCCGAGGCCAAATATCAAGCCTCCGAGGACTATCCCGAAAACGAACAGGTCCTTTATTCCAAAGTTTGGATGCGGTACGAAGAGATTGAGGCCGTAAAGAAGAATAGCTCCTAGACCTATTGCAAAGCCAAAGCAAACTATTAGGAACCTGTCTTGGAAAGCCATAACTCTAAACAGCGTGTCTGGGTCCGAGAAGTTCCAAAGCTCCAGAGGGATGGCAAGGAGCATCCCTGCTACAATTCCCAAGAGCAGCGGGGCTTTGTAAACATGTAGGACGACTTGCTGGTAAATGCCGTAGAACATCATGAGTATGCTTACGACGAAAAGTATAGAGCTTGAAATCCAATATATTTCTTTTCCTTTTTTGTCATTTTCTTGCATTTTTGGTCTAAAAGATGATTTTTTAGACTAAGATTTAACCTTTACTCTAAAATTCTTAAATTAACTAATTATTCATAAAAAAGAATTTTATTCTAAGTTTT
>CAYFJA010000004.1:0-54781 GCA_964343315.1 uncultured Nitrososphaerales archaeon
TTCTTCTAAAATTTTATAAAAAACAGAGTTTAAAATGGCATTTGAGAATAAGATAAGGTTAATATATTAATATATAAAAATTGGAAATATGTCCTCTCAAAGCAGGTTAGAAGATGAAAAGAAAATTGAATTGGCGATTCAGCAGCTCACGCCCTTGCTTACAAACAAAGGAATACCGAGAAGCCTGAGGAACATGCTAAAAGAAACCTTAGATCAGCTTCAGGACAAAAGCATCAGCCCTGCTATAAGGGCGGCCAACACAATCAGCGTTCTTGAAGAGATATCTCAGGACCCAAACATTCCTTCACACATAAGGGTCCTGATATGGAACATCATGTCCATGCTAGAAACCATAAGGGAAGCAGTTTAGTTCAGTTTTCTTTTTAATAACTTTAATAATAAGTTAAGGAATAATAAATGTATGGTTCTTGTTAAGGTTAGCCGGATAACTGGCTACAACGATCCTATAACCGGTACGCCAGGAAGAATTATAGAGTTCACGGAGTACTCCAGCATCCCTTTGCCTGGGGATGAAATGATGAGGAGCATGTTCGCCCAGCTTCAGGCCATCTTTCCTGTTCAGTCTTTGAGGGACCTTATGCCCCCAAAGATAGCTATTTTCCTTAAGGAGAACGAGTACATTCAGCTTGGGCTTCAGTTTGAAGTTAACGACGTATATGAGGTCACCTTTGAGAAGGGAACCATAACTTTTAAGAGAGCAACAGTTGAGCGCTAGCGTCTCTGAGTTTATTGAAAGAAAGTGTAAGGGCTGCTTTATGGAGATCTATGGGGAGGAGAACACAAAAAAAGAACTGATATTAATGAACTATGCGATAGAAAAGGCATCAAAAGGAGAAGTTGTTCTGTTTATAGACAGCAGGGGCTCTTTTAGGCCAGAAAGGTTCGTGGAAGAAGGACTAGCTGATGTAGAAGCTCTTGGAAGGATAGACGTCCTGAGGTTAGCTGAAGGGGTGAGGGCTTTTGAAAGGATCTCCAAGCTGCTGGCTTTAAAAAAGTACAGGACAGTTCTCTGGGACGGCATGTCCATACCTTTTTATGAGCTGCAGGTTTCTTTTGAGCTGGGGTTGATATCAAGGATGCTTTCGCTTTATTCGCTAAGAGAGAACACGGTTCTTGTGACAAATCCTATAGTTTCGCTTAAAGGAAAGCCGCTGGGATATCAGTACACTGACCCGTACGTTCACGTAAGGGCAAGAGCTGAAAAGGTTAAGGAAGACCTGGGAAGCTTAAAGGCGTACGGCTGGTCGGCTAAGTACAGGATAAATGGCTTAAAGGTTTACTTAGAAGAGGTAATTTAAGCTTCTTCTTTAAGAAGCTCCCTCAAAGCGACCGTTGCGTACGAGCCCCTGTAGAGTACGAACCTCAGAACGGCTTCCCCAACATCAGGGCTCAAGCTGTAGCTCACTTTATAAGAAGGGATCTTCGCAGGCCTTATTCCCCCTTCCTGGCTTACTTCTTTAATCTCGTCAACATAAAAGTGCCTGAACTTTATGCCTTCTTCTCTCGCAACTTCTATTAGAGCTTTTGAGTAAACGTCCCCTTTATCCCTGAAGCCGTAGCCCGGCAGATAAGCTGCTTCAACCTTTCCGTTGAAGATCTGCTCGGACAGCTCTACTAGCTTAGGCTCTCCCTTTACCTCCCCGTTCAACACCTTTGAAAGCTCTCTGTTAAAAAGGTAGGATTGATATGACTGGACGTAAAAGCGCTTCAGCCAAAGCGGCGTTCCCTTCAGTCCTTCATAACCTTCTCTGTACAGCAGCTCATCGGCTGTCTTGAAGTCCCTCTTTACTATAGCTTCCCCGATCAGGTGGTTGTTCTCAGCGAACCTCTGATGGCCGTAGAAGTTAGGGACTTTCCAGCCTTCTAGCAGTTTCTTCCAGCTATCAAAGGCCTCCTCAAGGCACTCGCACTCTCTGACCTTTATCTTAAAAGCGTTCCCAAGGAGATCCTTTCTGGAAAGAAGCCTCTTGGTCTTCCCGACGATTCTAACCTTAACGTTGGGTATCTCTTTGAGGTTGACCTTAACCCTTTTAAATGAAACAAAGAAGTAAGCCAGGGCCTCTTTGTCCTTTATGCCCAAATAGTGGGCTTCCTTCCCAAACTCATTTGCTATAACCTTGTGCTCCACGCCTTTTTTCTCAACCACCGCTAAAAGGTGCCTTCCTTCCTTAGCGTTTATCCCTTTCCTTATTACTTCTGCCACGACAAAGTCTTCTGGGAAGACCTTTATCTTCCCCTTAATTCTTATGGGGTTTAAAGGCTGAGAAGTTACTCCGGGAATCATAAGAGCTTTAGCTTCCCAGTCACTAGGTCAACCTTGCTCTCAGGCCCGGGCCCTATGGCCGCCGCGGTCTTGGTTCCAGGGGGAACCTCTGTAAGACCCATGTCCTCCACAACAAACGTTATCAAGCCCAGGTAATCGGCCTTTGATACAAGCTCAAGCATTTCCTGCTCAGAATTAACCCTGAGAGCTATCTTGGCTGCTCCCTGCTCCATCCATATCTTAAAAGCTTCAGGCATCTTTTCCATGCATAGAATTGCAGCCCCAACAGCTGCGTGGGCTCCCTGAGCTACCATCTTGCCTTTGCTCATCTTTAAGTCGGTCCTTATGAGTATTGACATCTTATAGCGCTCCAACTTCTTGACCAAACCTTTCTAAGGCTTTGGTGAAGCAGATCATCGGGGCCTGGACTATCCCAAAGCCAACTGTTCCCATTCCCGGAAGCCTGTGTGCTACCCCTGTGTTTATGTAAGGAGCTAAGCTTGTGTCCACGACGAGCCTAAGGTCTATTCCCCTAGGAACCCCGTCGAAGTTCATGTATGGTATAGGGAAGCTTTTGTCCCTGACCATCGTTATCTCATACATGAGCCTTGTAATTCTGATGGCTTCGCTTACTGAAGCCCCAACGACCTGGGCCACAGCGGGAGAAGCGGCAGAAGCAAAAGCCCCGAAACCGTTTGTCTCCATTATCGCGCTGTCCCCTATGTCCGGGTTCGCGTCCCCCTCCTTGAAGCCCGGGAAGAAGAGCGTCTTTGGAACCGGAGCCGGGCCCACGAACCATTCCTTTCCAAGGCCGGAGACCTTTATCCCAAAGTCCGTGCCGTTCCTAGACATAACTGTAACCAGAGTGCTGTTCTTGATGTTAGAAGCCGCGTCCATCATAACCTTCCCTGCGGCCATCGCCAGGTTTAAGAAGAATAGCTGATTCTTAGCTATAAACTCATAGCTTTTAGAAACTTCGCTCCTGCTGAATCCCTTGCCCTCCATGTAGGGGCCTAATTCGCCCAGGAAGAGGAGCGTGCTCGCGTTGTTCCTAGTGTGCAGCTCATCGCCCATCTGAAGCGCCTGAGACATGATGGGCCTCAAAGGAACAGGCCCGTGGTTGTCTAAGGCCTCCTTTAAGATTGGGTACAGAACTTCCTTCATCCAGTTTAGCCTATCTATAACTTCCTTTGAATAGGCCCCGTACCTTAGGACCTTCCCAACCCCTTCGTTAAAGTTCGTATAAGCAACGTTGCTCCCCTTTGAGTTTTTAACTATGAACACCGGCATGTTGGGCGAAATAACTCCTGCCATGGGTCCCACAGCCCCTACGTCGTGGTTAGGGACAAAATCCAAGCTTCCTGCTTTAACAATCTCCTCCACTTCTTCTTCATCCTTCGCCAAGCCTTCGTATATAGCAGCTCCTATCACTGCGCCCTTCAAAGGACCGGACATCCTGTCCCAGCTTATCGGAGGCCCTGCGTGCCCAAACCTCTTTTCGCTTATGCCTGGGATCACGTCCTTAGCGAGCTTTATGTCGACCAAAACTGGGTCAGCGCTCATAAACGCTTCCTTAGCTTTCTGGTTGGCTTCTTCAACTTCTTCGCTTTCCAAAGCTTCTAGAACCTTAAGAAGCCTCGGAACCCCGCCCCCTGGGGGCTTCCAGTCAACCTTAACAGCATTAGCTCCTTCCTTAAGGAGGTCTTGGTAAAAGCTTTCCAGCCCTACGTTGAGAACCTTTATCTTTTTATCGAGCACTTCGCTCACAGCTTTTCACCTCTTTGCTATGCTAAAAGCAACCTCAACGGCCTTTGTAGTTGAGGGATAAACTAAAACGCCCAAGCTCTTAAGCTTTGCTACCTGAGAATCTAAGCCCTGAGGGTCCCCCTTTGTTCCGACAACAGAAGCAACAAAAGCTAAGCTCTTGTTCATATCCCTGGCCTTCCTTATTGCTTCTGAAATTTCGCCAGCTGGGTCCATGTTTGCCCCGTATCCAAGCACTATGTCAAGCAGTATGACTGCTACGCTTTTGTCCTTTGCTTCCTTTATGATTCTCTCCTTCCTGAACCTAAAGTCTATCATTGGGTGCGGCACCCCTCTCACGAACTCTTCGGCTCCCATATCTATCATCGTGTCAGCCTTAGATTCGCTGAACCCTCCTATCTCAAGCTCCTTTTCAAGCGGAGAGTTTGAATAGACTTTTACCCCTTTTTTCTTCAGTATGTTCTGAGCTTCATAGCAAATAGTTCCCCCTGAGAAGAGCCCCCTTATGTAAGCTTGTTCCGGTTTTAGATTTTCCCTTGCTTCGTCCTCTTCTTTTTCATCCGTCCAGGTCGGAAGCTTGAACTCTTTCCCCTCTGCTAGCGCATATGATTTTTTAGAAGCGTCCTCCAAGGTGTAGGCGAAGCTTACGTTATCCTCGTCCTTTCCCTCGTACCCTATAAAATTAACAACCGTTGGCTTCTCTAAGCTTTTTACAAGCTCAACGGTTTCTCTTGCTACGCTCTCTGACGGGGGCTTTGAAACTATCGTGATTACCTTTGTCTTCTTATGTGCCCCGAGAAGCTTTAGCCCTCTCTTCAAAGTTATACCCCCTATGTAGTCCTTGACGTCGTTTGAACCTGTCCCTATAGCCGCAGTTATCCCGGATCCAGCCAGATCAAGCAAAGAAGAAACTACCTGTATGCCTGTGCCAGCGGCTCCAACTATCCCGACAGGCCCCTCCTTCACCACGTTAAAGAAGCCCAGGCCTACTCCTCCTATTATAGCGGTTCCTGCGTCAGGGCCCATGACCAGCAGGCCCCTTTTGTCCGCAGTTTCCTTCAGCTTCTTCTCCTTCTCCACAGGAACGTTGCTGCTGAAGACCATTACGTGCTTGTTAAGAAGCACGGCCCTCATAGCTTCCCTGTAGGCGTATTCCCCAGGAGTAGAAATAAAAACAAGGTCTATGTCAGGCTCAAAAGAAACAGCGCTCCTTATGCTCAAGTAATTTTGCTCTTCTTTTTTCTCCTCTTTTTCTGTTTTATAGACTAAAGATTTCGCATAATCCAGCGCTCTCTCAGCGGATTCTTCGTCCTGAGCTTCAACTATGATAACAAGGTCGTTGGGTCCAGCTTCATCAGCCTTTTCGTCATATAGCCCAGCCTCCTTCATTAGATCTTTGTTTGCTTCAGTGCCCATCATAACAGCTGCCCTTATCACGCCTTCGTATTTTTCCACCATATCGTTAACCCTCATCAGGAAGACAGAATCCCTGTACTCGTTCTTCAGTATCAACACGGCCCTCTTACGCATGTTCGTTTATTGAGCCGTTCGATTATTTATGCTTTATATATGATAAAGCTTAAAGCCCACCAGCTTAAACTTCTTTGTGTCTAAAAGCTCGTGCTTAGATTTAAAAAATGGGAGGCACCTGCAGGTAGCTTTGGACCTATTGGACAAAGGCTTGGCTTTAAAGATAGCTGAAGCTTCTGGAAGGCTAGGGGCAAAGATCGTAGAGGCAGGGACGCCCTTAATTAAGATGTACGGGGCCGAGGTTATAAGAGAGATCAAAGAAGCCGCCGGAGGCGCGTGCGTGCTTGCTGACATGAAGGCGGCTGACGTAGGCAGGGTTGAAGTTAGCATGGCCTCAAAGTTCGGAGCTGACATAGTCACAGTGCTTGGGTGCTCCTCTGATGAAACCATAAGCGAAGCTTTGGAGGAAGCAAAGAAAAACAACGTGCTTCTGGAGGTGGACCTAATAAATTTAAAGAACCCTATAAAGAGGCTTGAGTCGCTGAAAAAGTTAGGGGTTGAGGCCTTTTCTTTTCACATACCTATAGATGTTCAGAAGAAGAAAAAGAAGGGCGCGGAGAGCCTGATCAGAAGCTTAAAAACGCTCAGGGGCGAAGGTTTACTGATTTCAGCGGCCGGAGGTCTAAACCCAGAAAGGATAAAGATGTTTAGGGACGTTCCTGTCAACGTTTTTGTTGTAGGCGGCTTCATAACTGGCTCTGAAAACTTTGAGGAAAGAATAAAAGAAGTTCTTAAAGCCATAGATGAGCTAAACAACCTAAATGCTGGTCAAAGCTAGGGTTTACTCTGTTTGTTTGAAAGAAGTAAAGGCCAAGCTAGCATACAAGGACAGAAAATTTCTGGACTACGTGTCTGAAAGAGGAAGCATATTTGTTGCTTCCCCTGGCGTCGACCCAGTACCGTCTTCAGTCCTTATAAACGAGTTCGATCTCTTACAGAGATACTCCCCAAATGAGGCTGAGCTGATCGACGGAAAGATATTCTTTGATAAAGAACTTGTTGCAGATCTGAGCACGGCCGAGGCTTTTTCCACAAAGCAGGTTTTTTTAGAGCGCGTGAAAGAAGATGATTTGAGGCTGGTTGAAAGATTCTTGGAGAAAAACTATAGATGCTCTTCCTATAGCGGTTTTTATAAAGAAGTATGCGAGGCGCTTTGGGGCTTTGACCTTAGAAATGAGATGGACTTAGCTGGATCTCTAGTTGGGTTTGGAGTGGGGATGACCCCATCAGGGGATGACTTTTTGGTTGGAGCTCTCGCTGCTTTAAAGGGAACTTATCTGTTCGACCAGCTTAAAAAAGCAGTAATCCAAAGCTCAAGCAGGACTAACCTGATAAGCAGAGAGTTTTTGCTGTGCGCAGCAGAAGGCGAGTTCTCAAAAAAGCTCATGAACTTGATAGTTAGCTTGAACGACTCAAAAGGAGCTGAAGCTTATCTTTTTGACGTTTCTTCTGAAGGGCACACTTCAGGGAAGGAGGGTCTGCTTGGCTTTTACAAAGGGATGAAGCTAAGGCTTGAGGCCAACCTTTAAAAACAAAGACAAGCGTTTTATAAAGCTCTCAACATAATTAATGTAAAATAATGATAACAGAGGAGTATTTGAAGAGCGTTTTAAAGGGCTCTGCATCAACCCAAGACATCAGCTTAAGTTATGAAGAAAAGGTTGCGGTTAACCTGATAGTCTGGGCTAAGAAGTCAGGGATGAGCTTAAAGGACCTAAGGGACTGGTACGCTTCTATTACTAGATCCCCTTTTGTGGAAGACCTTGACCAAAAGATCCTGCAGATAATCGATAAGGCGATAGAGGTTGAAAGTAAAGGTTAGGCTCTTCGCAAAATTCAGGGAGATAGCTGGGACTGAATTTCTCCTGCTAGACGCATCGACTGTAGGCGAGCTTAAGAGAAGGCTTTCAGAAATTCTGAACGTTGAAGAAAGCAGGATCAACATAATTATAGACGGCGACAGAGCTCCGGACGATCACGAGCTAAAGGAAGGGGAAGAAGCTCTGGCCTTTCCCCCAGTAGCAGGAGGCTTTGAGCTAATCTCATTTTCTGAGCCCTCTGCTCTTGTTAAAGCCCCGAACACTTTTACAAAATTGTCAGTAACTGAGTAAACCTTCGTCTTTAAGTTCTGGTCATAATCCAGCTTGATCAAACCGAGCCTTTCCAAGGTCTTTAAATGGGAGTAGACCTTTCTGCCCCTTTTAGACTTAAGCTCATCTATAGTTAAAGGACCTTCGAAGGCTATAAGAGAGAGGGTCTTGGCTACTGATTTGCTCAAAAACGGCCTCCTTGAAAACTTAGACGCAAGCTTAGATAGGTCTTGCCTAACCCTGACCATAAACTTCCCGTCAAGCTCAAGAACTTCTAAGGCTGAGCCGTACTTTTCATAAATTTCTTTTAGCTCATCAGCGGCTTTCTTTATCTCTGCCTTGCTGGCCTTTAAGAACTTAGAGGCTTCGCTCAGGTCAACGGGCCTCCCGCTAACCAAAAGGATAGCCTCAAGCTTCCTCCTCAGCTCATTCGAACCTTCTGACATCTGAACTTCACTTTTTAAACAATAAATATAAACGAGTCTGTAAAAAGAAATTTATCTAAATTGAACAGAAATTTAGCAGCAGCCGCCCAGCTTAACTACCTTCTTGAAAAGCTTCGGGAAAGGTATGAGGTGCAAGTAAACAAAACCTTCTGGCTAAGCGCTTCTGTATTCTTTAAGGCAGACATCATAGCCAAAAACACAGCTATTTGCCTTACCTTTGACAGGGTGAGCACCATCAAGAAAAGAGCCATCAAGTACTTAGGCTACCACTGCTTATCGCTCAGCGTTTACGAGCTTAATGAAGAGCTCATTAACAAAGCCGTCGAGGTAGTGTCAAGGCTGGGGCCCCTGAGCCCTAAGGTTAAGCCAATAAGCCCTAGGGAAAGGCCAGAAAAAATTGACGAAGGCCTTGAGGAAAAGATAGTTGAAGCGGCCTACAGAACCTCTAAGCTGAGCACAGAGCTTTTGAGCCCTGAATCTTTCCTGAAAGTTGTAGAAGAAACAGCGCCTGGTTTAAGCAAATTCCACTCGGCGATGGATAAGCTAGTCCTGACTGACGTTGGGTTCTCGCTGAAGAAAAAATCAGAAGGTGTTGTTGACTTTAAGGACGCCGCCGAAAGGCTTTGCAAGCTAAGGGAATTTATGGGAGCGCTGTTTTCAGAGGGAAAGGTCACGGTTTCAAACCTCTTCACCTTAACTTCTCCAAACTTCATGAAAAACCTTCTGCTTATAGGAGGCCCCAGGGTTAAGCCAAATTTGATAAAGATAAAAAGTTACGATGAGTTCTTAGAAAACGTTCAAAGCTTCTCAGAAGAAATGCAGGCGTGCGAAGTTTATCTAGACTTAAGGGACTTAAAGGAAGAAATCTGTTCGCAAAAAAATAGAAAAGCCCTAATCAGCAATCATCCTTGGGTTAACGATCTTTGCTCAAGCCTCACTGCTTAGACTCTTCGCTTCCCAGACCGAGGCCGCTTACGTCTGGAAGGTTTTGCTTCATCCTTGCTTCTGCTACGGCTGAAGCCTGAGCAAGTATGCTTTCTGCTTCGTCTCCGGTAGGCTCAAACGAAATTCCCGACGGATACATCTGCCCAGCGTCAACCATTATGCTGTTCAGCAGGCTAGATATTTCTCCGAGCTCATCTTCAGCAGCAGGGATCACCCCGCTGACCCCTTTTCTTATGCTAGATATTACTTTCATGGCTGGGTTTAGGGCCGCAACAACGTCTCCTAGCTCGGTAGCTGTGGAAAGCCTCGTTGCTATCTGCTCTAAAGCTAGCTTAGCCTGAGTGAGCATCTTGTACATTCTCCTAACTTCAGCCAGCTCCGTAGCATAGATGTTCGCCCTTTCGTTGTCGTGCTTCTGCAAATAATTAACTATCTTTTCAAAATACCTTTGGTCCTTTTCTTTTAGCTTTGCCGCTGTGTTATCCAGCTTTGTTATCTGTATCTGAATGAGCCTTATCGCTTCTTCAAGCTTTTTCTTAAGCGGCTTGTCAGGCCTAACAGAACCTTTAATCTTCTCGCTTATGCTTTCATCCTGCTTGCTTTCCCATCTCTTTTCAAACTCGCTCATTAAAACTTAATCCAAAGCTTTTGTTATTTTAATTAATGTAACTTAAAAACGCTGTAACTGAAGTTTATGATCTTTTCAGTTACAAAAACCTTTTATTTAGCTCCTTGATTAACCCCGGCTCATTAGCAACAAAAGCAAACGTTTAATTTTTCTTTTGGATAGCATCTTTAATGAGAGTCATAGTCTTAGGAAGCGGAGGCTCTGCTGAAAGCGCGAACAGGTCCTGTTCATCTTACTTCGTGGACCGAAGGCTAGTTATAGATGCGGGCCCCGGCTCATATAAAAACTTCTTAAAGATAGGAGGGGACCCTCTTAAAGTGAGCTCTATCCTGATAACACACCTTCACGGAGATCACTTTTTTGACGTAGGCGCATTTATCTGGGGCATGTCTTATCTCGGGAGGACTGAAAGCTTAACTTTGGTTGGACCAAAAGGGGTAAAGGAAGCGGTGTCTTCTATGCTTTCTAACGCCCACACGCCGAAGACATTCATGAGGTTTGAAGTTGAGTACATAGAGATAAAGCCTGGCGAAAAGTTAACGCTTAACGGCTTTAACGTTGAAACCGCGCCTGGTAAGCATTCTGTGGAAGACATTGCTTACAGGATTGGAGGTTTTTGCTATACTGGGGACACGAGCCCAAGCGAGGAGATAGCGAGCTTGTGCAAGAACGCTAGCGCTCTTTTTCACGAGGCTACAGGTCTTTCGAAGGATGAAGCGTACTTAAACAGCGTGGGGCACAGCTCCGCTAGGCAGGCGGCTGAAGTAGCTGTTAAAGCTAAAGCCAAGAAGCTTTTCTTGACCCACTTTCCCCCTGCTCTCTCAAACAAGACAAATAAGCTGAAGGCTGAAGCGTTGAAGGTCTTTAAGGAATCTTACATAGCTAAGGACTTCTTAGAAGTTCAGGCATGAGCGGCCTGAAAAGTTTAGAAGATATAAGGGAAGCCCTTAAGAATTGCAGAGACTGTGAGCTTTGGAAACAAGCTACGCAGGCTGTACCAGGTGAAGGCAAGCCTGGTTCGCTCATAATGGTCGTGGGAGAAGCACCGGGAAGAGAAGAGGACGCTCAGGGAAGGCCTTTCGTAGGAAGAGCAGGCAAGCTCTTGAGGGCTACCTTAAATAACCTCGGAGCTAAGGAGGTGTACATAACCAACGTGGTTAAGCACAGGCCCCCAAACAACAGGAAGCCAAAGGAAAAAGAGGTTAGGGCCTGCTCCAAATATTTGTTGCTTGAAATCGAAGCCGTCAAGCCAAAGGTCATCTTAGCTCTCGGATCAACAGCTTGCTATTTCTTTACAGGGGATAAAAAGGTTGGCGAAGCGTTCGATAAAGATTATGAATTCAAAGGAGTAAAGGTCGTCGTCGGATACCACCCTGCTGCGGTGCTAAGAAACCCAAACTTAAAAGGCCGGTTCGAAGAGCAGATAAGGAAAGCGCTAGACGCTGCGCTAAAGCCTTGAGCCGTATATTAGTTTATACGATTCTTTGATCAAACCCTTGAATTCTTCCGATAGAGCGAGGCCCTTTCTGCTCATGTACCTCTCAAGCTGCTGAATAAGCTTATCAACATCCATCGGTCTATCGTAAAAAGTGAAGGGCGGGACGTCCTCTTTAACTGTGCCCATGACGTGAGAAAACGGGCCCACTGTTTTGCCGCTCATTATGGATGTGTTGATCGCGGTCCTGACGAAGTCCCCTATGAACGCGCCCACCTTTACCTTTCTTGTATCCGCCCTTTTTTCCCCATCAAAAACCCTGA
The DNA here is from genome assembly GCA_964343315.1 of uncultured Nitrososphaerales archaeon. GTDB lineage: Archaea > Thermoproteota > Nitrososphaeria > Conexivisphaerales > UBA164 > CAYFFZ01. The sequence continues at coordinate 11,446 of CAYFJA010000004.1, forward strand.
CTGTACCGTAAGTGTTCTTTAAGTTGCTCACTGTGGTTCCGGCCCCTAAATTAGAATGAGACCCTACGTAGCTGTCTCCAACAAATCCATAGTGAACCTTGTTTGCATAATCTTCAATGACCGACCTCTCAACCTCCCCTCCTATCCTGCAGTTTTTCCCTATGTAAGATGAGCTAACCTTAGCGTATGAAATCACTGAGCCAGTAGAAACATAAGCAGGACCGTATATTACTGTAAGAGAGTCAACCGTTGCCCCTTTCTCTATTATCACTGGTCCATTTGAATCGTTTATATCAACAAGCTTCCCAACTTCCCCAAGGACCTCAGTTTTCTTAAACGGAGGCTCTTTAAGCGAATCGAGGAGCTGCCAAGGGCCTTTGATCAGAAACCCTTCAACGGTCTTTTTATAGGAACCTTCTAAGCTGCCCTTAGCTGCAACCAGGGTTCCTTCCTCCCAAAGGGATTCTCCGTCCTTTAAAAGATCAGAAGCTTCTGTGAGCTTTTCAGGGAAGACCCTAGAGTTGATAACCAAATCATAATCGCGCTTCGGCTTTTTTAAATCGTAGGCCTTAGCCAAAGCTTCTGGAGCCAAGAAACCTTCAGGTTCCCCGAGAATTTCTTTAATCCACGCTATCAGCGGCTTGTATTTATATATTAGATGAGAAGATGGCTTAGCTAAAGAAAAAGGGTATATTCCCTTGGGGTATTCTTCCTCGTACACAACGAACCTAAGCTTCATGGAATCTCGCCGTATGCGGCAGCGTATTGTTTTGCGGCATTAATGTAATCATCAACGTTCCCTAGATCTAAAAAGCTTTCAACTTCATACAGCAGAACCTTCTCCCCGCTCTTTACTGCGTTCATAATCGACCAGTTCATTCCGTACTTATCTTCTTTTATGTACTTTAGAAACTCTGGCTCAAACAAGAAAGCCCCTGCCACTATCTTAAATGAGATCTCCGGCTTTTCCTCCCAATCCTTTAAAAGCCCTCCTTCTTCCTTAACCACGCCGTATTTCAGCTTTTCCTTTACGTTGGCGGTAAAAACTGTGGCGATGGAACCCTCTCTTCTGTGCGCTTCAATAGCTTCATCTATGTTAGCTTTTATAATCACATCAGAGTAAGTCGCGAAGAACGTCTCCTTTTCTTCTCCTGCAGCAAACTTAAGCTGCCCAGCCGTGCCCAGGGGCTTTTCAGAGCTCTTGTAGCTCACTTTTATCCCGTTATATTTATCCCCAACGACGAGCTTGTAGGCCCAAAGCCTTCCGCTGACGGCTATGACTATTTCGTCAAACCTGTGTCCTGAAACCCAATCCAGGACGTGCTCCAGTATAGTTTTGTTTCCCAAAGCGAGAAGGGGTTTAGGCAATATTAAGCTGTAAGGATAGAGCCTCGTGCCTAAGCCTCCAGCCAGTACGTAAGCTTTCACAAAACTAATAACGCGGAGATCTCATAAAAACTTAACTAGGCTCAAAAGACCAGGGAGCAACTTCTTTAGGAAATTCGTCCCTGTTCCTGTAAAAAGTTAAGCCCCTTTCTGGAACAGAAGCCACTTCATAAAAACTTTCTTTCATATTTTTCCCCTTTTTCTTCAAAAACTTTACCGCAATGAGAGCCGCTTTATGCTTATAAGCCCCAAATATGCTTAAAAAGCGAAAGAGCCTTTCTATTTCGTCCTTTGGAACATAGATCTTATCTCCTGAAGCAGCCTTAGCTTCAACCGCAACGATCGTGTTTCTTTTATCGTTAACAGCAAGCACGTCTGGAAGATGGACCGAGGGGCTTCCGAGCCTGACTGCCTTCCAGCCGTTCTTCTCAAATATCTTAGTCACCTTATCTTCCCAGTCGTACCCCCTCTTTTTTCTACTCATGCTTCAGGTCTACTTTTTTTCTTATGGCTTCTTGGCTCCTGGTTATGAACGGGTTGACGTTTCTCAGTATCGATAAAAAGACCGTAGAGACGTCAAGGGAGTAGAGCTTGAAGAAAAGGTCTTCTTCTGAACCAACGTTTACCTCAAAGACCCTGTGGCCTAAGGCCCTCAAGACTTCCCCTATAGCTTCAAACCTCTCCCTTTGAATTTCAGAATCCTTTTGCGATCTTAAGAAAACTATAGGCATGCTGTAGTACATCTCCCAGGCAGTAATCCCGTCGTGGGCTACCTCCATTATGTCTTCGTAAACAGAATGAAGCTTGGCGTTTTCGCTCAGCAGGTACCTGAACCTAAGAGCTAGAGGCTCAGCGTTAGCGGAATAATATATCCCGGCTAAAAAGGAGCCGCTCAAGAACTCAGCGATCTTTTTTGCTTCCTCCCCCAGCTCCTGCTCCTTTCCCTTAAGCTTAGCGAAGTACTGCTTTACCCTATCAGTAACTTTTTCGTTAAAAAGCTTGTCCAAAAGGGGCGTTAGGCCCGACATTATGTAAGGAAAACCGAGCCTAGTGGTCTTTTCCTGGTTGATCCTTAAGCACTTAACGTTGCCGCCGCAAAGCTCGATTAGCTTTCCGCCTCCGCTAACTATAAACACGTCCATCCCAGATCTTTGTCCTTCTTCAACGCACTTGATAGCTTCAAACGTGTTGCCAGAATGGCTTACGACGACTAAGGCTTTTCCAGAAAGCTCCTTTGTGGGCATCTCACCGGGCCTCAAAGGCACAACCCTGTCCTTCCCATAAAGCTCCTTCGCCATCAAAATCGGAATATAAGAAGATCCGTAACCGCAACAGTAGGCTTTATCGTAAGCTTTCACGTCAAACTCAAAGCTAAGAGGCTGAAACATATCAGGCCACTTTTCATAAACTTCTAGCATGTCATCTGCCGTGTACATAATTAAAATAAAATTCGAATGGCTATTAAACCTTTGTTTAAGGTATGCCCAGCGTGTTACCCACGCCCACTACAACTACGGTCTCCTGGGGGCTTGTTCTTTCTTCTATCAAAGCCTTAACCTTTTCTACTGTTTCCAGAGCCGCCCTCCTAATTCTGTCGTTCATCTCCGTTATCGCTTCTTTGAGCGACATCTTTACTATGAAGGCGTGAAGGGGGACTTTGTACTTTGTCGCTACCTCCTCTATCATAAACCTGTCAGTTCCAGGACCTCCCATAGCTACCCCGAAGCCTTCAACTGTTTCCCCAGTTTCTTCTCCCTCAAACTTAAGGCCGGCGTCAACAGTTATCAGGATCTTTGGGTTATAATTTTCGATGACTTTTGCCACAGCCTCACCGGGCCTGCCTACGGTAGATCCAGGACCTTTGGCCTTGACTATTATAAGCTTGCGGTCCTTATAATATGTTTCAGCAACTTCGGTGTCCTCTTCTATTTCATAAAAGTTTGCCCCAGATGCTAGCTGAACCGCTACAAGAGGGCCTAGCCCGTCCCCTATGCTCTTCCCGTTGGATATTGCGTCTAAGCTTGCGAAATAAGCTTCTGCTGCTTCCATTATAAACGGGAGCTGAACCTGAAGCATGACAAGAGAGTAGTAATCGTGGTAGTTTTTTGCGGAAAGATACTGATGCCTTGCGTACTTGTATATTTCGTTAAGGGCCAGAACGCTTTCCGCGAAGCCGCTCAGGTTCTTTATCTTCACGTCGTCGGAAACTTTAGTTAGAGTCTTTAGCCTGTTTATAAAGAACTTTTCATAGTTTCTGTAAAGGTGGTCGAGCTTTTCTACTATCCCGTGAGGGTCTAAGTCTGTAGGAGATATAAGGAAGGAGTTGGCTAAAAGCTCTGCTTCTTGCTTGGCGTCGTTTTCGCTAACTCCAACCTTTTTTAGCTCATCTATAAACCTCTGCATCGAGCTCTTAGCCATGCTCTCCAAAGAGCTGACGTACTTAGAGACGGAGCGCATGTTCAGCTCAAGCTGAATCCTCTGACCATAAGCTACAAAGATTATTATTAAAAAGATCCACATAAGGTTCATTATATAAACTATGTCATTTACTAGCGTATTGGCCATACTCTAATGTAAGGCGCTATTCGTATTAAATAAACCTTGCTAATTATTCGCTCTATACCATATATTTGCTGAAGAGCTCTTCGATAAATTCGTGGTCCAGCTTCTCGTAGGTTTCCGTAGTCCCCACGTCTATCCAAAAGGCGTTAGTAACGTAAGCCCCGACCAAGCCTTCTTTGACCAAACTTTGAACCATGTCGCCCATTATGTCCGTTTCTCCTTTTCTTTCAGCGAACTTCTTTATGGCTTCCACCTTCATCATCAGGATCCCAATCGTAGGATATATTTTGATTTCGGGCTTTTCCCTAAAGCTAACAACCTTTTTCCCCGATATCTCAGCGACCCCAACCGGGAGCTTATAATGGTCGGCAACCGCTAGCGTTGCTTCAAACCCGTTTTCCTCATGAAATTCGATAAACTGCTTTAGGTCTAAGTCTGTGAGAATGTCAGAGTAGTAGATGAGGACGTCCTCGTAGCCGTCAAACTTCCCTGATCTGTAGGCGTTTATAAGAGCCCCTCCGTTTCCTTTTAGCTCTTCGCTGTCAAAGGAATAATCGATCTTCACGCCGAAGCTTGACCCGTCTTTAAAGTAATTTATGATTTGCTCAGCCTTGTATCCTACGAGCATAGAAATTTCTGTCACGCCATAGCTCTTTAAGTACCTTACTATATATTCAAGTATTGGCTTTTGAGATTTTCCTATGGGAAGCATCGTTTTCTGGAAGTAATATGTTAAAGGCCTTAGCCTAGAACCCAAACCGCCGCTCAGGAGGGCGCCCTTTAACTTCATGTATGATAATAACTGAAGGATGATTTTTAAGCTATTCGTCTATCTTCTCAAGCTTGTTAAGTATTTCGTTGACCTGCTGGTAAAGCTCGTCAAGCTCGTCCTTCTTTTCTTCTCTTTCGTAGCGCTCCTCTGAGATTTCTTTTAAGTGCTTTTCAACTTCGTTCAATCTCCTGTCGATCTCTTCAATCTTTCCTTTTATCAGGCTAAGAAGCTCTTCCTTGAGCTCCCTAAGCTCTTTAACTTCAAGCTTTAACGAAATCTCAGCTAGCCTCTTGTTTATGGATTTGAGCTCTTCCCTGTACTTTCCCGCAAGCATTTGCTTTGTTTCTTCGTCAAGCTCCTTCATAGAGTAAACCCTTATTATTGCGTCCGCAAGAACTTCTCTCTGAAAAGTTAGAAAAGAGTGCTCTTTCTTCAGCTCTTCCAAGTTTTCCTCATCTTCCTTTTTTCTGAAAAACCTAAACGGGTTCTTCAACAGCTGATTTATGCAGCTTTTGCCTTAAAACCTTTAGCCAGATTGGTTCTGACATTTTAAAAGCTTCTGGGGATCTACCTTGTCTTTGATTCTGCTTTCAGAAATTTCATCACAAACTAGCAGGATCTCTTCTTTAGAAAGCTGGTAATTCAATATAATCGACTCCAGCTTATCGATGGTCATAAGCTTTGTTTGAGAGAAGTACTCGTTAAGCTTGTCAACAAACCTAGCCCTAAAGTACTCAGACTCGCCCAAGAGCTCATACTGGTCTACGTCCCACACTAAATATATAACAGCCTTAACGGGCTTTATCGAAAGTTCCTTTATCTTCTTCTTTATGCCGTCCAGAATTGAGTCTGCAAAGTCATCTATTGATTTTATCATTACCTTTGCCAAGTTTGTTAGAGGGGACTCCTTTCCAAAGCTGTTAGCGGCTAAAGAAAGTGTGTAATAACCTTTAACATAATAAGAATAGTACATTTCAAGCTTCCTCTTCAGCCAGACCTTTCTGAACTTTTCGGAGAAAGAATCTAAAGACTCGATCAAGAACCTCTCCTCTGAACCCTCCATGTCCCCTGAACTGGCCATCCATTCCTCTTTTTTTCCTTCGTAATTGCTGGCCATCACTCTAGAAGAACCGTAAGGGAAGTAGTGGTACCCAAACTCTTTACCTGCGCTCAGCCCGCTTACGGCTTCGATAGTTTCAATCATCTGCTCGTTTCTACCCTTATCAACCGGAATTATGTTTATCAGTTGCTGATCCTTCCTTATCTTCTCTGAGATCTGCTTAAGGTGGAAAGTTAAACTTCCTAACTCTAAGTTAGACTTAATCTTAGGCCCAAATACAATTATCCTTGAATTCTTTATAGCCTCTTCTTCAGGCACAAGGTCCAAGATTTCCGATGAGTAGCCAGAAAACCCGGAGCGTCTGTCGTAAAGCGTAGCTAGACGCGTGGTCTCGTCTATTATGTAAAAGTTTTCAGCCTTAAATATACCGCTCACTAGAGATATCCCTTCTGTGGACATTCCGTAAAGCGTGATGCTGTGTTGCTTCACCTTTTAGTTTCTATTATTATAATTATGATATTTAACGTTTAGCGCTTTAGTTTCTTTTTATAAACAAGCACAGCGAAAATCTGATCAAGCGATAAGATTTCATGCAAACGTTTTATTTACAGTTGAGAAAGCTTGCTTATCAGGGCCGTCTTTTCCATTAATATCGGTCTTTCATAAGCCTAGGTCTTCTGCTTTTTTAAACAATCTTTGAGAGAAAATATAAAAGCAAAACGATTGGGAAAATTTTGGTTTTTTATTCCTTAAAGTTTATCATAAACCGAACCTTATTATGAGAAAAGCTTCTAGAAGAGCCGAACCATAAAGCAGGCCTAACGAAGCTATTAGGTATATAAAAGCTTTCATGAGGTTCTTTCCTCTTTCTTCTTGAGGCCTCGACAGAGCCTTAAATAAATAGAGTCCACCTATTAAGGATAAAACGTAAGAACTGAACTCTGTGAACGTATCTGGCGCTATGAGAACGGCTATCGGCCCAACAAACCAGTATGGATTTCCGCTGAAGTATTCCGTGAAAGAAAGGCCCCAAACGACTGAGGTTGTGTTCACTATAGCAGCCCCAAGGACGAATGGACCTACAAAAGGTATGAAGCTGATGATGTCTATCTTAACGTTGTTGCTGAAGATGGCTGAAGCCATGGAGAAAACGCTTCTGTAGCTTGTTCTTATTGAAACTATCGTCTGATTTGCCTGAGAAACCGCTTGGGGCAATAGCTTAGCCATATAATAACCAGGCATTATCCCTATAAAGAGAAGCATAGAATAAAAGAGAAGAATGCTTCCTACGTATACCCTGAACGACCTAAACTGGGGAGATGAATAAACCGAAATCATAAAAAGCAGAGAAAGGACAACTGTAAAAACGTACCAGTACAGCCCTCCAAAGGGCGTGTAAGAAAAGAATATTATTCCAAGCCAAAAGATCACTAAAGAGATAAGCGCGAAGAATGGAATTAATATGTATGGCTTCTCAATATTTATAAACTTAGAGATGCTCGACCTTGAACTATTTTCCATTAAGTTATTGAGCTAGCTTAATTGATAAAATCTTTACTAAATTTTTTGCTTTGCCTCCAGCTCGCTCATCTTTTCTTTTTTCTTGAGTATCAAAGACGCTAGCTTTCCCTCAAAGTCTCCTAAAACATAAGAATAAGCTATTAGTGCTTCGTTCGGGTCCGTTATTATCTTTACCCTCTTTACTTGGTCTTCGGTCAGCGATAAAAATATATCGCCCTGCATGAGTATTCTCCAGATCTGCAGGAGCTTCTGGTCCCCGAGCCACTTAACGTAAGTAAGAAGGCCGCACATCTTGTCCATCAGCATCCTTTGGGCCTTCTGCTTGGACCAAACAGGCTTTCCGTCATAATAAGAAAGGTTCTGAAGGCATTGACCCTGAGGGACGTAGATTGTTCCTGTTGCAGGATTGTTCGATGAAGGTAAGGGTCCTAGATCTAAGTCCGAGTTGTAGAAATAATTTCCGAGCACTTCAGCGAACTTTGGCCCCTTTTGCGCTATTTCTTCGGCGCTTATGTATATTACGCCATCGATTGGCTTAGCCTGGTCGAAGTCCCCGTTAGCGAGGGCCTCAGAAGCCTTTCTGTTTCTTGATATAACCTTAACTTCTCCTCCTAAGTTTGAATACACAAACCTGTGATCTGTGAACCCTTCCACTTCTTCAGTGATTACAGCCTCAACCCCAGAAGCTTTAGCGCCCTTTTCAACTTCTGAGTTATATATCAAAAACGGCATAGCCGCTGCTTGGGCTTTCTGCAATCCGTACTTCGTTATAAGGTCAGAAACCAGCTTTATCTGTTCACCTATTTCGTCCCCAGAGTTGGCGCAGAGAGGATAGAGCCCTCCGTAGAAGGCGCTTGGGATTATCTTTATGTTTCCTGTAGCTGAAGCCGCTTGAAGGGCCTTGAAGGACTCCTGGTCGTATTTGTATATCATCTCTAGGAAGACCCCTGTAACTGATGCATAAGCTGGTCTGTTGAGCTTGGCCAAAGTTAGAAGGGACTTTATAAGAGGCTTATATGAGTTTTTGTCGTAATAATCGAAAAGCTCTTTTACTAGCTTGTTGTCAAAGTACCTTTCTACTATGTTTAAATCGTTTATTATCCTGATAAACCTCTCGCTAACAAAGGCCCTGTTTAGGGGCAGAGGAGGATCAAAGCTAACTACTAAAGATGATGGCATTCTATATTCATTTTTTATGAAGAATTCTTAAAAAAATGGTTGTCAAAGGTACTTAACAAACCCAATCATTAAGTTTGATCTGATTTTATTATAATGCTTATATTTTTGGATTTTTAGTTAAGTTTCTATGGTAAAGCTGGAATACGAGGATACGTTCGTTAAGGTTGCTGCAATGATTGGCGACGAAGACTACGTCAAGGTTGCAAGGGCGATCCTTAACAACCCCGATGCTACAGACGAAGAAATTGCCAGCGCTACCGGGCTTAAGATAAACAAAGTAAGAAAGGTGATATACGACCTTTATGAAAGAGGGCTGATTTTAGGGATTAAAGATAAGGACCCAAAGAAGGGCTGGTTCATATACAGGTGGAGGATAGACAGGGATCAGGTCGAGGTATTCTTAAAAAGGCACAGGGAAGATATACTCAAAAAGCTCAAGGTAAGGCTTGAGTACGAAAAGAGCCACTCTTTTTACTGGTGCGGGACGCCAACCTGCAAGAAGTACACCTTTGAAGAAGCCGTTGAACACTTCTTTATCTGCCCAGAGTGCGGGAACCCTCTAGTCCAGCACGATAACTCAGAGTTCATAAAAGCCCTAGAGTGGAAGATAAATCAAATAATTGAAGAGGACAAAAAGAATCAGGAAAAAAATAAACTAGTAGAACAGTTAACCAGTTGATGAATAAACTGTAGTTCCTTTCTTTTCTTCAACTAGCTCTGTTAAGTCGTACAGGTGTCCTATCGTTGCTGATTCTCCTCCAGCTTCAACGAACCTTATCGCAGCCAGAACCTTCGGGCCCATGCTCCCTTCCTTGAAGTGTCCTTCAGCGTAGTACTTCTTCATCTCCTCTACGGTTACCCTTTCCAGCCTCTTCTGGTTTGGTGTACCGTAGTTAAGGTAAGCTCCGTCAACGTCAGTAGCTATTACAAACCTGTTTGCCCCTACTAAAGTAGCCAGCCTCTGTCCTGCTAGGTCTTTGTCTATCACTGCTTCTACGCCGTAAGCAACTCCGTCCTTCTCAACTATAGGTATGCCTCCTCCTCCGCTGGCAATTACTATGAACCCTGCGTCAACCAAGGTCTTTATTGCGTACCTTTCAGCGATAAGCTTCGGGTCAGGCGAAGGAACAACCCTCCTCCATCCCCTTCCAGAATCTTCCTTAAAGACCCAATCTGGGAACTGCTTCTTCAGCTCTTCAACCTCTTCCTTCTTGTAGAAGGGCCCTACGGGCTTTGTTGGGTTCTTGAATGCTGGGTCGTTTTCATCAACTATCGTCCTGGTAACTATCGTAACCACATACTTGTCTATCTTCCTTGATTTTAGCTCGTTCCTCAGGCTCTGTTGAAGCATGTATCCTATGAAGCCTTGGGTCTCAGCTCCAGCTACGTCCATCGGGAAAGCCGGGACCCCGTAGAGCTTTTGCCCTGCATCGTGCCTCAGCAGAGTTGCTCCAACCTGAGGCCCGTTTCCGTGGGTTATGACCACTTTGTAGCCCCTTTCGACCAAGTCCGCTATCTTCTTAGCAGTTATCTTCGCGTTCTCGTACTGCTCCTGGAAGGTTCCTTTTTGCCCTCTCTGTAAGAGGGCGTTTCCTCCTAAAGCTATAACGATCAGGCTTTTGTCTACCATAGCTCTTCGCTTTACCCTTAATAATGATAAATATTAATTTTACTTTTTTATAAGAGGCTTAAGCCTTGAGGACTTCCTTCTTGAGCTCCTTCGCTATCTTTTTACCTTCTTTGGTTAGCTGAAAATAGATTCCTTTTGGCTTAGCGTCCTTGTTTCTTTGCTTGAACTTTATCCAGGGCTTAACAGATGAAGTTGGAAGCCACTTTAGGCTCCCGTTGTACCTCTCTAGAAGCCCAAGCTCTTCGAGCCTTAAGCAGGCCTCTTCTATTTCCTTTTCATCATAAGCCGGGGCCCAGCCAGCCCTCCCGAGAAGCCTTCTGGCCATCAGCCAAGCGTTGTCAGGCCCAAACACCAAGATGTGCACTAATATTTTCTTTTCAAGCTCGGTGAGCTGTGCGTTACCTTCACTTCCAGCTTTCAAGGTACTCCTTTTGTTCTTCTGTTAGCTCTTCTAGGCTTATCCCGTTTATCTTAAGGAACGTTTCCACAACAAGCCTGTCAACTTCTTCGGGGACGTTGTAGACCTTGTTTTCAAGCTTGCCCTTATTCTCCTTTAAGTACAAGGCCCCCATAAGCTGCAGCGAAAACGATAGGTCCATTATCTCTATGGGATGGCCGTCAGCGGCCCCTAGGTTTACGAGCCTTCCTTCAGCTAAAACGTAAACCCTCTTACCGTTTGGCAAGAGGTACTCAGAGACGTTCGGCCTGGCTTCGCCCAGGTACTTAGCGTTCTCTCTGAGCCACTTCATGTCAACTTCTACGTCAAAGTGCCCCGCGTTGCTGAGAAACGCTCCGTCCTTCATGTTAAGCATGTGCTTCCCGGTTATAACCCTTATATCTCCTGTGCAGGTTACGAATATATCCCCGTACTTTGAAGCCTCATCCATGTTTGTTACTTTATAGCCGTCAAAATAGGCCTCTAGGGCTTTGAACGGGTCCACCTCCACAACGGTTACCCTGGCCCCCAAACCCCTCAGCCTTTCGGCTACCCCTTTCCCTACCCAGCCATAGCCAACTACGACCGCTTCCTTACCCCCTATCATTGAGTTTGTTGCCCTCATTATTCCGTCGACGACGCTTTGCCCGCTCCCAAACCTGTTGTCGTACAGATATTTTCCTTTTGCGTCGTTAACGGCTATGGCAGGGAACTTAAGCCTCCCCTCTCTTTCAAGAGCCTTAAGCCTCCTGACTCCTGTTGTTGTCTCTTCTGAAACTCCAATTATTCCTTCATACCTTCCAGAAGATATGGCCATAACCGTAAGGTCGGCCCCATCGTCTATTATAATGTTTGGCTTTTGGTCGAGTATCCTTTTGTGGTTTTCTTCGTACTCCTCTGGCGTTTCACCCCTCCACGCGTACACGTGGTCCACGTATTCGGTGAGCGCCGCTGCAACGTCGTCCTGAGCGGTGATAGGGTTGCTGCTTGTTACGCTCACGCTGGCCCCTAGCCTCTTTAGAGATATAGCTAGGTAAGCGGTCTTGGCTTCAAGGTGAAGGCTAATGCCCACTCTTGTCCCCTCCAAGGGCTTTTCTGCTTCGTACCTGCTTACTAGCTCGTTTAAAACCTTCATCCTCTCCGAAACCCAGTTTATCTTCTTTTTTCCTAGGTCCTTAAGGCTCAGGTCTTTTACAAGGTGCTGCATGAGCAGAATATCTTCTGAGAGATAATTAAGCTTTTTATCTTAGCAGCGAGTCCAGAACCTTTGGAACATCTTCGCTTCTTATTATTTTGCTTCCATAAACCCTTTTGAAGTACTCTTTCCAGTTCTTGTCCAAGTAGGCTGCTACGGCGTCCTCAACAACGTACGTCTCGTAACCCCTGTAAAAAGCGTCTGCGGCCGTGTGCCTGACGCATATATCTGCGTCCAAACCCACTAGGAACAAAACTTCAACCTTGTTTGTCCTTAAAATATAATCCAACGGCGTTTCAAAGAATCCGGAGTAAGCGTGCTTTTCCACCACAAACTCCCCAGTGGATGGCTTGAGCTCATCTATGATCTCTGAGCCCTCGGTCCCGCTCATCGCGTGAGGACCCCAGAGAGCTATCTCAAAGTCCTTTTCATAGTGAGAGTCTTTCAGAAAAACTACTGTGAGCTTCCTCTTCCTGAACTCCTCAAGAACCTTTTTTGCGGGGTTAACCGTTAAAGCAGCTTCAGGGGTAGAAAGCCTTCCGCGGACGAACTCGTTTAGCATGTCAACCACGATTAATGCTGGGTTCTTCACAAGGTTTTTTTCTTAAGCCTCAGAAATATCCTTTTTCATAATATTGTATCTTTAGCCTCTCCTTAAGCTCTACTATGTCTCGCAGGACAGCTGCCGCCGTTTCTTTTCCTCCGGCTCCTTTCCCTATCAAATAAACTTTGCCGAGCTCCTCTACGTCAAATTCCACGGCGTTATAGGTTCCTTCAACGTTGAGGGGGCTTTGCTTTGGTATGACTTCCAAAGCAACCCTAGGCTTTGGGCTAGAAGATGCTATGAGCTTAACAACGTGATCTTCGTCGTGCGGCGGCAGCTCTTCGCTCAAGCCTCTGACCTCTACGTCCTTAAGCGTTATCTTTTCATCGAATATATGATTCATCAATATGACAAGCTTTGCAGCGCTATCCGTCCCGCTCAAGTCTAGCCAGGGATCGGCCTCAGCTATGCCAAGCTTCTTTGCTTCCTCTAACGCATCGGTTAAGGAGTAATTTTCCCTTGTCATCTTGGTTAATATGAAGTTCGTGGTCCCGTTCAGTATCCCCTTTATAGATAAAATTCTGTTGCCCTTCAGCGTCTTTTCGGCGAACTGTATGAACGGCGTCCCTCCGCCCACAGTTCCGCTGTAAAGAACAACAAGACCTCTTGCCTTTGCCTCTTCAATTATAGAAGGCATGTAGAGCGCAAGAGGCCCCTTGTTTGTAGTTATAACGTTTGAGCCGCTCTTCAAGGCCTCCATTATATGTGTAAAGCCCGGCTCCGCGTCCTTAAAGTTGGCCGGCGTGCATTCAACTGCCACGTCAACGAGACCTTTCCTTAAAGTTTCTACAACCCCTTCTACCTTAAACCTAGATGACAGCTTCTTTTTCTCTTTTTTCACCTCAATTACTTCTTGGGGCTGAACCCCTTCGTCAGAGTAGTAACATCCTGAGCTGTCGCAAACAAAAACGACCTGTAGAATAAGCCCAAACCTCTGCTTAAACTGCCATGCCTTTTCATAAATCAGCTGGTGAAGGGCGCTCCCGACCGAGCCATACCCTATTATCCCTATCCTCACGAAAAGATCACGCTTTTTAAGCTATCTATTTCAGCTTCAGCTAAAACTTCATTGGCTTTAAGCTTCAGCAGCGAATCTGGGTCCTTTAGCCCGTTTCCCGTTGCTATAGCAACTACGCTCTCGTCCCTGCTTACGTATCCAAGCTTTACAGCCTTTGCGAGCCCGGCCACAGACGCCGCGCTCGCAGGTTCTACAAATATTCCCTCCATAGAAGACAGCTTGCCCTGGTACTCGGTGATTTCTTCGTCGCTAACTTTAAGCATAACGCCCTTAGATTCTCTAACTGCTCTCAGAGCCCTTCTCCAGCTAGCTGGTTTCCCGATCTTAATCGCGGTCGCAACGGTTTTTGGTTCCTTTTCAGGAATTATATAATCTCTGTTTTCAGCAAATGCTTTGTATATAGGCGATGCTCCCTCAGCCTGAACTCCCCCAAGCCTGGGAAGCCTATCGATAACCCCCATCTCCCTAAGCTCCTTAAGACCCTTCCAAAGAGCGGTTATGTTTCCAGCGTTTCCAACTGGGATAAATATCCAGTCTGGGACCCCGTACTCCTCAACTATCTCATAAGCCAATGTCTTTTGTCCTTCTATCCTGAATGGATTTACTGAATTAAGAAGATAGACTGAGCTTGACTCTGAGGCTATCCTTTTAACTAAGTCCAAAGCAACGTCAAAGTTACCCTTAACCTTAACTATGTTTGCCCCAGCAGCCCTAGCCTGAGCCATCTTTCCTATAGCTACAGACTCGTTGGGAACAACCACGAAAGCCTTTAAACCGGCTCTTGCCGCGTAAGCTGAAAGGCTAGCCGCTGTGTTGCCCGTAGATGCGCAAATGACGGACTTCGCCCCGAGCTCGACGGCTCTTGTAACCCCTACAGTCATTCCTCTGTCTTTGAAGCTTCCTGTAGGGTTTAATCCCTCGTTCTTTATCCTGAGCTCTTTTACGCCTATATCTCTGTAAAGCCTAAGGCTCTTGTGAAGGGGCGTCCCTCCTTCGTTGAGCGTTATCGCTTTCTCTTTATCGACCGGAATTACGTCCTTGTACCTCCAGACGCCTTTTCCTTCGAACTTAGCCTTCTCCAGCTCTTCTTTATCAAAATATATTGTTAGCGGGTCTCCGCACCTTGGGCAGAAATACAGATTTTTATCTAAGGATTCTTCAAAGCCGCAGTTATCGCACTTATAGAAGGGCATTCACATATCTTCCCCATTTCCCATTTAAAATTTTTATTTAATCAAACTTCTTGACCGAAGCAAAAATACTATTTTATTCTTCCTTCATCATCTCCAAGAACTTTTCAGCCAAAGCCTTCGATTTTTCGTTTACTTCAACCGCAACTAGCCCCTCGTTTGGCTGACCGTAAAGGACATACCAGCCGTCTGGAGCATAAAGTATTGCAGGGAGGCCCAAAAGATCTTCTTCCCCCTCAACTTCTATCCTCACGCTTTCTTTATCCTTTATTGCCCTTTTTATGGCTTCGACGGCTTCTTCGCTTATCGTCCCAGCTTCATTCTTAACCCTAACAGTTACCTTTGCCCCCGAAGGCGTCTCCTTTCTTTCCTCCCTCTTTTCCCTCATGTCTACGATTTCAACCTTTGGTTTTAAGCCATAGCTCAAGCAGTTTTCCGTAGTCCTGTCGCCGACCGCTATTATGGTTTTCCCCTTAAGCTCCTTGCTCAGGAATTCTCCTTCCTTCCCGGCAGGGATTAGCCTTCCTAGAGGCTTCTTTAGCTCAAGCCTAACTTTTTCGTTTAGCTTATACAACGTTGATTGCGTACCTTCCGGGCACCTTTATCCCTAAAAGCTTAGCCACCTCGGACTTTTCAACGTCCAAAATTATTATCTCTCCAGACCAATTTGGAGAGAGGTCTTTGGAGCCGCACACAGGACATACGTTATCCTTGGTGATGAACTTGCAGTTCCTGCAAGCTTTTTCGGCTGGCAACCTTCATCATCCCTGCTGCTGGGCGGTAATCTTTTTAAGCTCCTCTTCTATCCACTCCAAAGCTCCTAGGAGAGGCTGGCGGCAGGTTATTCCTATCTTTGCCATGCTCGCGCCTCCTCCGATGCTCACAGCAATTATTTTAGCCCTAACCTTGCTCCCAACTTTGAGCTGCTTTTTGGTGTTCTGTCCAATTATTACCCCACCTTTCAGGTCAACCGTTACGTAATCGTCCATAACTTGGCTTATGTGAAGCAGAGCGTCAGCAGGTCCTATCTTAACGAAAGCGCCAAAATCTGTTATTTCAACAACTTCGCCCTCAACAAGCTCCCCGACCTCGGGCATAAAAGAAAGCACGTCGAACTGAACCCTGTGATATTTTCCTCCATCACCATGAAGTATCTTCCCAACCTTTTCGGCGTTAGCAGACAGAACCTTTATAATAAATCCATATTCTTTGCTTACTGTGCTTTCGTACTTCCCCTTAAGCTGCTGCAACGCTATCTGATTTATATCTTTATCAAAATCGGGGGGTGGTATGCGAACGATATCTTCAAGCGTTAGTATCTGAAACAATTAATTCACCTCTTATCAATAATTTTTAATCATAATTTAAATCTTTTGCATCATTAGATTTAAGATCATCAAAAGCTTTGTCTTGAATGTTTTAAAGTTTAAATTACAACTAACCCCTGAAAATGACCGTCGCACAACACGTTTATAAGGTTTATATTATGATAATTTATGCGTATGAAAAAGAAGATAAGAGCTGTCGTAATAGGCGTCGGTAACGTTACAAAGTACTTAGTAAAAGGGATTTACGAAGGTGTAAACCCTTGGCACGAAACCATAGGAGGATATAAGGTAAGCGACATAGAGATAGAGGGCGCTTTTGACGTCGACGCAGAAAAAGTTGGCAAGACCCTCAAGGAGATATATGGCCTAGGACCTGAAGTTATGGTAGAACCTTCAGTTTATTATGAGGAAGAAGTGAGCAGAGAGTTAATATCAAGGATAAAGCTGGTGAACTCAAGCGAAGAAAAGCTCAGAGAGAAGCTTTTAGACCTAAAGCCGGACGTTGTCCTAAACTTGATTAACTCAGGTCAACAGAAGGCCAGCGAGCTGCTAGCAAAAATTTCAGCTGAAGCCGGGGCATCTTTTGTGAACGCAACGCCTTCAGCAATAGCACAAAGGGACGAATTTGTAAAGCTATTTAAAGAAAATAAAGCAATAGTAGCTGGGGACGACCTTCAGAGCCAGCTAGGAGGAACTTGGCTTCACAGGATACTCATGCTCGCTTTTAAACAGTTTGGCTGCTCGTGGGTCAAGTCTTACCAGCTTGACGTTGGCGGTTCCTTAGAGACGCTTAACACTATGGATGAAAGGATAAGGGAGGAAAAAAGAAGGGTTAAGAGCTCAGCTATAAAGAGGGAGGACGAGTCTTCTGAGGTAGTTACGGGGACAACTGATTACGTCCCCTTCTTAGAAGATTACAGGGTTAGCCACTTTTACGTCGAGCTTTTGGGACCGTTTAACGAAAAGTTTTACATAGACGCTGAATACAGAACCAGGGACGGCCCTAACGCTTTCAACGTGGTGGTTGATGTTGTAAGAGCTCTTATGGTTGAAAGAGAAAGAGGGAGCGCAGGGACGGTGAAGCTGATAAACTCGTTCGGTTTCAAGAGCAACGCCAGCTCTGTAAATTTATTAAAAATTTTAGAGGATTTTGAAAAAAATTATCTGCCATAAATCTCACACGAAAAGTTTTTATTTTACAAATTTTATAATTTTATTTGAAGAAGCATGAGCCAAAATTATACAAAAGGACAGACTTGGGGAGCCCTTAAGAAAGCTTGGAAGGCTTACAAGATAGCGAAGGTGCAGAACGACAAAGAAAAAATGCTTGAGTACGCAAAGAGGATTAGGACCCTTCAAGAAGAGCTTGGTCTTCCTAAGTCTAAGTTCCCTGAGCTCGGATTAGAATAAACCAGGGATATTTGGTAAGGGTTAAAAATATCATTTTTTTATATTTTTTGATCCCGTAGCTCAGCTTGGACAGAGCGCCGGCCCTCTAAGCCGGAGGTCGCGGGTTCGAATCCCGCCGGGATCGTTAAGTTCATCTTATAAGCGACGGATAAAAGTACCTTTTGTTCTTCTCTTTCTTCTTTTTATCCCACTCGTCCAGTATTTTTACCGCTTCGTTTGCTACTTTAACCATAGTTTCAACCCCTGCGTTTGGCACGAATTCTCCGGTTTCTCTGTTAGCTATTGCAGCAAATATCGCTCCAGCCCTTACTTTATAAATAGAAGCCAGAGTGAACAGAGTTGAAGACTCCATCTCTGCGTTTATTATGTTAAGCCTCTTTATCGTATCTATTATCTTTGATGAAAACTCGTTTGTGAAGCCTCCGAAGCCAGGCCTCCCCTGCCCAAGGTAGAAGCTGTCAGTTGAGTAAGTTAATCCTACCCAGTACCTTACCCCTAAGCTTTCAGCAGCCTCTATAAGCGCGTTGACCACTTCGTAGTTTGCAACCGCGGGATATCCAAGGGGCGCATAAGCCCTCGTGGCTCCGTCAGCCCTGAATGCACCGGTTGATATGATTAGGTCGCCTATCTCTATCTCTTTCCAAAGCGCTCCAGTAGTTCCAGTTCTTATCAATGTATCGGCGCCAACCCTCAGGAGCTCTTCTATAGCTATCGCTATAGCCCCAGATCCGATTCCCGTTGATGTGCAGGCTAGCTCAACCCCTTTATAAACACCTTTATAAGTCAGGTATTCCCTTTCCTGAGCTACCATAACGCTTTTGTCCCAGCTTTTAGCAAAAACCTTAACCCTGTCTGGATCTCCAGGAAGAAAGACAAACCTGGGAATTTCGCCCTTTTTTATTCTTATGTGATAAAGGGCTTCTCCTACAGTTGGCTCTTCAGCTTTTCTTGATTCGCTCATAACAAGATTTTTTGCTCATTTAGGTTATAAATTTTAAATCGCTGCGGCTTGATCGCTAATCAAAAAACTTTTTATTCTTTAATGGGCAGGAAGATGGAAAAATTTATTGATTCATAAGCGTCAGCCATTTCCTAACAGCCCCATAAAGGGAGGAACCTCCTAGGCCCAAGCGGGAAACAGATTCTTCAAGGCGGCGAATGGGTCGGAAATATTTCAAGATAATCATTTATCTCTATGGACCTTTCTGTGAGCAGGATTAATATCGATAAAAATATCCTTACTGCTGTTAGTGGGTCCTTGCCCTTCAAGATCTCATACAGGCTAACCTTTCCCTTAGCTTTTACTACATCCATAACGTAGCTCTTATATTCGTTTAAGCTTTCAACAAAAAGAGATTCTGCTATTACTGGGAGGGAGCTGGGCTCGAGGGCTTTTGGCATTGCCCCTGAGCCCGAAGTTAGCTCTTTTACCAGCTCTTTGAAGGCTTCGAGCAGCTCTTCCACGCTGCTAACTGGTATTTCTACCGGGATAAGGCTCTGCGAGCTTTCTTCTATAAGAGATTCGTTTAAAGGAACCGCTTTATATTCTCTGTGCTTAGGCTCATAGAACATCTTCCTTACCTTCATTTCATATATTATGCTGGATGTCAGCACAGCTATACCACTGAGCCTGAAGTCCGTTTTGCCAAGTTCTTCTAAGTACTTCTTAAAAAGCTCTATGAGCAGGTAAATTTTAAGCTCCCAAGGGTTCAGCTTCTTGATGAGGTCTGGGTTCAGAAGCACCTTAACTGAGCTTTTGTAGTCCTCAGCCTTCATTTCTTACCTTGCTCATCTCCAGCGGAACAACCCTGCTCACCCCGTCCCTTTCATAAACCCCAAATACTTTATCGGCTTTTGATATCATAGTGTCCTTTAATGAGATAAGTATTATCTGGGCCTTTGAGCTCCAGCTCTTTAAAAATTCCCCCAGCCTTTCAGCCCTATTGGCATCCAAGTTAGCGTCTATTTCATCGAAAATGTAAAACTTAGCTGGATAGACTGACTGAAGGGCCATTAAGAAGGATATTGAAAGTACGGCTTTTTCCCCACCGCTCAGAGAAGCCGATTCCCTTGGCTCTTTGTCCCCGAACTTACCAATCAAAAAGACCCCACCCTGAAAAGGATCGGCTTGGTTCTCGAGCTCTAGCCACGCTTCTCCATCAACTATTTGCTTGAAAACTTCGTTTAGGTTTTTGTTAATTTCAGCGAAGGCTTCCAGAAATGCTTTTCTCTTTTGAGCGTCTATGTCCTCTATAAACTTAACTATTGCATCCCTGTCTTTCTCGAGTTCGTTTCTCCTATCGGATGCTTCTTTATAAGATTTGTAATACTCTCCGTAGTCTGTTAGGGCCATCCTGTTAAGGGAAGGTTCTATGCTTAGTTTTTCTTCCTCCAGCTCCCTTATCAGGTTCTCGTAATCCCCAAATAGCTCATAGCCTTCAGCCTTTATTTCGGAAATGGCTTTCTCTAACTCTTTCTCCTCCTCGCTCAGCCTATCTGCTTCAGCCCTGAGCTTTTCTATCCTGCGGTTTGCTGCGTTGAGCTGTCTTACGAGGCCTTCTTTCTTTTCGTTTATGCTCTTTTCCCCTGCGTTTTGAGCTAGCAGGGAAACTTTAGGTTCTAAGCCCTTCAGCTTGTTTTCTAAATCTTCCCTTTCGGCCAATATCTCCTTCTTTCTTTTTTCTATTTCAGAAAGCTTTTCTTCGAACCTTTTTACCCTATCCTCAAGCTCCTCCCTGCTCCTTTTCGTTACTTCAAGCTTGTCCTCTATCGATGCTAAGCTTGACCTCATAGAGCTAACCCTCCTTTCCCTTTCGCTCAGCTCATTTTCAGCTTCCTCAAGCCTCTTCTCCGCTTCTTTTATTTTTTCTTCTATCGCTTCAACATCTTTTTCAAAAAAAGAAGTTTTGGACAGCCTGTCTTTTATCGTGTTTATCTTATCTTCTATCTTACTTACTACGGATTGGTACCTTTCAACTTCATCATAAGCTTTCTTAAGCTCCAGCCTCAAATTTTCATAATAATCCTTAATTATTGAAAGAGCGTTTTCTTCGTTTTTGAGCATCTTTCCTATTTCTTCTCCTAGCCCTTTGTCAGAAAGGATTTTAGACGCTTCGACCGCTTTCTGTCTTATCTCTATTATTTCATCTGAAATTTTGTTTATAGTATCCAGCCTTTCAGATATAACCTTGCTTAGCTTTTCTATAGCCTCCCTAATCTTTTCTGCTTTTGCTAAGTTATATTGAACCTTCTCGTTTGATTTGCCCACTTCATAGAAGTCGCTGTGAATTAAGGTTCCGTCTTTTTCAACTAAAACTTCGCAGCAAGGATCGTAGCTCACGCATATCTTTCCAAAGAGGTTCTCCACTAAAGCTTTGTATTTATCGTCAAACCGAAGGTGCTCCGCTAAAGAGCCCTTGCACGGCTTCTTATGCCTGATCTTGTCCACGAACACTACCCTGTTCCTAGAACCTCCCTTCAGAATGGTCATTACGTCCTTTGTTTGACTGGAAAAAATCAGAGGGTCTTTTAGGTATTCTATAGCAGCTTTTAGGGCTTCTTCGTACCCTTCTTCAGCTGATACGATGTCGCTGAGCCTACCGACGTAGCCTAAGGGCAACTCTTTTAAGAGGTCTTCGTTTTCGGCCTCCAAGCTCTTAGCCAGCTTTTGGGCGTTGTAGTACCCGAGCGCTTTGATAAGCACTTCGTTAGCTTTGGCCACTTCGGTTAAGATAGACTTCCTCCTTTCGCGCAGACGCTTTATGCTTTCTTCATAGCTATCTGAAATCTCAGGCTTTTCTAGAAACTTAGATATGCTTTCCTTTAAGCCCTCGTGAACCTTTAGCAACTCCTCTAAGCCCTTAATCCTTTCGTCCTCCTTTGATAAAATTGATTGAGCCCTTGACAGGAGCTCCCTGTACTTTACCTTAGTGCTGACAAGCCTGTCCAAGGCTTTTTCCATCCTTTCCCTGTACGCCAGCTCTTCTTTAGCTTTGTTTTGGAGCTCAGCCTTTTCACCGTTTAGCGATGCCAGAGCGTTCTTTATTTTCTCCAGCTCTGAGGAAAGATTCGAAATAAATGATTCCTCGTCCTTGATTTTTGCTTTTATGTCCTCCTTGTCTTTCTCTAACTTTTCAGATATTTCTACAAGCTCCTCTAGGGCCTTTTTCCCTTTCATAAGCTCTTCCTTATAAGAAGCTTCAGATTCTTCGAGAAAGCTAAGCTCCTTGCTTAGATACTCTAGCCTGCTCTTCAGAGAGGCGTTTTCTTCTAGAAGGCGCTTCATCATTTCGCTGTCTTCGCTTAGCTTTATCAGCTCCTCCAGCTCCCTTGAGATGTTCTCGGCTTCTTTTTCAGCTTCTTTTATCTCGTTTTCTATTTTTTCCCTTTTAGACCTAGCTTCATCAAGCCTCTGCAGGAGCAAGGACTTCCTGTAGCTCTCTAGCTCGCCCGCTATTAACTGGTACCTTACGAGGCTGTTCATCTCCTTTTCAAGCTTGACCATTATGTCCCTCTTTTCGTCCATCTTCGCGAACGTTACTGTTAGCTCCTGGTCGGCTTCCTTTAACCTTTCGAGGGCCTCTTTTTTTCTTTCGTCAAAGGACCTAATTCCTATGATTTCCTGAAGAAGCTCCATCCTTTCGTTAGGGGACATTTCTGCTAAAGCTCCCACAGACCCCTGAGGAACTATGTTGAATGAATCTGCGGATATCCCAGCTGATTCAAGTATTTCTTCTACAGCGTTTCTGGTGGTCCTTTTTCCGTTCAAGTAGTACTTTTGCTCCCCGCTTTCTTCTATCTCCCTAGTTATAGTTACCTGCTCGGACCCAACAGGTATGGCCCCGTCTTCGTTCGAGAGCGTTATGCTAACCCTAGCGGTCCTTGACTTTTCGTTTATCAGCCTCCTCATGCTGCTTTCCCTTAAGGACTTTGGGCTGTTAGAGCCTAGGGCAAACCTAATGGCATCTATTATGTTCGATTTACCGCTGCCGTTCTGACCGGTAATCGCGTTAAATCCCCTGTCAAATTCAATTGAAACCTTATCCTTAAACGACTTAAAACCCCTAACCTCAAGCTTTAGTATGTAAACCACAGTTTAACTTAGCACAAAGCATAAATAAATTTATTTACTAATTTATTAGTAAAATACCAAAAAATTTATAACAAAAAGGAAATCAGGAAAAGATATGAACAAAAGGGAGCTTTCAGCAACAGCCGCCCTAACTGCGGCTTCAGTTATACTTGAAACTTTGCCTCTCAAGCTTCCTTTCCCTCTGTTAAGCTACTTAACCTTTGACCTCGGAGAAATCCCCGTTTTCTTCCTGCTTTTTTACTCGGGCCTGTATCCTTCTATAGTATCGTCTTTAGCTCTCTTCATAACCCTTTTAGCCTTAGGTCAGTTCGCTCCGATTGGTCCGGCCTTTAAGCTCTTGGCCCTGGTTTCCGCTTTGCTTGGGGCGTATCCTTTAGCCAAGAAGAGGATAAGGTTGGCTTTTGCTTCTTCAACAGCGCTGAGGGTGGCTGTAATGGCCTTTGCTAACTACTTTTTGATAGAATTTTTCATGCCTGGCTTCTTAAGCTATCTAAACTTCCCTGACTTCCTTTCCCCGCTTGACACCCTTCTAATACTTACATCGATATTCAACATATTTCAAAACATTATATCTTTCGGCGTGGCCTTTGCATTGTACAAAAGGCTTAAGGCCTCAAAGTTATAACCTGAGGTCTAGCTCAACAGATTTTAGCCAGCTGTTGCTGCTTAGCCTCTTCAGCATAGCTTTCTTTTCTTCGCTTCCGACCTCTAAGCTTTCTATGACTTCCTTCAGATAGTTTATAGTGCTTTCGTATAAAGCCCTGTTCACAGGAAAAGGAACGCCGTCTTTGCCCCCGTGAGCAAAGGAGTAGACGGCTGGGTCCTTATAAGAAGGCTCGGCTCCGTAAATTACCGAAGCCGTTAAAGCTAAAGCTCTAACAGCTTTAGGGCCCATTCCCCTTACAAGCAAAAGCTCTTCATACGTCGATGGGTTAACCTTTTCAATGAGCTTAAACAGCCTTCTGTCAAAGTACTTCTCAAGGCGGAGGCTCTTAACTCCAAATATGTAGGAATCCAGGCCCCTCCCAGCATGAAGGAGCTCAAGCTGCGCTTTTCTGTTTTCCTCAGACTCTTTAGTAGCCAGGTTCAGGACGTGTCTGTTTGGGTCCAGAGCGGCTACGCCTGAATGAGGGTCGTTGAGCATGTCCTTTTGCTCTTCCCCAAGTATGTGATACCTTCTGGCGTATCCAACCTGAGCGTTAAGCCCCTGCTGTATAACCGCCCAGCGCTTATCTTCGCTTATTATGAACCAGTGCTGATATATTGAATAGCCGTCCTGTACTGCGACCCCGTCAACCTTTGCCGAGAGCCTGCTGTACCTCACGTAGACTTGATCGTCCAAGTTATATTCTTTAGATATGCTCTCTATTTCCTGAGGCGTTTTCTCAGCCGCTCCTTTTCCCCCAGCAACCTTGATCCCTATCTCAACCTTATTCAGAGCTTCCTTCAACGCAGCCATAGAGACGGTCGTTAATCCGCTGCTGTGCCAATCAAAGCCTAAAACTGAACCAAAGGCTTGAAACCAAAAAGGATCTGAAAGCCTCTTTAAGAGCTCTTGCTTCCCTTTATCCTCAACTATTAAATAAGCTATCTGGCCGGCTAGCACAACCATCTTTTTGTAGAGCCATTCGGGAGCCTTCCCGCTGTGAAGCGGAAGGTCGGCTGTTCCCTTTATCACTATAAAAAATTTTGTGTGGGAATATATAAAATTATAACAGCTTTTAGCGAACCGTTTATTTTATAGGAATTTCAATATTTTTCATCTTGAAGCTTCAGTACCTTAGCAAAAGGGAGATAAAGGAGATCTCTAAGAAGATGAGCGAGGAAGGCTTCGAATTCACGCCTGAAAAAGAGATTATAGCTGACGATTCATCAAGGATCCTTATAGGGAACGGGATAATGATAGAGGTAGAAGGGATGTATTATCCTTTCATATCTGATAAAAGAGCCCAGGCGCTGCCGGAAATTGTGGTTGACGACGGCGCTGTCAAGCACATAGCAAACGGGGCCTCCGTCATGAGGCCTGGGGTAATAAGCGTGGACGATAGAGTCAGGAAGAACAAGCCGGTTAAAGTAACAAACAGGGGGCAGATAATTTGCGTTGGCCTTTCTCTTTACGATAAGCAGGAGCTGGAGTCGCTGGATAAAGGCGTTGTCGTGAAAAACGTTCACAGGAAGGGCGACAAGTACTGGAAGCTTGTCTCTGAATACCTTTCTAGCTTAAGGTCTTAAGAGCAAGAGAATAAGCTATGCTGAATCCAACAAACGGTCTAATCATTAAAACTATAAGGTAAACTATGGCGAAGCCCAGCAAAAACGCCAGAACCCAGCTCAATATTATCCAAGTTAAGTAGTCTTTTTTAAACGCTCTCGGCTTAGAAGAAAGGCCTACCCCTATTATCCCTCCTAACGTAACGGTTGTTAACGAAGCAGGCAGCTTCAGGTAAGTTAAAACTAATAAGATCGTAGCGCCGCTCAAAACAGCGCTTATTATCCCGAGCGGGCCTACAACTATAAGGTCTTCGCCGACGGCCTTTGACATTCCAGAAGCTTTGAACGCACCCAAAGCAGCAAATACAGCTAAAATTGCTATCTCCAAGTAGCTTAGAGAATAGGCGCCTGCTATAAACCCCACGTTGTTTGCGCCAAGAACAAAAGATGTGTAGAAAACCGTAACCAAAGAAGCCACCCTAACAAATAAGCTTAAATTCACTATAGAGACCTTAAACAAAAGCCTTCTTAGGGCTTTGTAAAGAACCGCTGAAAAGACTATAGTTATAAATGGAGAAATAACCCACCATAAGAGGAGCCAGCTTATGGGCCCCAAAATCCCTTTTGCTCCAGTTAGCAACAAGATAGCAAACCAGCCGCCAACCAGGGACTGAGTTATGCTGAGAGGGAGATTCACCGCTGTAAAAGCATAAAAGAGGACTATCTGGACAGCTATTAGAAGAACTCCTTCGACAGGAGGCATCGCTCCAAGAGTCTTTGCATAGCTAGCTGTGTAAGCGCCTTGAATTATGGTCCCTAATAATATCCCAACGCCTACTGTAGTTGCCGCTACGCCGTAGTTAAAGCCTGCGCTTCCTGCTAATCCTCCCTCAAAAACCGAACCGTTGTTTAGCCCAAACAGGTAAATTAAAACTACTAGGAGAATCAGGTCTGTTAATTGAACTGCATTCATTTGTACCCCTTCGCTATAAGCCTAATTATTATGTCTGAGCTGTCCTCAGACGAATCGGCTATGTTGTCCATCAAGTTTATCGCTTCCCTCAAAGTTATTATGTCGAGGATGTTTAAGCTTCTCCCTTTTGTGTGGAGGACGGTCAATACCTTATCCTTTATGTAATCGGCCTTCTCTTCTTTTGCTTCAACCTCCTTTATCTTTAAAAGGAGCTCTTTAGGCGGGATCTTCTTAAGCATCCTAAGGACAACGCCAAAAGCCTCTATCGTTTCTCTTATCGCTGATATGTAATCCATAAAAAGGGTTTCATTTATTAAAAAATCTAAAGCTTCCTTTGATACGTTATACTCTTTAAACATCTTGGCCACATCTTTTGAGTAATCTGCTATATAATCCATCCTCTCCAAAAGATCTAGGAAATCATCCCTTATGTAAGAAAAGAAGCTCCCCGAAGCTATGGATTCTGCCAGCTTTTCGTGAATCTCATCCGCCTCTGTCTCCAACTTGTTTATAACTTCATATCTTTCGTCTAAAGATGCGCTTTCTGATATGTGGTTAATCATATCAGCGAACGCGTTAAAAGTTCCCAGAAGCTTATCGTAATAGCTACAAATACCGTCTAAGAGCTTCTTTTCGCCCCCCGAAAAGGTTGAAAAGAGAAAGCTCAAGGGCTGTCACCAAACATTAAAAAACGACTAACCTAACGTATTAACTTTACCTTTTTATTTCAGCTCAGTAGATCATTAATCCTTTTTCTTCGAGGAGCTCGTGGAGCTTTTCGACAGCCTTGTAGACTTCTTCTTCCTTTTTGGCGCCCGTGCATACGAGCTTCCCGCTGGCAAACAAAAGTATAACTGTCTTGGGCTCGTCCATCCTGTATATAAGCCCAGGGAACTGCTCAGGCTCATACATCGTGTGCTCAAGCACCTCTGCGGCCTTCTCTAAGTTTATCTTGCCTCCGAGGGAAGCTGATGCGACTATGTTCTGTATTTCAATTATCGGCTCGTTCTTTATGTCTATTCCCGCCTTCCTAAGCTTCTGCACTACGGTTTCAACGGCCTTCCTAGCTTGAGCTTCGCTTTTAGCCCCAGTGCAAACCATCTTACCTGAGCTGAATATTAGCGTAGCCGTTTTAGGTGACTTAAGCCTAAAAACAAGCCCGGGGAACTGCTCAGGGTGATACTCAACGTCGGGGAAGAGCTTAGTTATAGCTATAAGATCTATTGATTGATTTACCGAAGCTGAGGTCACTACATTTTCAATGCTTATAGACGCAATGGTCTTGGGCAATTCGATTATATATTTATAAACCCCTATTTAAATACTTTTTAAAATCTTAGAAAACATTGGAAATAAAATTTTGTGATGGGCCGGGCCGGATTCGAACCGGCGACCTTTCGGTTATCAGCCGAACGCTCTAACCAGGCTGAGCTACCGGCCCATCAAGCAACTACTTGTTGTCCAGAAGATCCTCCCTTTAAAGCTTGCGCCAGTTTGCTCTGGACTTCCTGCAAAGATTGCCTGACCTTTTCTTCCTGCTTGCTTAAAACCGTGCGCCTGGTGTTGGCGAGCTCTTTTTTCTCCTGAAGCTCTTTTATCAGATCGGCCTTGTTGCTCCTTATCATTATGCTTCCCGCAACTTTATAAACCTCCACGTCGTCGGGCTGCTTCTGAAGCTCCTCCAGCGCTCTGTCAATTTCAGCTATCTCTAGATCAACCTGCTGCTTCTGAGCTAGTATCGCTTGAAGCGTTTGCTGAAGCTGATCGTACCTAGCAAGCTCCTGCTGAAGCCATGCGGGGACGTTTTCGCTCATACTACTCTATGCTATTCAAAGACGCATTTATAACTCTAAGGGTCGAATTTAAGAAAGCCCTGGCGTCCCCAACGTCATCAGATTCAAAGCTCAAAGCAAGCGAACCGTTCTCAAAAAATGATCCGTCAAGAGCCTTTTTGAGAGCTTCTAGGACCTTTCTTTCTCCTTTAACCAGAACCTTAACCCTTACTTTATTCTTGGACAAGGTCGTAGGCGTCTCCAGCCACTTTGTATCCGCACCTTTCGCACATCCAGACGCCTATAACGAGCCTCCTGAACTTAGGCGAACCGCATTTGGGACAGACCCTTTTCTTTTTAAGCCTGTTCCAAGCCGCTAAGTACCTTCTCCTTAAGGTTAAACCGTATTTAGCCCCAAGGTCAGGCATTGCTTACCACACCCTCCACAACCTTTCTAATTTCCTCAGATTTAGGCTTTGCTAAATCTACTATCTTAAAAACGTCGTCAACTAAAAGCGCTCCGTTCCCTCCCTTTTGGACGGCGCATATGTTCCCTTCTTTGTCAAAAACTACCGTAAGCCTTGCCTCCATAACGCTTTCTTCTTCCCAAGTTGGATCTACAACTATATAGTTATCTATCTTTGCAAAAGTTGTGGATATAGCTAAGTCCTGAATGGGCAAAGGAACTTTCTCCGAACCCTTTGTCAGGGTGCCGTTCTGGTTAATTATCGGATAAAACTTTGTAGTAAGCAAAGCAACTACAGCTGCGTAGGAGGAAGCGTCAAAAAGGTTCCCGTCCATACCTATAACGCTTATGTCGACGTAAACAGTGTAAACGTGCTTTCCCGGCTCTATAACTAGCTTTGAGAAGTCTATCATCTTGCTTTCCCTTATCCCCCTGTCTACAACCCTAGCAAGCTCTATAGCGTCTTCATCCGGAGGCCCTGGCTCCTGATATTCGCTTGCTGTGGGCAAAATTTCAGCGTTCACTATTAGTATCCCTTCGTTGGGCGTGTCTGGGAACGGGGTTCCCATCCCTATCTTAACGCCTGCTATCACTTGAGTTTCTCCTAGCTTAACAAAAGCTGAGCCTTCTGCCTTTTCTATTATGTTTGGCGTTATAGTTAACTGCCTGTAGTCCAAAAGCCCCCTTCCGTCAACCCTTTTGTTCTGAGCTAAGTACTTAATGATCTGCTCTCTTCTTATGTTGCTTACTAAAAGGTTCTTCCTTGGCATCATTTCTTAGCTTCACCCTGAGAGTACTTTTTTGACAAAGACTCCTTCTGAACTTCTTTTATCTTCTTGGCAGCCTCCATCGCCATCATTATCCCCGCTTTAAATTCTTCTACAGTCATCTTGCCGTCCATCTGAAGCAAAGTTATCTTGTTTTCGTTTAGCATGAAGGCAACTGGCATATCGGCTTCCCCTTCTTTATCCTCTATGTCGTTGAGGTCGAGGACTAAGGTTCCGTTTACCTTCCCCACTGCAACCGCCTCCACAAGATCTCTCATAGGTATCCCAGCGTCCGCTAAAGCTACGCTTGCCGCTGTTATGCTTGCGCTCCTGCTTCCTCCGTCGCTCTGTAAAACTTCTATAAACACATCTATTGTTGTTCTTGGAAAGTTCTCAAGTATCAAAGCGGGCTCTAAGGCATCCCTTATAACCTTCGATATCTCTATTTCTCTCCTTGAAGGCTGCGGGTTCTTCCTTTCTTCAGTTGAGAAAGGCGACATATGGTACCTGCACCTTAACGTAGCTCTTTCGACGTTTATCCCAAACCTGTGAGAATCCCTGGGGCCGTAAATAGCTACGATTATCTTGTTTTTTCCGTGCTCTATGTATGAAGAACCAGCAGCGTTCTTTATGACTCCTACCTCTATCTTAAGGGGCCTAAGGTCAGTAGGCCCTCTTCCATCGGTCCTTTTGCCGTTAACTATTAGCTGAGCCGCCATTTCCTTTTAACACCTTCACAACCTCATCATAAATGCTCGCTAAATCGTACTTCGATTCTATCACGTCTAACGCTTTTTTAACCATTTCTATTTTATCTAAATCTCCTTTGACGACGACAACCCCGTTTACCCCTACCCTTATTTCAGAGCCAACGATCTCTCTTATCTTGCTGACGATTTTGCTCCTAGAGCTCATGATGTAGTGGGCTTTTGCAGGCGATATAAAGAAGACCGCGTCTCCGTCAACCTTCCACCTTTGTTCTAGCTGAAGGACTACGTCCTTCCCTCTTTCTATCCTTTGAACCCTAGCCGCTATGAGGTCCCCCACGTTGACTTTTTTGCTTATGTCGTACTTTGACGGATCTATCCTTCTCTTGAAGAACGCGTTGGCCATTATGTAGCCGTTGACGTAGGAATTTATGTCTAGGGTAACAGCCAGGGGCTGAACGTCAACAACTTGCCCTATTATTGAATCCCCAACCTTTGGTATGTACGGTCCGGTAAGCCTGACTACCGTAACCTTTCCGTTTATTATCTCGGGCTTTCCAACGAATAGAGAGAAGTACTCTTCTCCCTTTTTTATAACGTTAGACCAATTTCTAAAATTCCCCTTAACCACTACCTCCCCCGGCAAAACTATCTTATTCAATTAGCTTAACCAGCCCTTCCCCGTGAGTTATTGAGGCTATCCTATCTAAGAAAGCTGCCTGAACGGCTATAGGAACCACTATCTCCCCTATCAGGCTTCCGTCGCTTTCCCAGCTCTCCTGCTTCACTTCTCCGAACTCTTTAAGCACTTTTATAACTTGATATGCGTACTTGGCTGGTATCTTAAAGCTCAGTATGACGTTTCCCGTTTTAAGCGCTATGTAGGGCCTTATCTTCTCAACTACAAGCTTAGCCTGTTCTTCAGCGGGCTTGAGTGGGTCTATCGAGACGCCAGCCATCTCCATTGCCTTTTCAATCCTTATAACTGGGTGGGGCAGGTTTGTCTTAGGGTCTACGTAGTTCTTTGATATGATCGTTATTATCTGCTTCTTTTTGTCCTCTATAAGCCTCCTCCTCTGCTCTGTTGTTAGAGGAAGCTCCCCTTTCATCAGTATTTCCTTTTCTATCTCCCTTATATTATCGGTTCCAAAAGCTTTTTTCAGCTTTTCCCTAGGCGCTCTCTGCCCCTTAGAAGAATCTGTGAAAACTTCATCTATAACTAAAACCTTATCGAGGTCCTTTATCTTGTTCTGCCTGTAGTCAAAAGCCGCGTCAGCATAAACCACTATCTCAAACTTATCAGATCCCTTTACATATTTAATTACAACCGTTTTTGAAGACATTTTACTTTACTTGGTGCCTTGAAACTCTTTAGCTAGCCTTGAGAGCCTGGCCGCTATTTCATCGTTAGGAAGCATCTTCATAACTCTATCCTTAGTTTCTATGTACGCTACTTTTACGTTTATGGGCTCAACCTTTCCTTCGTTAACTTTAAGTATGCACCTGAGAGCTAGGTCTATGGCTTGGTCCATGGACAAATCTTCTCTATAGTTCTGCTCTAGGTACTCGTTGGCCGTGTCGCTCCCTCCGCCTATAGCAACTGCTTCATACTCTAAATATGTCCCGCTCGGGTCTGTGGTGAACAGGGCTGGAGCTTCCTTGTCTATCCCCGCTATTATCAGCGAAACCCCAAAAGGCCTGACGCCTGCGTACTGCGTGAATTGCTGCGCCAGATCCCCTAGGGACCTTGCTACCGTTTCAACCTCAACCGCTTCATCGTATATCAGCCTGTTGTTTTGAGCCAAAGTCCTAGCAGCGTCAACCAGGACCCTTGCGTCCGGAACGTAACCTGCTGCCGCTATCATTATGTGATCGTCAACCTGAAAGATCTTTTGGCTGAGCCTAGGGTTTTGAAGCTTTTTAACCCTTTCCTCTACAGCCAAAACCACACCGTCTTTAACTTTAATACCTACAGCTATCGTACCTCTTCTTACAGTTTCGATTGCGTATTCAACCTGATATAGCCTTCCGTCCGGAGAAAATATCGTCAAAGCCCTATCATAACCAGCAGATGGAGCAAACATACAAATTCACCTATACAATTAATGATAATTAAAGCTTTTTAAAACTTTTTATTTAAACCGCTAAAAGCTAGCTTTATATGCTTATTAGCGATGATCGAAAAAATATCTATATGTGCTTATCCTACAGGCCCTCAAGGGTGAAGCTAGCTGAGCTAAGGCTATCTGATGTTTTTAGAAAGCTTTACAGCCTGCTTTTCGGCAAACCATCTAACTTCTCTGAGTTCAGCGATGGGCTTTTTGCTTCTGGCCTTGTATACGGCTCACGGGCGGTTAACTGGATAAAAAGAAAGGGCATAGGCTTCGTTTTAAACCTGACAGAGTACGATCTTAGCTATGACGGAATAGAAAGCGCTCACGTAAAAATGATAAACGGCCTTGGACAGCCCCCAGAGCTAGTTCACGAAGCTGTTCTGCTTTTAGATAAAAAGCTGAGCGAGGGTAAGAAAGTGCTGGTGCACTGCAGCGCAGGAAAGGGGAGGACTGGCATAGTGCTATCCTGCTATCTGGTTTACAAAAACAAGCTCAACGCAGAAAAAGCATTGGATATTGTAAGAAAAACAAGAAAGGGTTCCCTTTCAGATAAAGCCCAGGCTGATTGTGTTTTTTTATATGAGAGCTGGTTAAAGAAGAACGTGGGAGGAAATGACTGAGGAGCTCGCTGTTATGATGGTTGAGCCAAGATATTCTATAAACATCGGATACGTAGCAAGGACCATGAAGAACTTTGGGGTAAAAGAGCTCATAATAACAGGAAGGAAAAAGATACCTGAGCTGGCTTACAAGTTTGCTTCTCACGCAGGGGATATCTTGGATAACGCAAAGCTCATCGACTTTGACCAAGCTCTATCTATGTTTGATTATAGGATAGCTACTTCTGCGTTAGCAAGCAAAAGTTGGAGGACCGTAGTTAGAAGGGCCAGGTACCCGGAGGAGTCTTTTAGATACGCCCTTAAGCACAAAAAGGTGCTGTTGATTTTAGGTAGGGACACCACAGGGCTAACAAACGAAGAGATCAAGAAGTGCGACGACCTGATCAGGATTCCTACGAGCGAGGAGTACCCTGCTCTTAACATATCCCACAGCTTAGCCGTGCTCCTTTATGTTTGGAACAACATGAAGGCAAAGCACGAAGTTAAAGAGGTAAACATACCGAGGCAGGAGGTTGACGCTTTGCTCAGCTATATAGAGGAGATAGCCAATAAAGTTAAGCTTGAAGAGGAAAGCAAGTACAGGGTAATTAAGCTTTACAGGGACATAGCTCTAAACAAGCTTGAAGACGAAAGGGACATGCTTACTTTGTTGGGATTCTTCAGGGATATCTTAAACATCATTCAGAAAAACCATTAAATGGGAACCACCGGGTTTTCTATGTAGAGGATGTTGTTGCCTCTAATTATTATGTCCCCATAAGAAGCGATTAATCTCCCGTTTTCGTCGTATTCATCTGCAGACTGTAGGTAGATGTTCATGTAGTTATCTACTTTTACTAAAATCCCTTTGTAGCTCATTCCGTTCTTAAGCTTGACTATAACCTGCTGTTCTATAAGCTTTAAGAGCTCGTCCATGGGTTTCTTGCCCGTGTCTATTTGTTGAGGTTTTGTGTTCTGGATCAATCGCATGAGTGATTAACGCCTCAAAATAAAAACCTTTCTGTAACAAAAAGCCTGTCTCCCTTTACCGTTAAACAAAGAAAAAATATCATATCTGACACACAGCGTGTTTATGAAACCTTTAGGCTCGAGCTTTTGCTTAAATTTCATAAACCGTTTTAAGCAAGAGGATCGATAAAATTAGCATGGTTTACGATTACAAGATAATTGGAGAGGATAGGGTTCCTGCAATCGGGCTTGGGACTTGGGGAATAGGGGGCAAAACCTTGCCGGACAGCTCGAGGGATAAGGATTGGGTTGAGGCAATAAAGTTCGCTATAAACAGCGGCCTCTGGCTGATAGATACAGCAGAATTTTACGGGGCAGGGCATTCAGAAGAGCTTGTTGGAGAGGCTATAAAGAGCTTTGGCAGGGACAAAGTTTTTATAATAAGCAAAGTTTGGTACACGCACCTAGAGAGAGATCAAGTAATAGAAGCTGCTGAAAGATCCCTGAGAAGGTTAAACACTACCTATATTGACCTTTACCTAATCCATTGGCCCAGCGAGCGGGTCCCTCTCAGGGAAACGCTATCAGCCATGCAGAAGCTCATAGACGATGGAAAAATAAGATACGCTGGAGTTAGCAACTTTGACCTAGACCTCCTTATCAAGGCAAGGGAGGAGATGCCCAGGAGCGAAATAGTTGCAGATGAAGTAAGATATAGCTTAACTTACAGGGCTCCAGAGAAAGACCTTCTTCCTTACTGCGAAAAAGAAAAGATCGCTTTAATAGCTTATACTCCTTTGGACAAAGGGGTTATAGCTAACGATGAATTCCTCAAAAAGGTCGGGGAAAAGTACGGCAAGACAGCGGCTCAAGTAGCCTTGAACTGGCTTATATACAGAGAACCCGTGATAGCCATTCCTAAAGCAGAGAAGAAGGAGCACATATTAGAGAACGCGGGGGCTATGGGCTGGAGGCTTTCGGCTGAAGATTATAAGTTAATTTCAGAAAGGTTTAGCGTTTGAGAAAAGGATAAATATGCGAGCTAGCTGAGTTATTCTTTGAATGAGCACAAAGAAAAAGAGAACTGTAATGCCTCTTTCGAGCGCTGGCCTTATGTCCTTCTATAACACAGATGAGCCTGGAATAAAAATAACCCCCGCCGGCATATTAGCCTTAACTGTAGGCTTCATAGTTATTTCAATAGCCCTCCTAGTTTTAAGACCAGTGTAAGAAGTTGCAGAGGATAAACCAGAACATATCCTCCTTACTTAAGATCCTGTTTAATCTACCCTCAAACAGGTTCTTCTTTCCTATAGCTCATATAGCTCTCTTTTTGATGATTCAAATAGTCTTAAGCATTTTTTACAAGGGAAACGCTGTTCTAATAGCTTTGGGAGACCTAGGGCTAATTTTTTACATTTTTATAATAAGGTACTATTCGGGCAAAAAGGTATCTTTTTCAACTTTGAGGAGGATATCAGCCACCCACATGTTCTTTCTGCTTAACGTGATATTGGTTGTAGCTTTAAGCCTAGCGCTTTCTAGGCCGATTTCAGTGCTCATAGCTGCCCTCTCAGTCCCTTTCAGCATATCTTACACAGTCCTCAGAGGTATGTTTCTGGAGGGGAGGGTTGAACCTTTGGTGAGCCTTCTATTCTACTACTTTTTCCTCCTGCTACCCATCTACAAAGCAATATTGTCTGGTCTTTCTTGGCTGGACTTTTACTTTTGGCTAGCTTCTTTTGTAGTTACTGCTTCTTTCTTTTATCTGTCTGACCGCTTTGCCAAGAAGAAGCTTGGGTACAAAATTCCAAACATAGCTCAAGCCGTCCTTAACGCATGGCTAGTTGAGTACCCAGATGACTTTGAGAACATCTTGGAGCGATTTTCAAAAGAAGTTGAAGTATACACTTACTGCTTAAGCTTTAAGACCGATAGCAAAAGAATATGCGTTGTAGTCCCTCCGGTCCACCCAGGCCCTTTCAGGGGAATCGGGAGCTACAATGTAACTGAAGCTTTGAGCTCTCTTTTTAAAAGCAAGGGCTTTGACGAAGTCATCGTCCTGCACTCGCCTTCAAACCACGACATGAACATCCCTTCTAAGAGAGAATTAGACAGGTACCTGAGCGTTATCTCATCAGAGCCTTCTAAGCTTACCCCAGCTAATTTTAAGGTCGTCAAGAAAGAAGGCAAAGACTTTAACTTTTACGGCCTCTCAACCGATTCCTTTGACTTCGTTATAGCAGACCCTAAGCGCTTGATGGACGACTTTCCCATAGGTTATATGATGGAGCTTACTAAGCTGAACGAAAGCAGGGAAAAGCCTTTGGTCTTGGTGGACGCGCACAATAAGCTTTCAACATACGCTGAAGACATAGATTTTAGCGAGCCCCTAAGGTTCAATATAGAACCGCTGAGCTCTGAGGAGATCATGGTGAGCGCCGAAAGGCTTGAGCTAGGCGCTTTGCCAGAAGTGGGTCAAAACGGCGTTCACACGCTAATAATATCTGATGGGCAGGAAGAGGTCAGGCTTTTGTGCGTAGACTCAAACAACGCAGATCCGAACGCGTATCAAAAGGTTTTAAATGAAACTGGGTTCGTTATAGTCACTAGCGACACCCACGTCGTTAAAACCAGCGCTAACAAAAAAGGCTACTGGGCCTTTGGGGAGATAACCCCTTTGTCTAAGATAATCGAAAAATTAAAGGAAAACCATAAGCTTGAGAAGGCGGAAGCTCAGCTTTTGTTCTGGAAGAGCAACGTTAAGGTCATGGGGGAAAGGGGTTTACAAGTACTTAAAGAAGTTATGAGCGGCTCCCTAAACAGGTTCAAAATATACGTTTCGCTGATGTTCGCTATTTTAGTTATAGCGTTGATTCTATGAGCTTAAGCGGAAGCGCAGGCGCTCCATCCGCACACTGGACAAGTAGCGCATCCTTCCTTAAAGACTAGCTTTGTGCCGCATACCGGGCACGTTTCTTGCTCAGCTACATTTTGGGATCCGGCGAGAACGGTGAGCTGGAGCTTAGGGACGGCTTTCTTTTCTTCCTCCTTTTCCTTCTTCTTTTCTTCTGGCGCTTTAAGGACCTGTACTTGGAGCGACTTGTCGCGGTACACCGTTAAGTCCTTTATGCCCATGTCGTGAGCCATTATTATCAGCTGTCTGACTTCTTCAGGAGTTATGTAAGAGGGCATGTTTATTGTCTTTGAAATTGAGCTGTCTACCCACTTCTGGAATGCCGCCTGAGCCCTTATGTGATCTTCTGGGGATATCTCTAAAGCGGTAACAAAGACTCTTTTGATTTCTTCTGGTATATAGTTTATACCCTGAAGCTTTCCGCCATGGGCTATGACGTCCCTCAGGAGCTCGCTGTCCAATATTCCAAGCTTCCTCATGACCTTTTCAAAAACTGGGTCTATGTACTCAAAGCTCCCTATGGTCACATCCTTCTCATAAACTAAAGCAAAGACGGGCTCTATCCCGCTGCTAGTTCCCGCTATCATAGATATGCTTCCTGTTGGAGCTATAACGGTGGTATAGGCGTTCCTTATTCCGTTCTTCTTTATTTCTTCGGCCAAAGCCTGCCAGTCAAAGTGCCAGGAGCTCCTGTCGTAAAAGCCAGAAAACGGGAGCTCTCCTTTTGCGTACCTGCTCTGCTCGAAGAGCGGGAAAGGTCCCCTCTCCTTAGCAAGCTGCACAGATTCAACTTTAGAGTAATAGTTTATGAACTCCATGAGCCTCTCCATAAACTTTCTCCCCTCTTCGCTGTCGTAGGGGAGCTTAAGCTCAAACAGAAGGTCTGCTACACCCATGACACCTAAACCTATCTTCCTGGTTTTCTTGGTCATTTCCTCTATAGACTTGAGCGGGTACTTGTTTATCTCTATCACGTTGTCCAGGAACCTAGTGGCCAGGATCACTGTTTCTTTTAAACCTTCCCAGTCATATTCTACCTCTCCGTTGTCCTTTTCTTTAACAAAGGCCCAGACGTTAACGCTCCCCAAGTTGCACGATTCGTTAGGATACAAGAGTACCTCGCCGCACGGGTTCGTTGCAGTTATAGGCCCTAAAGCCTCGAGGAGCGGGTTGTACTTGTTTACGTTATCGAAAAATATTACCCCTGGCTCTGCGCTCTCCCAAGCCTGGTAAGCTATAAGATCAAGAACTTGAAGCGGATCAACTTCACCTACTACCTTTCCGTTCCTTGGGTTAATCAGCGGGTACTTCTTTCCCTCGTTCAGGGCTTCCCAAAACTCTGGGAATATCAATACAGAAATGTTAAAGTTTCTTAGCTGCTGGTTTCCCTTCTTAGCTGTTATGAACTTTAGTATGTCTGGGTGGTTGATGTTAAGTATGCCCATGTTAGCACCGCGCCTTACGCCTCCCTGCTTTATTATCTCGGTCATGAAGTCAAAGAGCTTCATGAAGCTTATGGGCCCGCTGGCTACACCTCCTGTTGACCTCACAACGTCTCCCTCAGGCCTTAGCTTGCTGAAGTTATACCCAACCCCTCCCCCTGCTTGGAAAATAAGGGCCGCTTGCTTTAAAGTCTCCATGATGCTCTCGAGCGAGTCCTCTATGTCTAATACAAAGCAAGCCGATCCCATCCCGTAGTGGGACCCGAAGTTTATTAGAGCTGGGGTGTTTGGTATGAACTTTTTTGAAACCATTAGATTGTAGAACTTATCTATCATCTCCTCTACGTTGCTGAAGGCTCCTTGGTTTATCATTTCCAGGAGCTCGCTCCACTTCACCTTCATGTGACCCTGCGCGTTGAGCTTATCGTAAAGCTCCTTCAGGGCCCTTTTATGAAAGACGTTTAGCTCATACTTTCCGATCTTTATCGGCAGGTCTTCGTTAAGGCTTTCCTGCTCTTTTGGCTCTACCGGCTCTTTTGAATAAACCCTAGGGTCATAAAGAAGCTCTGGCAAACCAACGTGAACCGCAACCCTAGTGAAGAGCTGCTTTGGGCTCTCTATAATCCTCCCGTTTTCATCCTTCTTTAAATACCTGCTTGCTAGCACTCTCAGCGCATTTAGGTCAAACGCTTTATCAACCTCATCAATAACGTCTTTGTTAAGTATTCTCTTTTTCTCTTCCCTTATCTCTGCCCTCTTCTGCCTGTAAAGTATGTACGCTTTAGCTATCTTAGGCTGGTTCTTTTCTATTAGCTTCTTCTCAACTATGTCCTGGATCTCCTCTACGTGAGGCGTGCCGCCTTTTTGCTCAAGCTCTTGGACTACGGCGTCTGCAACTTCTAAAGCTATCGATCTATCAAATATTCCTACAGCTTTTTCAGCCTTCCAAACAGCCTCAACTATCTTGTTTTTATCAAACTTAACCTTCCTACCGTCCCTCTTTATAACATACTCAATCATTCTATTAATGTTGTTTTTTGATCTGTAAATATATATTGTTGTAAAATTAAATTGACTCCTTTTTAATACAAAATTTTATCAATTTTGTAAAAAATTTTTGATCTTTATTCTAGCTTGTTTCCAAACCTGTTCAAAAAGGCTATCTCGCTCAAGGGGAGCCTGCTCTTCTTCCCTTTAAGCTTCTTAGCTGGCTTGCCAAAAGGAACAACAGTTAGCAGGTAAAGGTCTTTAGGGGCTCCCAAAAGCTCAGAGATCTTTTCCCTGTCTAATCCATGAACCCAAACAGAACCTAGACCAAAAGCCCAACCGGCTATCATCATGTTTTGCACAGCCCTTGTCCCATCTATAACGTGAAATGGGTTCTTCGGGTCCACGTATACAGCTACAGCAAAAGCAGCCTTAGAGATATAAGGACCTGTTGATGCCAAGCCCCCGACCTTCTTTAAAAGATCCTTGTCGTTTATCAGAACAAACCTCCAGGGCTGTCTGTTGTATGCGCTTCCTGCCATCCTTCCTGCTTCGATGACCTTTTTCTGAATTTCAAAAGGCACATCTTCTGGCGAGAACTCCCTCACTTCGATTTTTGTTATTACAGCTTCATAAGCGTCCATGAAAAATAATTTTGGAGCGTTTATATAAACCCTTATATAAATTTCCCGTACTCGCTGTGAACTTCTCTAAATCCGTTTTTAACGTAGAAAGAGCTTGCTATGATGTTTTTTGATGGGAACCTGGCCATAAGCAGTTTAACGCCCAGCTTTTTCAGCTCACTCTCAGCGTAAGCTACCAGCTGTCTCCCTATGCTCGACCTCCTCTTAGCTGGCACTACGTAGAACTCTTCTATTTGCGCAACCGTTTGAGGGGAATAAAATATTCTGTCAACTAACCTTATCTTTACAGCACCATAAAGCTCCCCTCCTTCTTCATAAACAAAGATAAATGAATTCTTATCGTTCAAAGCTTCATCAACAACCTTTTCTACCTTTGCTTGAAGGTCGTCGACGACCTGCAACATAGGATCAAACTCTGAGTTAAGCTGGTACATCCTTACGAACATCTGTACCAAAGCCTTTGCGTCAGATTGGGTAGCCTTTCTAATTGGCATGATGAATCGTATAATAATCATAAATATAATAATATTTAAACATTTTACAAAATACACATTGTTTAAAAAATGAAGATTCGTTCTAAGTTTTTGACGCACAGAACAACCCCTTTTATTTAAAGCTTAAATTTAAATTAAATTAAATAAATTTATAGATTATAAATTATATTAAAACATATAAGCTAAAATTTATAGTTTATATTCAATATACAAAATTTTTATAAAAAATATAACTGTATGAGTTTTGAAATGAAAGAAGCGTTCAAAGGGTTTGATGAAGCTAAGCTGTCCAAAAATCACTTAAAGATATCCCTAGTAGCGGGGATGGGCTTCTTCACAGACGCTTACGATCTTTTCAGCATAAGCATAGTTTTATACATATTAACTTTGTTCAGCGAAAAAAGCTTCCCGCTGAACTTGAAAGTATTCAACATGCCGCTGTCTTCTTACCTTGCCGTATCTGCTATAGCATTTGCCATAGTAGGCCAACTTATATTTGGGTTTATATCTGACCATTTAGGAAGAAAGAAAGTTTACGGTCTTGAAGCGACAATATTAGCTGTTGGAGCCATTCTTTCAGCAATTTCGCCAAACATATATTGGTTGATAGCAAGCAGGGCTTTGCTGGGTATAGGTATTGGAGGCGATTATCCAGTCTCTTCAGTAATAGCTTCTGAGTACGGAAACGTTAGGGATAGAGGTAAGCTGATAGCTCTAGTCTTTTCAAACCAGGGTTTAGGAATAATTGCGGCCGTTTTAGTTGGAATAATCTCTGTGTTTACCTTACCGCCTTCCCTTAGCTGGAGGTTCATATTAGGGTTTGGGGCTGTTCCTGCTCTTCTTGTAATTTACTTTAGAAGAAAGATGCCTGAAACTCCGAGGTTTTCCTTGAAAGTAAAGAAAGATTTGGAACAGGTCGAGAGGGCTGCGAGCTACTTGGGCGTGTCTTTCGAAAAGAAAAGCGCAAACTTACCTAAATCAGATAAAATAAGCTTCACAACGTTTGTAAAAAGGTACTGGAAGTACTTAGCAGGCACGACCATGACTTGGTTCTTGATGGACATAGCCCTTTACGGGACTGGAGTATATTCATCTTTCATAAGCTCCGCTATTGTTCCTCACCTAACTACGGCTTCCTTAAAGGAGCAGATAACTGTAATAGGACTTCCTTATATAGTAGGCCTCCCGGGTTACTTTTCTGCTGTAGCTTTAATAGATAGAATGGGAAGAAAGCGCCTTCAGATCCTTGGATTTTTTGGAATGAGCGCCATTTACCTTTTGACCTCATACTTGTTTAGGTACAGCGCATACTTTGAAGCGACGTTTGCTCTCTTCGCCCTATCCTTCTATTTTATTAACCTAGGGCCCAACACAACAACTTTTGTCATACCTGCTGAAATTTATCCCACAGAAAGAAGATCGACCGGGCATGGAATATCTGCGGCCGCGGGAAAGTTAGGAGCCGCAATTTCTGTGTTTTACTTCCCGCTTTTAAAATCCATTTTAGGGCTTTCGTACCTTTTCCTAGTTTTAAGCTTAATCAGCTTGGCAGGCATAGCGTTTACTTTGCTTTTGCCAGAAACTAAAGGCGTAAGCCTTGAGGAAGTTTCAGAAGAAGCGGCTGTACAGTACGCTTTTTAATTATTCAAAATTTCTTCGCTTATTTTAAAATCTATCAAATTTTCCGCTATATCAGATGTGTATTCGGCTATCCTCTCAAAATGCTCCAATAGCTCCCGAGGAACCTCTTTAGAATATTCTTCAACGCTTTTGTTAAACGTCTTTACTTCATCTATTATATCGTTTGCTAAGTTTATATCTAGAGAAACCAAAGCCTTGTATGTTTTTTCAAGCAACAACGAAACTCCTCTATATATCTCATCCAGCTTCTTTAGCTGATCTTCGCTCAGCTGAACGGAGCTGAGTTTAGCTATGTTAACAGCGTGGTCAGCTATTCTCTCTATGTTCTTCAATAAGCTCTTTGTTATCAATAGCTGAGCTTGCCTTTCTATGTTGAACTGTTTCATCAACGCTTTGTTATAAAGCATAACGTTAAGGCTCCTTATCCCGTAAAAGTAGAACTTGTCCACCTCTGAATCAGCGCTGATTACTGATAACATGATATCTTCATCTTTAGTTAAGATTGCGCTGTAAGCGTCCCTGATCATGTTTTGAGTTATTGTGTACATTCTCTTGAGAAGCCCGCTGAGCGTTATAGAGGGCCATGAGGCTATCTCTTGAAACGTTATGCTGTCAGAGGACTCCTCAAGCACTTCTATTCCTATCATTAAATCTTTTGCGAGCTTTTTCGCTTCTTCTTTGAACGCTTGCTGCAGCTTTTTTGACTTAGACTTAATGCTTATGATTTTAGCGCCAAGCAAATAAGCTGATATAAATGACCTTAAAACAAAAGACATCTTCTTTTCCTCAGAAACCTCTATCACGTACTGTGGGCTTTCTCCTTCTCCCGAAGAGCTTTCCGGGTAAATTACCAGCTTTTTTCCTTCGCTTTCAACGAACACAGCCTTCGACTTGCTTACTCCAAACTCTTCAACCCAATCCTTTGGAAGTATTATAGCGTAAGAAGAACCAATCTTCTGAACGTGCCTTATTGTCCTTTCCTGCATGCATATATTTCCATTGGCTAATTTAAATATTTACATCCAAATTTTATATTCGCTCTTTTCCATTAATTTTTTATAATTTGTTATAATTTCCTTTAACTCGATCGGGTCTATAACCCCCATATCGTATGGGTCCAGTATTAACCCGTAAATTCCCCTCTCTAGGACAGCCCTGAGCTCCCTTTCGTCAAGCTCAGCGTTCAGCCTGAGGTAAACTGGTTTGGCGAGGTTCGTAGTTAAGATCTCCAATACAGCAAGGTCAACAAAATTAATCGAAGGCTCGAGCTTGTTTTGGTTAGAAGAAGTGAAAACGAATCCCTCCACAGAGCTTATGTGAGACAACGCCCTGTAATACTCTATGGGTAGACCTGTTTGCACGTTTATCAGCTTAGGCGTTCTTGATTCTAAAATGAAAGAAGGAGCCGTCCTAGGATAAACAGAGAAGAAGTCAAAGCCAAGCTTCTTAATCTGCTCCCACTCATCCTTGTTTATGCTTCTCACGTCGCCCATCAGAAGGCCCTTCTTTATGCTTATTTTTGCTAAAGCGTTCTGAACGTTCTCGAGCTCTTCTTCCAGGCCTCCCATAACGTAGCTTTGTTTTTGTGAGAGAACCTGAAGCATGACCGCGTCTGCGTTTGCTTCTTGCGATGCTAGTCCCAGCTCTAAGTCGTTCTTCGAAAGCTCAACTATTAAAGGTCTATATGATTTAAACATCTCTAACCAACACTCACCTTTAGATAAAAAAGATTAGAAATAAAAATTTATGCACCTTTTGTAAATCATGCTAATGAAGGTCTGCTTTGAGCCGATAGGATACGTGAAAACTGAAGCAACCGAAGAAGAGATTAGAAGGTCAGAAAGAGGAGTTAAGGGTAAGATAGTTGTTTACGATAAATTTAAGCCTGCCCTTCAAGGAATAGAAGGGTATTCTCACATCATAGTTTTAGCTTACCTAGATAGGCTAAGACCTTTTGAAGTTGGAGTTTTAAAAGTAAGGCCGAGGAGGCTTACAAAGTATGGGCTAAAAGAAGAGGAGCTCCCTGAAGTCGGAGTCTTTGCGGTAGATTCGCCTACCAGGCCAAACCCAATATCTCTCTCCATAGTTAAGCTCATTTCGGTTAACGAAAACTTGCTAGAAGTTGAAAACCTAGACCTATTTGATGGAACCCCAGTGCTGGATATAAAGCCCTACTCTTACGAAAGGATAATATTAGATTTTAAAGTACCTAATTGGTTAGCCGAGCTCCAAAGAAAAACCGGCACAAAA
>CAYFJA010000005.1:0-38759 GCA_964343315.1 uncultured Nitrososphaerales archaeon
AAAATCCTTAATATGGGGCCGGTGGGATTTGAACCCACGACCGCCAGCGCCCCAGGCTGGCATCCTAGACCAGGCTAGACGACGGCCCCTATGTACCTTTAACTGATGTTAATATAAAATCTTATTTTATTTTTAGAGTTTTAGAAGCCTGTGTAAGGTATAGGCCTTCCGAAGCCCAGCCATATAGCTACGAACATCAAGACAAGGCCCAATATCATGATTCCGAATGTTATGTAATCAAGATTGCTGAACGTCATGGGCGTTAAGTACGTTCTTTGTTTAAAGGCCCTAAAGGCCCTTGTGTCAGCTGATATTGCTGTGTTCTTAGCTCCCCTCAGCAGGTAAACGAAAACTGGTACCGTTGATAAAACAGCTGCATATATCAAGTAAAACGGCCTAAGAAACTTAGGGGCGTTTGCTCCTAGGCCCCTTATGAACTGGGAGTTAACAGAAATTTCAATAGCATCAAAGATCCTTGGGACGGTCCTCATAGCAACTACTAATGCGAATATAATTTCTTCTGGAACACCAACTTTTCTCAGAGCCCTTAAAATGCCTGATGGCGTTGTTGTCATTATCAAGATAAGAGCAGCCAAAGTAGTTGCTGTGAACCTCATGGCTACCTGAAAGCCGTAAATCATCGCCTGC
Organism: uncultured Nitrososphaerales archaeon; assembly: GCA_964343315.1. Classification (GTDB taxonomy): domain Archaea; phylum Thermoproteota; class Nitrososphaeria; order Conexivisphaerales; family UBA164; genus CAYFFZ01. The sequence continues at coordinate 649 of CAYFJA010000005.1, forward strand.
AGGGTTAGGTCAGGGAGGTAGCCCATAAAAGAGAAATAAGAGGGCCAAACCCAGATTACAGTAAATGTGTGAAAGCCGGCGGTTTCTAATATATCTGTAGGCGTGTAAGGAGCATAAGTCCAAACAACGCCAACTATAGTCATTATGGTGATATAAAGCCCAAGCAAGAACTTATCCTTACCATCCTTTAGAGTAAGGAATGAAATCAATATTAAAGCTGTTAAAACGGCTCCTATAATCCAGGACGTGGCTGCGGCTATAACTGTTACAACTAAGCCCAGCACTATTTTTGTTACTGGGTTAAGCTTATAATAAAATGTGTTGTAAACTTCAAACCTAGTAACCCTCCTGAATCCTGTAAGCCCAATAGCCCAGAGCAGGAAATATATTGGCAGGGCTATGCCCCAAAGCATTAAAAGCCAGCTGACTACGTTATCAAATATTATCCAGTATATAGACATAGGCTTACACCCTTATCAGGTACTCTGCTGGAGGAGGAATACCATATTCTTCCGACCTTTCAAAGACTTCTTCTGGCGTTCCATCAAGCACCTTGCGGCCCTTGTGTAGCACAACAACCCTGTCAGCGTATCTATAAACGAACCTTGAGTCATGGGTAACTATTACAAACGAATAGCCTAGCTTCTGTAACTTCTTTAGCTCTTGCCCCAATATTTCTTTATGATAGAAGTCTTGGCCAGAAGTAGGCTCGTCCAGCATTATTATCTTTGCCCCGCTCCCTAAAGCTGAAGCCATAACAACCCTCCTTTCCTGTCCCATGCTCAAAGTCAACGGGTCCTTATCTCTATATTCTTTAAGCGAGAACATCTCCAGCAGCTCCTCAAGCCTTTCTTTCCAGTTCTTAACCCCGTGCTTTTTAAGAGAGTAAGCCACTTCGCTCTCAACCCTCTGGGTTATTATAGTAAGCTCGAATGTTTGAGGCACAAAAGTTATGTATCTCCCCCTTTCCTGTATGGTAGCCTTGCTTAGATCTACCCCTTCAACTACGACCTTTGCGTCGTACCTCAAGGCTGTCTTATCGAGGAAGCCAACTATGCTTTTTAAGAATGTGGACTTTCCAGCCCCGTTCTGTCCCATCATAGCTACTATCTCTCCTTCTCCGACGTTCATTTCTGCGTCTAGTATCGTGAACGTTCCCTTTATTTTGTCTTCAACCCAAACTTTGGATTTTGCCTCCATTATTATTCTCTTAGGCTTATATCTTTCATAAGTAGGTACAGGAACGTTGTTTTCCTTTATCTTTCTTCTAATGGTGTCCAAATCTATAGTATCTAGGTTTAGCTTTCTCGCATATTCGAACTGCACAGGAACTTCTACGCCAGCTTCGGCTAAGTCATCCAAATAATAAATCAGCTTCTCCTTAGGTATGTCAAACTTTATCTTTCCTTTCCTTATAAGAACGACCCTATCAACGAATGGGAGAACCCTTTCAACTTTATGCTCAACTATTATCAAAGTCTTCCTCTGCCTAAGGCTTCTTAAAAGCTCAAATATCCTGTCTGTGGTTTCAGGGTCTATGTTTGATGTCGGCTCGTCAAGTATCAGCATTGGGGTGTTCATAGCTAACACAGCTGCCAACGCAACCCTTTGAAGCTCTCCACCTGACAGCACATAAGTTTCTCTGTTCCTAATGTGAGAAATCCCGGTCTCCTTAATCGCCTCCTCAATCCTTTCTCTTATTTCTTCTGGAGGGAGGGCAAGGTTCTCAGGCCCAAAAGCTACTTCTTCTTCAACTGTATAATTTAGTATTTGGCTTTCAGGATCCTGCAAGAGGGTCCCGACAACGGTACATAGCTTTGAGATCGGTGTTTCAGCCACAACCCTCCCATAAACTTTAACCGTTCCCTTGTAATTTCCTCTAAAGATGTGGGGTATAACCCCATTTATTGTGTTTACAAATGTTGACTTTCCTTCTCCAGACTTTCCTACTATCAGCACAGATTCTCCGTCCATGATCTCAAAATGGTCCACGGTTATAGCGGGCTCCTCGTTCCCCAAGTATGCAAATGAAAGGTTTTCGATTTCTACAGCTTTGACCCGTTTTTCAGGCTTAGCCTCAGCAACAGGAATAGCTTGCCCTGGGTCAATATTAGACATAGCAAAAAATAAATTATAAATACGCGTTTTTAAATATTTTGCTTATAATACTTCTTTATTGAGTGTATTTCACCTATAGCCAGCAATATGAGCATTATCCCTGTTGCGTAGCTTGTTCCCGAAAGCATGTCCCTTGCTTCCCAATGAGGCGTGTAGAACGGGTTTCCGTAAGCTGAAATCGGGAAAATATAGAGGTGGCCGTACTGTATCCACGGAGTACCGTAGAAGTGCGAGTAGAAGAAGAAAGTTATTATTCCTATTATTATCAAAACGTATTCGTATTTAAGGCTTGGGTCCTTCTTTGTATTCTTCCAGTAATCAAAAGCTCCAAAAGCTATGATTACAAGTCCCCAGACCGTGTTTATAGCCAAAATGAGGCTGTTCCCTGGAGGATATTGTGAAAAGGCTGCGGGCGCAGCAGACAGGAAGATTATTCCGAACAAAATAACTAGTATAGAGAAAACCTTTGGGCTAGCTTCTCTCTGCTTCCTTACTGGCGTTGCTTCTGTTTGTGGTTGGGACGACATCTTACACTCCCACCGCTTTAGCTATACGGTAGGTTATCCAGGCTCCGATTGCGCCAACTGGTACGTTGCTTACCCCATAAGCCCAGAGCAAGAAGTATATTCTGGCCCAGTTCACTACTCCTCCATAAATGAAAGGCGCAAAGAAGCCAAGCCAGAATATCGAGTAAGGTACTGCGCCGTACAGGTATCCTATAACTGCTCCTTCTATAAGCATTACAGCGTACGTTGTCGTCTTGGACTTGTAGGGCTTTTCTATGCAGAAGAGGTTTCCACCGGTGACTGCTATCATGATGTCGAAGAACAGCCCGTACGTTAAAGCTTCATAAACAAAGTATACCGGCTCTCCTCCAAACCCATAGTGGAACAGGTCTGCCAGTAGGTTGAATATGAAAGTAGTTATCATACCGGCCCCGAACTTCCTCACAACTCCTACGGTTATCATGGTTATAAGGAACCTGCCTATGAACGAAATGTCAAAGAATGGGGTAGACGGTATAGCCCTTCCTATGAAGGAGCCTAGGTAGAAGTCCCAGACAACTGCAAAAGCTCCTCCAACACCCATGTAGACCCAGTCAAGGGTTGTAAACCCAGAGAGGCCACCCTGTCTTTTAGCTACTAGAGCCGCTGCTATAAGGGCAATAATGAAGTACCCAGCAACGAACGGCCAAGGGATCTGTCCTGGAGCGTTGACGACGCCAGCTATTCCATTGAAATACGCTAAAAGCAAGCTCATCAAAAGATATTAATTAAATTTCTTCTTTATAAATTTTTCTTTCTCGGAAAATTTTTTAAAAGAAAACTACAAATGTAATTAATTTTTTGAAAATCTTTGTTTTTTGCGCGTATTTTGACATAAAACTTCTATAGTTTGTTCCGATTTCTTAAAGAAAATGTTTATAAGAAACAACTAAAATCTTTATTTTTGCTCATGATATACGCTGTTTACTCAAACTTAGTAAGCTGGATCATATTTGTCCTCGCTGTTTTCTTTCCCATATTAGTTTTGGTTTATCCCATTGGGCTTGTTGGCCTTAAAGAGGTCACAAGGTTTGAGAGCTTTAACTCTTTTTATTATAAGATGAACCCAGCAACAAAGCTATACTTGCTGATAGTAGCATCAGTAATCGCTTCAACAACCCTTTGGCAGATGAACGCTTTGCTCAGCGCCTTCTTGCTAGGATCTTTTTTGACGCTAAAGGAAGGTAAGAGGAAATTTAAGCTCGGAGGCTACTTAACTTTAGTAACGGTTTTTGGTATAACTTGGACGTACGCTCCTTCCTTGCCCTACTTTTACTTTAGGTTTAGAAGAATAACTCCAGTTGTCCTCTGGGTTTTCCCGAGCTACTTTAGGTACGTTGGGCTTAGGATGATAACTTTGCAAGGGATAACTATTGGTCTAGAGAATTCAGCAAGATATGTGGCTCCGTTCCTAGCCGCGCTGCTCTTGATCATGACGAGCACGCCATCTGGGATCCTGAGGGCTTTGAAAAAGTTAGGAGTTCCAGATGAAATAAACTTTGCTATAGTCGTCGCAATGAGGACCATATCGAAGATCTTTGACGCCATAGACCTTTCAGTAAAATCTCAGTTCTTAAAAGGCTTAGGGTCAAGGGGCTCCAAATCCCTATGGCCTCTATACGTTATCTACGCTTTATTAGCTTCTTTCATGCCTTCCTTCATCTACCTCCTAAAGACCGCTAGAAACACAGCGATAGCTGCGGATACAAGGGCCTTTAAGGCTAGCCCAAAGAGGACATACCTTAACCCTATGATCTTTTCAAAACTTGATTACGCAACGATCGCTGTTTTAACAGCCCTGCTGATCTTAACTGGGATTCTGCTCTATTTAGGTTACGGAAGTCCGATAATATCTTTCCCGTAACTTGGGCACTTTTTAGCAAAGCCTTTATATAAACAAAGCCATTAGTTATAAAGGGTTGTCATCGATAGTAGAAAAGAAATATTTGGAAGAGCTGGCCTCGTTTATAGGGAAGAAGGTTAGGGTAGAAAGCGCTGACGGGACCTATGAGGGAACGTTAGTTGCAATAGATCCATCTCTGAACTTGATTTTAGAAGTTAAAGGCGAGGAAACTTCTAGGATCATATTTTCTTCTAAGATAGTAAACAAGGTTTCCTTGCTCGAGGAGCTGTTTGATTTAAGGGCCCTAGCCGACAGGCTCAACAGGGTATTTCCTAACATGGTCAAGCTAAGGGAGGACATTGGGGCTATAATAGTTATGGATAAGATAAAGATAACTAAGGCTGGGGTCGTAGAGGGCACGGGTCCTTCTGCTGAAAAAGCGAAACAAGTGTACGAAGCCTATCTAGAGGAGCTCAGGTCTAAGAAAGAAAACCCTTAAAAGATTAGATCTTCTATTTCCCAGGGAACTTTGTACTGCAGGATCCTCTTTTCGTTCCCCTTTATGCTGCTTGCCAGCTCAACGTCCTTCCCCTGCTGGTTCAGGTAAGCCCTCAGGAGCAGGAACCATATCGAAGGAGGCACTTCAGAGTCTTCGCTTAGCTCAAACGTTATCATCTTTGCGGTTTCGTCGTACTTTATGTCGCTACCCTTTATATCAGACTTTATCAGCTCAACGAACGCAGGGACGGCGTACCTGTGCTCAGCTTCAAATATGTTCGTCTTTAGCTTTAGTTCTTCAGTCATCTTGTAAGCTACCTTTTTAAGCTCTTCGGGCCCTAAGGCTTTAAGCGCGCTCAAGAAGAATAGCTTGTAAGTGTCCCTTTCTTCTTTAAGAGCTATCAGGTCTTCAGAGAGCTCAGTGTGCAGGAACTTTATGTAATCCTTCAAGTAGAGGGAGCTCTCAAACCTTTCCTTTATTATGTTCTCAATCACCAGCTTTACTATGTAGGGCTCTTTTATGATTATAGATGACCCTGTCTCCTGGTTATGTATCAGGAAAGCTTCCTCATCAACGACCATTATCCCCTTTTGGTCTATCAGCTTCCCAACCTTTATCGGGAGCGAAAGAGAAGCGGCGTCGTTTATCAGCTCTTCGTCAGTATACGGTATTAATATGTTAACTTCAAGCTCAGAAACCAACAGAGACATCAGCTGCTTCTCGTGCTTCTTGATCATCTGAAATATCTGGGGGTCGGCCATAAAGTGAACCTTATACCTGGCCCTCTTCATGAAGTCGTTGAAGACGTTTTCCAGAGCTTCTTCCCCCAGTATCTGCAGGTTTCCCTTTAGCGCTGTAACCCCGTTTTTCTGGCTTAGGTACTTTATCTCGTTTATCAGGGACCTTATCTCCTTAAACCTCTTTTCTTCTTCCTCCAGAAGGGCTTCTAAGGGCTCTGGGTTTGCCGTGACAGAAAACTTCTTCGGGCTCCCGTAGCTCTCTATTAGCTGCTTCTTCATTAGCCCTTTTACGGCCTCGTATATCTTTGTCCTAGGGACCCCAGAGTAAAGGGCTATCTCGCTGGCGTAAAGAGGCCCTTTGTTCAAAAGCGTAACGTAAACCCTTGATTCATATTCGGTTAGCCCAAGCTCCATCAGCTTTAGCATAAGCTTCGAGTATTCAGACATACGTCTTTATTTTTAGGCAAGCAGTATTATCATAAAATGATGAACTGATTTGACAAATTCCTCAAAAATTTGTCACCAAAATGGCCAGTCCTCTTAGTTACACATTTCCTCAGTTACATTAAGGTCATATCTTCAAATTACTAAGTTAGTGTCGCAATGAGCGAGTTTGCTAAAAGGTGGAATGAACCTGAAGGAGAAAGCTTAGGAGAAAGGATAAAGGGCGCAGTGAGACCTGAAGGCCCGCTAAAGCCAAGGATAGAGCAGGCGATAAGGCAGCTCCAGATACAGATAACAAAGCTCGACAACGCGGCAAACAGGCTCAAGGAAAAGGACTCTCAGCTATTCCAGAAGATAGTCAACTACCTGCAGAAGCACGACCAGGACCACGCAACGGTCTACGCAAACGAGCTGGCTGAGATAAGAAAGATGTACAAGATGATAAGCCAGGCAAAGCTAGCCCTAGAGCAGATAGTAACAAGGCTATCGACGGTAACAGACTTAGGAGACGTAGTTGTAACCCTTGCACCAGCGATGGCTGTGATAAAGAGCGTAAGGGCAGGGCTAATGCAGGTGATGCCTTCAGCAGAACAGGAGATATCGGAGATATCTTCGCTGCTCAGCAGCATACTTGTAGACGCAGGACAGCTTACAGGAACAACGCTGAACTTCGAGGCCGCCAACGAAGACGCGGAGAAGATACTTGCAGAGGCAAGCGCTTTAGCAGAAGCAAAGATGAAGGAGAAGCTACCAGACCTGGGCTCAATAGGACTGCCAGAAGGAGAAAAGCACCAAGTGTAAACTAAACATCTAACATTATTTTTTCTTTTTGTAAATTTTTTATGACATTTTCTGATAAATCGCTCAAATTAAAAAGAGGGATCATATTATGAAGTTTAACTTTTGGTTTTTTAAGAGGAAAGAGCCTGCCTTTAAGGAGGCTTATTTGGAGTTATCCAAATACAGGAGCAACCTGCTAAGCGTTATGTGGAGGATAAAGACTAAGATGGACGTTTATAGAATTAAGGCAGAAAAGGGGAAAACCCAAGAAGAAAGAGCAATATACGCAAGGGAATTTAAGGTTCTAAGCCAAATATACGATCTCACCAACAAGCTGGACGCAGTTCTCTTAAAGGTTATGCTGAGGCTGGATAACTACAGCGATTTTTCTGAGATATTGAGCTCTTTTAAAGAAACAAACAAAGCTATATCGAAGCTGAGGCCTGAGCTAGAAGCCCTTTCTGAAGCTTACGGCGCTATAATAGATGAGCTTAACGACGCCAGCCAGTACTTCAGGACTTTGACGGTAAACGGAGAAACGATCCAGGTTGAGCCCAGCTTAAACGCCGAAGAGATACTAAAAGAAGCTGTGGATAAATCCGTTGAGCTTGAAATGGCTGAGGAAGGCTTTAAAGATATCTTGTTGAAGGCAGCTAGGGACGGAGAGTACGCGGAGATGATATAAGATGAGCTATCAAGCAGCCCAAGAGCTAGAAAGCCTAGCCCAAAAGTACGCAGCAGAAGCTATAAGGCTGGATTCCCAGGGAAGCTATCCGCAAGCTATATTGATGTACCAAAAAGCAATAGACATGCTTATGAAGCTGATCAACCTGTACCCGAACTACCCTCTGAACAAGATCTACATGGAGAGGGCTCAAAGCTATAAGAGGAGGATCGCTGAGATTCAAAGGTTAAGGGGGCTCAGCGACGGAGACGTTGAAGAGAGGCCTGAAGGAAGGGTGGAAACATTAAGGGCTAACTTTGATGAGCTCGTAATCAGGGAGAAGCCGGACGTAAGCTTTGATCAAGTGATAGGCTTAGACGAGGCTAAGAGGGCTTTAGAAGACGCAATAATATATCCAAACAAGAGGCCGGACCTGTTCCCGTTGGGTTGGCCAAGGGGGATACTTCTTTATGGGCCTCCTGGATGCGGTAAGACTATGCTTGCAGCGGCTACAGCGGCAGAGATTGACGCTGTTTTCCTTTCTGTTGATGCGGCCAGCATCATGAGCAAGTGGCTTGGGGAAGCTGAAAAGAACGTAGCTAGGTTGTTCCAGCAGGCAAGAGAAATAAACCAGACTGAGAACAAGCCGGTGATAATTTTTATAGATGAGGTTGACTCGCTTTTTGGAACAAGGTCTCAGGAAGTAGGGGGAGAAATAAGGGTCAGGAATCAGTTTTTAAAGGAGACCGACGGGATAAGTGAAAAAGGTAAGAAAACATCCATTTACATCCTGGCAGCTACAAACAAGCCGTGGTCTCTAGACCCTCCGTTTTTGAGGAGGTTCGAAAAGAGGATTTACGTTGGTTTGCCGAACATGGCGGCCAGAAAGAAGATGTTTGAGCTGTACACCCAGCCGCTTACCTTAGCATCAGACGTCAAGCTTGAAGAGCTCGCAAAGCTTACTGAAGGCTACACAGGGAGCGACATTAAAGACATAGTTCAAGCTGTCCAGCTGAACGTAGTTAGGGAGCTGTTCGAATCTGGGGAAGCGCTAAAGCCCAACAGCAAGCCTAGGCCGATAACTATGGCAGATTTCAAAGCGGTGTTAAAGCAGAGAAAGCCGAGCGTTAGCCCGGATTTAGTAGCAGCTTACTTAAAGTGGAGCGAAAGCTTTAAGGCGCTGTGAAGCAAAAAAGACTGCATGGAAAAAGCAATACAGGTAGAGGTTAAAAAGTCAACTAGGTCTTTAAAGGTTCCTGAAGAAAAACTCAACGAGCTTAGGGGCATAGGTAACAGGTTGATTTCCTCGATGAAAAAGGAGTACGTGGATTGCCCAGTAGTGAAACAGCAGGTCCCCTTTATCTTGTGTTACCTCTGCCCTTCTTTTATAAGAAGGTACAAAGGGGTAGTTTATTGCAAAGGGGAAAAGGGGCCTTACTGAATCAAGCTATTTTTTGCAGTAAATTTGAGCGTTTTCTATTATAAACGCCTTCTTGTTTATAGCCTCAAAAGCCTCAGTTAGGCTGTTGTAGCCCGAAATTCCCAGCCTCTTAAGGTACGTAAATGGAAGGGCTGTCACCATGTGAACTTTAGACTTCTCCTGAAGCGCCTTCAGCATCTTTACCGCAAGGCTCTCTTCTTCTTTCTTCAAGATGTATGACCTGAGGCCTTTATCCCCAAGGCCTTTTGAGCAGCTAGCTAAAAGCAGCAGATCTGAACCTTCATCAAGTAGCTGAAGTAGCCCAAAGGAAGAGTAAAGGGCTTCGCTCAGGCTATCGTCGTACGGCTCTCCTCCAACTGAAGCTATCACAAAGCCCTTTTGCTTGTGCCTCTGCGCGTTGCTGGAGAAGAAGCTTTTGAGCCTTTCGTAGACCTTAACTGCGTCTCCAGACAGAGCAACCCCGCTCCTTCCGAAGTAGCAAAAAGCCTTAGGAGAAGAAACCTCAACTAGCCTTTTCGCAAACCAAACCCCGCCGTCCTCTTCGCAGGACATAACCTTTTCTTTCCTTTTAACGACCTCATCATCTAATCCATAAATCTTAGCTATAAGGCTGTGAGGCCCAGTGAACCAGTACAAAGGGTCAAGCCTTACGGCGCAAACAAGCAGAGTGTCTTTTAACGCTTCGCTGTACCTGAACAGATAGCCGTCGACGACCTCTTCTTTGTCGTCGTTGAAGCTTAGCAAAGGCTTTGCCTCAGGGAACATTTCCTTCGCTATCTTTTCGGAGGTGCTCGATCCGTCAGTCAAATAGTATTTGACGCTAAAATCTTCTCTGTAGGGCTCAGGGAGCTTAACTGATATGTGGTCGTCAAGCTGCTCCCTTTTTAGCTTCAAAGATACCTCCTTGTCTCCGTAAGGCAGCCAAACTTCTGGCATAGCTTAGTTTCTTTTATTAGAAAATATTAAGCGTATCGCGCAGACATAAAGCTCAAAGAAAAGCTTAAATTAACGGTTCAACTAATCATATATTCCCAAATGAACTTTGTTTTCCCTAAATATGACGGAAGCAGCATAGCTAACATCTACGAAACTGTTTTGAACAACTTTGACCTTAGCGGAGGAAGAACGCCTTTAAAGAAAAAGCCTGACAAAAGCCAGAAGTTTGTTCTTGTGATCTTTGACGCTTTTGGGGAGAAAATTTTAGAAAAGGCACTCGAGAAAGGATACATAGAAAAGCAACTTATAGAGAGCTTTGAAAGGGATACTATAACGAGCATATTCCCATCAACAACGGCGTGCGCTATGCTCAGCTTCTACACAGGTCTAACGCCAGCAGAGCACGGGGTCTTCGGCTTTACAACATACATAAAGGAGCTGGGGACCATCGTCAACATGCTTAACCTCTCTCACCCTTCGACAGAAGCCCCTCTCCCTCTGCTTCAGCAGAACTTCCCTTCATACATATCAGATAAGGCGGTTCCGATAGGAGACAAGCTTAAAGAAAAAGGGATAAATTCCTTTTCGATAGTTCCAGCCAGCATCTACGACCTTCCTACCACCCAGTTCCACCACAGAAACATGGAAAGGGTAAAGTATTACTACCCGTGGGACGCTTTTCAGATTCTGAGAAAGGTTCTCCTAGAAAACGAAACGGCTTTTGTGTCGCTTTATGTTCCAACGGTAGACACGCTTTCCCACCACTACGGGCCTTTCAGCGAAGAAACCCTTTCTTCTGCGGGGGACTTAATGAAGCTTTTGCTCTCTTCTGTAAAAGGCATAAAAGGGCTGACCCTACTGCTTACAGCAGACCACGGGCAGATTGACAATTTGGTCAGCCACATAGTAGACCAGGAGCTCATGGAAGGTTTAGAGATGCCCCCGTGGGGAGATTCTAGGGCTTCTTTTATGAAAGTTAAAAGCGAGGAGAAGGTCAGGAGGTACTTTGAGGAGAAGCTGAAAGGCTTTCAAATATTCACCAAAGAGGAATATTTAAAAGAGAAGGTTTTGGGAAACGGCGTGGACAAAAGGTTTGAAGATAGGATCGGGGATCTTTTGGCTGTTCCCTACGTCCCTGAGTCTCTGATTTATCCTTACAGAGGGCTGGATGCTGAGAAAGATTACATAGCGTTCAAGGGTCACCATGGAGGGCTTACCGAAGAAGAGCAGCTGGTTCCTCTATTAACGTATTACGGCTAAAACAAAAAGCTCCTCCTTCTTGCGTACCTCCCTCTCCTTTCTATTTCTTCAACCTTTTTAATCATAACATCCCTGCTTATAGCGCTCTGGGAAAAGTAGCCGTTCAAAAAGCTGTTAAACGCTTCTTCGTAGACGTCGGCGTGTTGGACGTTCAATATTTCTCTGAAAAGGTGTATGTCTACAGCGTAGTCCTCGATCCTTGAAGTGTTATAGGAAAGGCCAAAATCGATTAGGTACCACTTGTTTTCCTTCCTGCTGAGTATGAAGTTTGAGGTGTTTGGATCCCCGTGTGCTATCCCTCCGTTGTGCAGCTTTGCTATATAGGAACCAGCAAAATACCCTAGATCAGGCTTCTCGTCTATTAAGCTCTTCATCGTATCACCTTCAACGTACTCCATAACGATCGTATAGGTCTTGAGGCCCACGTAAAATACGTGAGGGGTTGGTACCAAAGACCTCGCCGCCCTGAGCATCTTTGCTTCCCTAACCGTCCTCGTTTTTCTCAGATACGAGTCGAGCTCCTCAACCATGTAAGGCTTCCTGACCCTAACCTTATAAACAGCTAAAAGTTCGCCCCACGGCCCTAAATATATGTCTGATTCAGCGCCCTTGCTTATCAGTCTCTCCAAGGAACATCAACCTCGTCTATCCTCCATGACTGGTCGATAAACCCTTCTTCGGGCCTGACGCTAAAGCTTTTAAGGTAATATAGGGCTCCTGTCCAGGCTATCTGAGCCCCGCAGTCTCCTGCGTACTCTTGAGGGACCACTAGGACCTCGCTTGAGTGCCTTTCGGCTACTTTATCTAATATTTCTTTTAGCCTCTTGTTGGCAGCGACCCCGCCAACTACCATTATCTCCTTCTTTTTTGTTAAGGCAACGGCCCTTTCTGTTGTTTCGGCCAGCATAGAAAAAGCCACCTCCTGCAAAGAAAAGGCTACGTCTTCTACTGAGTTGCTCTTTAGAGCCTTCTTAGCTGCGCTCAGAAGACCTGAGTAAGACAGGTCGTTGCCCTTGACTACGTAGGGTAGCTCAACGAACTTCTTTCCCTTTAATGCTAGGGCTTCAACCTGAGGGCCTGAGGGGGAAGCTAATCCTATGTGCCTGCCGAACTGGTCTATGAGTTGCCCTAAGGTTATGTCTAGGGTCTCTCCAAAAACCCTCCACCTTCTTTTATGCGCCGCCAAGATCATTGTGTGCCCTCCAGATAGGAGAAGGACAAGCGGATCTTTGGCCTTTGTAAGGAGCGCTCCGAGCTCTATGTGCCCTACACCGTGGTGCACCGGTATTAAGGGCTTTTCGTAATAAGCTGAAATGAACCTGGCGAGCGTCGCTCCAACTCTTAGGCATGGCCCTAGCCCAGGGCCAGCTGAATAAGCAACAAAGTCAAGGTCTTTATAGCTAACGTTAGCTTTTGAAAGAGCCTCTTTTAAAACCCTTGGGGCCACGTCAGAATGGTGCCTGGAAGCTTCCCTGGGGTGGATCCCCATCCCCTGAGGGGGTTTATAGACGTCCTTTACGTTTGATAGTATGGTTCCGTCTGAAGAAACTACTGAAGCCCCAAAAGTGTGGGCTGTGCTCTCTATGCCTAAGCCTATTATTCTTCTATCCATTTTGACGTACCATCTTCGTAGATTTCTTTTTTCCAGATCGTTGGCTCCTTTTTGTACCTTTCTACTACGTATGGGAGCGCTTGGAGCCCCTGAGACCTGCTCAGGCTCCAAAGTATAGCTATAACTAATGGCTCTCCCGGCTTAAATGTTCCGAAAAGGTGGTAAATCCTACAGTCGTTAAGCTTATAGATGTTTATGGCATCGCTGCATATCTCAGCTAATTTTTTGTTTGCGAATTCAGGATAGGCTTCAACGTAAAGCTCTGAAACTTTTTTACCGTCCTTACTAAGCTCTTTTACCGTTCCAACATAATAAAGAACTATCCCGTCCTTCCCGGGGCTTCTGCTTAGAGCTTTATAAAGGACCTCCTTTACGTCCAGCTCTCCTTTCTTATAAATCCCGCTTTCAGGGAGCGCCGTCATAAACAAGACCTTCTAACAGCTTCTTAACCCTCTCTTTTGTATTAATAGACCTTGCTATTTTTGAAAGCTTTTCTGCGTTTTTTCTGTACCTATCTTCTTTAATCAATTCTTCCAGCTTCTCGGCGAGCTCTTTGGGCTTTGTTTTATACTGGTCCAAGTAAAACCCAAAACCCAATTCTTGAACCCTTTGGGCGTTTTGCTCCTGCTCTCCGTGAAGCGCTATTGGAAAAGATATTACCGGCTTTCCATAAAGTATAGACTCACCTATGGTTGTTAAGCCTCCTCTGATAATAAGCGCCTTAGAGCATGCCATGTCCTTATCCCTTTCATAGTCCCAGCCCAAAACCGTTACGTTTCCATTTTTGTAAAAGAAGTTCCTGTTGCTGTAGTCTCCCAAGCTCACTTTAATCTTATATTTCTCAGGAAGCTCTTTTGCGGCCTTAATTATGAGGTCAAAGAGTATCTTTCTGGTAGGCTGGGGACCGCTTATAGGGGCAAATATCTGGGCTTCATCTTCACAAGAATAATCTTTGTTAGGAGGGTCAGAAAAGAAGCCAGCGTAAATGGCCTTTTTCTTTATTGAGTAAAGATCCGCTCCGTGCTTTGAGATCGTGTACGGAGGCGGAAGGTCAGGGATCAGGACTAAATCCGCTAGGTCCCAAAACAAGCCTAATGTCTCCCCAAAAAGTCTTTCCAGGGCGAGGTAAACTCCTTTTCTTATCGGAAAGAGGACCTTAGCCTGGTTTACTATAAGAGCGCTCTTTGCTTTTAAGATCCTAGAAGCTATAAGAGGGGTTATTCTTGAGTCAGAAATGACCGCGTCAGGCTTAATTTTCTCTATCCTTTCTTTTTCCTCAAAGATCTGGTGAAAGAACGTTGCAAAAGAAAGGTTGAAGCTTTTAAGGGTCTTTTTGAAAGACATCCTCCCTTCTTCAGTCCAAACGACGTCTAGAGGCGTCGCGCGGTAAGCGGGGTAGAAAGATGAAGCTAAACCAAAAGCTTCGCCCCAAGTGGCGAAGTACTTTTCTCCATCTATGTTTTTAGCTAGCCAAAGGCTTCTCGAGATATGGCCAAGCCCTGATCCGTATACTGAAAAGTACCACCTATACTTCAAGGTTTAGCCTTTCTACTTCCCCGTTAGGTTCTTTTTCTGAAAACACATAAGCCCTGAACCTGTAGAGCCTTATCCCTCCTCTCCTCCATAAGTTTCTGTCAGCCCCAGCCTTAAGGCACCCATAAGATAAGAACTCCTCTACGTTCCAGCCTTCTTCTACAGGTACCTGGGGCAAAAGAAGGCCGCTTCCAAGGGCCCACTCTACTATTATTCCATCCCTGCCTACCTTTATTTCTTTTAAGTAATCTTCAGGCTTTTTAACTATGACTTCTTCGGGAGGAGTCAAAATGCTAACTTCTATCAGAACGTTGTCAGCTTCCTTTGGATCTAAAGGAGGGAACCTTGGGTCAAAGTAAGCTGCATCCACAGCAGACTCTATCACGTTGTTAAGCAAAGTTCCCGAAGGATAAGGCCTACCTATGCACCCTAAAAGCTCGTTTTGCCTGCTTTTAATAGTAACGAAGGCCCCTGCCTTAACCAGGTACTTTTCGTTTGGGTTTTGAATTTGTAAGTACTTCCTAGTCTTTCCATAGTATTTTATCGCTTCCCTTGCAACGCTTATAAGGTATTTTCCGTCTTCAAGCGTCCACTCTACAGCAACCATAACATCAATCTTTAATTATCCTAATAATAATTTTACTTTTAAAACAAAAATTTATCGTATAAAGCAAATATACTAAGAGATAGCAAAAATCTTTGTGGGCGAAATTTCTCTCAGACAAGCCCATAGGCTTATCTTAAAGAAAATTCATAGCTCAGCCGAAGCAATAGCCCTGCCGCCTCATATGGCTACTGGGTTTGTTCTTGCCGAAGACATCTTTTGCAGTGAGGACTCGCCCCCACATCCTAAGAGCAAGGTTGACGGCTTCGCTGTAGCATCAGACAGAGAAAGCTATAAATTAGCCGGCGAAATACAGCTCTCGCAAGAGCCCCCTGAAGCGATCAAAGAGGGTTATTCTTATATGGTTAGAACTGGATCTTACCTGCCTTCTAACGTTTTAAGGGTTATTAGAAAGGAAAACGTCAAAGCTGAAGGCGACTTAATTTATGTGTTAAAAAAAGAAAGAGGAAAAAATTACCTTAGAAAGGGGGAGGAATGTAAAAAAGGAAGATTGATCTTCAATAAAGGGTATTTTTTAAGTGAAAAAGAGGCGGCGTTTCTTCAGCAAGTAGGCGTAGAAAAGGTTCGCGTCTTCAGGAAGCCAAGGGTTATCGTGGTCCCGTTAGGATCAGAGCTCGTAGGTCAGGCCGTCAATCCGGCTGGGCTTTTGATTAAAGCCTTTGCTGAAAGGGCTGGAGCTGAAGCTAAACTAAAAGAGCCTTTGGAGGATGAGGTAGACAAAATTTCTAGATCAATTACAGATTTGGCTAGCTCAAACGATATAATTATAACCATTGGAGGAACAGGTGTTTCAAACAAAGATTTAACTGAAAGCGCCGTGCTTTCAGCGGGTGCGGTAAAGGTATTCAAGAGGGTGAGGGTTCAGCCGGGAAGAACAACAGGATTATACCTGCTGCGAGGCAAGCCTATCTTAGCTCTCCCCGGAAACGTTCAGGCGGCCGTAGCTTCTTTTTTCGCTTTCTTCTTTGAAGTTTCAAAGGCCGAAGGGTTCTCGCTAAGGCCTCCTTCTATCTCCGGCAAGTTAGTTAAAGACATTAAAGTAAAGCAGGGCTGGGCGCGCGGGATCTACGTAAAGGTAAAAAGCTCTGAGGGGGAAATTAAAATAAGCCCGATAAGGGAGGTCACTCATTCCTCTAAGTTTTTAATAGAAGCTAACGGTCTTTTAATAGCAAAAAAGAACATCGCGAAAGGATCTTTAGCAAGATGCTATTTGATTTGAGCAAAACGATTATAATCATTTATAAGGATTAAATTATTTAGATGGGCCATGGGAAAGAGAAAGGTCTTGAGCGAAGCTGAATTAAAGGACTTAGTGTTGCCTGAGCAGGGAGAGCTTCTTGGGGTAGTTGAGAAGCTCTTAGGAAGCGACCACGCATTGATAAGGTGTACTGACGAAAAGGTAAGGCTGGGAAGGATAAGGGGTAAGCTGAAGAGAAAGATTTGGATCAGAGAAGGAGACGTAGTTCTCGTTGCCCCATGGCCCTTTGACGACTCAAAGTGCGACATACTGTGGAGGTATACCGTGGCCCACGTGGACTGGCTCAAGCAAAACAACTACCTGCCTCCTGGCTTTATTTAACATCTCAAATTAATTTCTCAATCGTATCTGCTTAATATAAACACGAACGTCGAAAACTCTAAAAGCCCTGCTAAGTTCATGTAGCCCAGAGAAGCCATAAGGCTGTACTTTAAGAAGATATAAAATATAAAGTAAATCGCATAAGGTATAGCAACAACGGCTATGGATATCACAAAAAAGATCGCGCTTAAAAGAAAAGAAATGCTCCCTCCAGATTTAAGGATCTCTTCGAAAATTATTCCGGTAAGTGGGACGCTAGAAGCAGGAGCTAAAAAGCCAGCTAAGAAAGGAAGGAGCGCGCTAACGCTCAGGCCTTTAATAAGCATGACCGCGGCAAGCCCTCCTTCGTATATATAATATGTTATAAAAAGAAGCAAAAGCTTAGGCAAGGCTATCTTAACCTTGCTTATAGGCATCATTCTTAATACAGAAGCTCCCCTCATTTCTAGAGCGTAAAACGCGTAAGGCAATAAGATCGAAAGGTAGGCCATCTCTATGCCTAGAGCAAACGCTAGCGAAGCGGTGGCCTTAGATGATATGCTGTTGAACAAAACCACGATAAAAACTATAGATGGCCCAACTATTAATGAGGCTAAGATAGACCTTCCTGCGGCCTGAAAGTCAGCCCTCAAGATCGCTAAAGTTTGTGACCTAACTATCTTCCAGCCTTCTGAAACCTTTTTAGACACTTCGCGGAAGAACGCTGAAGGAGGCCCGCTAATAAGCTTCCAGCTGGCGTCCGGGAGAAGCCTGTATATCCCATAAGCGAACGCGGCTATCCAGGCTACGCTGGCTATTGACCCATACACAGAGTTTCCAAAAGCGGCGCATATCGGGGGGACGAAAAAGAACGGTTTTAATTCTTCTAAAGTAATCTTATACAAGGCCCCCGAAATCATGATCGGTATTAAAAATACGAACATGGCTAAAGAAGATATGCCTCGCGCAACCATAGAAGAAGCTTTGGTTCTTCTATAAGAAACTTCTAGGCTGATCAACTGAAACAAAAAGCCAAGAGAAGCTCCTAAAGCAGCGCTGTAAGCGATGTAAAGCTTCGAAAAGGCTAATCCCAAGACCAAAGAAGTTCCAACAATCCCATACAGTATATAATCTATAGTCTTAAAGATCGCTCTTCCGACAAGCCTGTGAATCTGCTCTATATCTAAAGGTGTTGTCATAAGAAAATCTCTGGCGTTGTTAAGTCCATAAACAGCATACGATAGAGGAACAAGCATTCCGCTAATGCCAAGACCGCTCATGGAAAATATAAAAAGCGAAGACACAAAAGGGCTAAAGAACTGCCCAGCTAGCTTAGATAACGCTGAGAACAAAGCAACGTAGCCTGAAAAGAGAGCCGAGTAAATCAACTTGGTGAGCCTAATGTTTCTAATAGCTCTCCTTAGATTAGCCGGCCTGAAACCTGTTTGTCTAGAAACAGTATAACCTGCTAGCAGTATCTCCCTAGAAATAGCTTCTTCAATGCTTATCTTGCTCATAAAGCCTCCGTCAGCTCTTTGATTTCTTCTTCTGCATGTATAGCTTTGAGGAAAGCCTCCTCTAAAGACCCAGCGTGAAGCTTCTCTAAAACCTCCTTGGTTGGGCCTGAGGTAACTTCTGAGCCCTTATCTATTATCATTATCCTGTCGCATATCTTTTCCGCTATCTCCATGATGTGAGTAGAGAACAGAACAGCGCCTCCTTCTTTTTTGTGGTTCTGTATTATTTCCTTGAATATTCTGGCAGACTTTACGTCCAAAGCGTTAAAGGGCTCGTCCAAGATTAAGAGCTTGGGCTTATGCACTATGGCGGCAATTATAGCTACCTTCTGCTTGTTTCCCTGAGAGAGGTTTAAAATGTAATTTCCCAAATATTGTCTAAGCTCAAAAGCATCTATCAGGAGGTTTAACCTATCCGTTTCCCTTACCTTTCTTAACGATAAGACTAGCTCTAAGAACTCTTTTACTGTAAGAGACTCTAAGAGGGCAGGGCTTTCCATCACCGCACCTATGTTGTTCATCAGTTCTCCTTTTGGTTTTCCCTTGCCTAAAACATCTATCTTGCCCTCATAATCAACTAAATTTAGTATAGCCCTTATGGTTGAAGTCTTTCCTGCGCCGTTTGGGCCCAAAAGCCCAAATACCTCCCCCTCGTTAATAGCAAAAGATAAGTTGTTTACTGCTACTTTTTCACCGTACTTTACTTTTAGGTTCTCAACCTTGAGGACTTCGTTCAACTTAACCTTTTTCAATTAAATTGTTTTAACTATAAAACTTTTTCTGACGAAAATTTTTCTTTGATTTCCCACCATATATCATAAATTATTATATTGCTAGAAATTTGGCTGTAGGATCCAATCTAAAACAAACTAAATTTTATTTTGCAAAAAGCGATAAAGTCAAAAAACATTTTAAAAACTATGAAGCTTTCGGTATTTTATATCTATATGAAAATAAGTAGACTATAAGTGCATAGATTACGAACAGTGGGATCAGGATAAGGTCGTTTATTTCAATTACGCTCTCTAAGTACCAGAAGGTTGAAAAGTCCAGCAATAAAGCAGAAACAAAAACTTTCATATAGGCCTGTTTCAGCTTTCTAACCTGAGCTCTTAGAACGTACGTTCCGATGACCACTATTACGATCCCAAGTATAGAACCTGAGATTGCAGAAAAGAAACTAATAGGCAATAAGGCTATTAGAACTATGGCGGCTTCAAAGGCTTCTATAGCTCCTACCGAAAAACCAGTGCTCCAGATACCTTTCTCGTAATGCTCTTCAGCTGTTTTTGTTCCGTTCTTTTGAGCTAACAATGCTCTTAAGGCAGACCTCCTAGCGCTCCTCGCTAACCTTATCCCAAAGTACAGAAGTAGTGTGGCAGCGATCACTCTAACCCAAAATATAGGCAGCAGAGAAATTGCTTTCCCAACTAATAGCGTTGGGATGAAAACAGCTAAGACACCTAAAGCCACGTATAAAAAAGCCTTTGCGTCTCTTGTATCTGCGTACAAAGCTAAACCTACAGCAGCAGCTTCAGTTAACTCGAGAAGCGTAATGCCGAGCGCCGCTAAAAATATTCCAAAGTCCATATGTCGCTTTTAAGGACCATAAAGCACATAAGCTTTTCTTAGCTTTAGGAGCTTATCAAAAAATTGCTATCTTTAAAAATTATTAAAAGTTAACCTTTTTTACGTTAGAGCACTTAGATAGCACCTTTATCTTTGAAAACGATCCGGTTACAGTTAGCTCGTCCACATCGTAAATCCCTTCAATGTATTTATCGAGTATTTCATTTGTTACAGACGTTATAGTCAGCTTTTTTATATCCCTGAAGATAACCTTCTTTCCTTCTTCGGCGATTTCCTTAGCGTCTATGCTAAGCTCTTCAATTGGCCCTATGGTTATAGCTCCAGCCTGTTGGAGCCCGAGCTGAAAAGACTTGGAAACTTCGTTTATTCCTTGAACGCTGTTCAGTAAAAGCTCATAGGCCTTGTTTGTGAGATCCCCCATGGTCTTTCCGCTGTAGTAGGCTAGGTCCTTAACCTTTTTAAAGAGGTCTTCTTTTATTCCTTTAATGGTTACAGTTTTTTCCTTTTCTTTTTCTTCGTTGTTTTCGGTCATACTGGTTTAATTGGTAATACCGGTATAAAAGTTTTACCAAAATTTATTTAACCATAATAAATTAACCTAAAAATAATGATACAAATAGGGGGCCCAAGAACATGGTTTAGGGCTTTGAACGCGTATATAAAATACAGATTTAATGGTTCGTCCCCCATATTTGCCTCATACTTTGTTACCTACAGGTGCAACCTGATGTGCTCCTTTTGCTTTATCAGGCAAGGAAGGGCTAAGGAGCTAGACACCCAAAGGGCAAAAGAAGTTATAAGAAAGATATGCTCAACTGGAGTTCCGACTTTAGATTTCAGCGGAGGGGAACCATTTCTAAGAAAGGACATGGAAGAGCTAGGCTCTTACTCTAAGAGCCTTGGGTGCGTTACTGGAGTAAACACTAACGGGACTTTGATAAACGAAAAGAGGGCCCCTGCTGTTTCGCAGTCTTTTGATTATGTAACCATCTCTATAGATGGAACTGAGGAGGTTCACGATAAGATAAGAGGGGCTAAAGGGGTTTACGCAAAAGCAAAGAGGGCCATGAAGCTAATTAAAGATTACGGAGGGAGCGTAGGAATAAGCTCAGTTGTTATGCCGTCGAACGCAGAGCAGATCATGAAGGCTCTAGACGACCTATATGGACTTTATGATTACGTCAACGTTCAAGCCGTTATGCCCCCTGTTGGTCCAGCAGGAGAGGGCGTAAAAAAGCTTATAAAAAAGCTCAAGGAGCTGAAATCTTCAGGCATAAACTTGCTTGTCCCCGAAGAATTTTTAGATGGCATTCCCTTTTACCTAAATAAGGAAACGCCAAAAATCTGCGACGCCATGAAGCTTTACTTTGCCGTTGACCCCTTAGGAAATTTATTGGCGTGCGGGGCAAGGACGGACATCGTTTTGGGCAATGTCCTTGAAAAGGACATTTTGGAAATGCTGAAAAGTCCCCCTAAGGAAGCGCTGAAAAAGGTAGAAGAGTGCTCTGGCTGCTGGATAGCTTGCACCACAGGAACCAGCTTAGCGGTTAGAAGACCCTATGCTTACATCAAGTGGATTGTGCCGAAGCAAATAATTTAGAAAAAAGCAAAATAATAATACCCCTTAGTTCAATTTTCTTATTAGAATGAAAGTAGCTTCAGTTTCAGAAATGAGAAGCCTAGATGAAAGGGCTTCAAAGGTATTTGGGATTGATCAGACTTTGCTCATGGAAAACGCCGGTCATTCTGTGTACAGCGTAATTGAGAGGGAGTTTGGGGTTGCTAACAAAAGGTTCTTAGTGGTTGCCGGGGTTGGCAACAACGGGGGCGACTCTTTGGTCGTAGCTAGAAAGCTTCATTCTAATGGGGCTTTAGTTAAAGTGGCCGTGGTGGGGGATCCAGCCAAGTATACAGGCGCCGCGCTAAATAATTTTGAAATAGTTAAGAAGCTTGGGCTAGAGGTTAAGCTAATCAGGGAAGAAAAGGATTTGGACGGCCTTGCCGGCTTTTTATCTTGGGCAGAAGCTGTTGTAGATGGTTTGTTTGGAACCGGGCTCTCGAGGGAGATTACGGGAATATATAGGTCAGTTATTGAGGAGATTAACAAGGCAGGCAAGGTAGTTTTTGCGGTAGATATACCTTCTGGCATAGGAGGAGACGACGGAAAGGTTTACGGGGCTGCTATAAAAGCCAATTACACTGTAACATTTGGCCTTCCTAAGCTGGGAAACATCCTCTATCCGGGCTACGCTTATTGCGGAAAGCTTTACGTTTCTCACATTTCTTTTCCTCCAGAACTTTACGAATCAGACGAGCTTTCTGTTGAGCTTAATGAGCCTCCAGAGCTCCCTGAAAGGATCCCTTGGGGGCACAAGGGTACCTTTGGGAAGCTTTTAGCTGTAGCTGGTTCAAGAAATTATTACGGTGCCCCGTATTTTGCTTCCACATCTTTTCTGAAGGCTGGAGGAGGGTATTCTAGGCTTGCTGCCCCTAAGTCAATAATACCTTTCTTGGCTTCAAAAGCCAGCGAGGTTGTTTACGTTCCGCTAAATGAAAATGAGAACGGGGCCATATCTATATCAAATAAAGAGTTCATTCTAAAGGCAATTCAGGATTATGATATAGACTTCGTGATCATAGGGCCTGGAATTTCGCTGGACCCTGAGGCTCAGCAGCTCGCTAGGGATCTAATAAGGGAAGTTAAAAAGCCCATAATAGTCGATGGGGACGGACTAAGCGCTTTGGCTCAGGACACTTCAATATTAAAGGAAAGAAAAGAAGCTACGATATTAACGCCGCACTCAGGAGAGATGTCTAGGCTTCTCAAAGCATCAATAAGCGAAATAGAGTCTAACAGGATAAAATACGCTGAAGCCGCGTCAAAGGAGCTAAATTCATACGTTGTTTTAAAGGGAGCGCACAGCATAATATCATTTCCCGACGGAAGAAAGTTCATAAATATGACAGGAAATTCAGGTATGGCTACCGCTGGATCTGGGGACGTTCTGACAGGGACCATCGCAGCGATGATGGGCCTTGGCTTAAGCCCTGGAGATGCTTTAAGGACAGGGGTGTTTATTCATGGGTTAGCGGGGGACTTGGCGGCTTCTGAGAAAGGTGAAGACGGAATCACTGCAGAAGATATACTTTTAAAGCTTCCTTTGGCAGTAAAGATTTACAGAGAGAAAAGGGCTGAAGTTATAAGCAATTACCTGCCGAAAATCATCTGTTAAAATTATATTTTATGTTTATAATTTTATATCTGTTGAGCTCTAAGTTTAGGGCTATAGCTTTAGTTGACTTTGATTATTTTTATGCTCAGTGCGAAGAGCTTAGGAACCCAAGCTACAAAGGGCTTCCTATAGCTGTTTGTATGCTTACGGGAGAAAACACTGGGGCCGTCGCGTCAGCTAACTACGTAGCAAGGGCCTACGGCGTCAAGTCCGGCATGTCCGTTAAAAAGGCAAAGTCCCTTGCCCCTAACCTAGTTGTTTTGCCTGTAGATATAAACTACTACTTATCGGTGAGCGACAAGATAATGAAAAGATTAAAGGATGAATTTAAGGCGGTTGAACAGGCGAGCATAGATGAGGCGTACATAGATCTCGGGGAGATAGAAGAAGAAAAAGCTGCAGAAATCGGGAGAAAGATCAAAGAGATCGTTAAAGAGGCTGGCGGGATAAAGTGCACTGTAGGCATAGGGCCGAACAAGCTCATAGCAAAGATGGCCTGCGACAAGGCGAAGCCAGACGGCCTTAAGGTTGTGCTTCCGGATGAAGTTAAGGCCTTTTTGGAGTCTTCTCAGTTAAGCGACATACCATATATAGGAGGCAAGACCGCTGAGAAGCTGAAATCTTTGGGGATAACTACAGTGAAAGAGGCCCAGGCGCTTAGCCTTGAAGATTTGATCAGGATTTTTGGAGAAAAGAAAGGAGCGATGATTTACAACTTTGTTAGGGGGATAGATGAAAGGAAGGTAGAAGAAAGGAAAGCGAAAAAAGAACTCGAGAAGTTTGTTCCAGTAAAGGGCAGAGATCCTAGAGAAGCTCTCTTGGAGGCCGCAAGACGGCTTTACGAAAGGCTGAACGGAAGGCAGTTTAAAGAAGTTGGAGTTATAGTAATATTTGAAGACCTGAGCTCAAAGACTAGGTCAAAGACTCTTAAGCACCCAGTTTCCTCTTTTGATGAACTGCTCTCAACAGCCATACAGCTTCTTGAAGACATTTTAAAAGAAGCTGAAGGGAAGAAAACAAGGAGAGTTGCAGTTAAGGCTTCAAAGTTCGTAAAAAAGGAAGGCAACCTTTTAGATTACATCAGCTAATCGTTTTAAAAATGAAAAATTAGATAATTTTTGAAAAATATTCAAAAATTATATATATTAAGGATGGTAATCATCATTTTGTGAAGGTTACTGAAGCTGTAAATAAAATAATTGAGGAAAACGTTTTCTATCAAATACTTCTTTCGAGCGGTCTGGCAAACCTAAACGCTATAGCCAGGGAAATAAAGAGCGCGGTTGAGTCGCTCACGGGAAGAGAGGTTAAGCTAAATACGATAGAAAAGGCCCTGACAAAGGTTTCTGTTGCTAAGACCCAGGTGAGCTCCCTATCTACCACTGGAACTGAAGTTGAATTAGAAACTGGGATAAGCGAGCTCAGCTTAACCAAAGAAGAGTTCGGAAAGCTAGACTTTTCAAAGCTAATATTAGCAGTAGTTGATGAAGGAAACGTTAAAGCTATAGTAAAGGGGGGCGAAGCCTCGAGCGACCTGGTTATTCTGAAGGTTAAGTTTTCTGGGTCGAGGCACGAAGTACCCTACCATCCCTTAATAATGATATTCAATGCGTTAAACATAAACCTTATACATGCTTTTAGGTTTGACAGAAATGTATATTTTATAATGCCCAGAAAAGATTCGCTTAAAGCTTTAAGCGCCATAGAGAAGCTAAGGTAAATGGAAGAAAAAATAAATTATTTATCAAAGTTTGGGCTCAACAGCTACGACATCAAAGTTTTTGAAACTTTGCTTTACGGCGGATCGATGAGCGCGCAAGAAATATCTAAGGCTTCTCACGTTCCTTACCCAAAGGTTTACGCTTCCCTGAAGAAGCTCGTAGGGATCAATTGGGTAAAGGTGGAAAAAGGATGGCCTTCAAAGTACTATATAGCAAGCCCAGACGAGCTAGTCCTCAGGTTTAAGGAAACAGAAGAGGAGAAGATAAGAGAGTTTGAGGAGTTCGTCACAACCGTAGTTAAGCCAGCCTTAGCGTCTAAGGGCGTTACCGAAAGGTCCGACGTCTGGCTTGTCAACGGGTACAAAGCTGTAGCTGAAACACTGGTTGAAACGCTAAAGCTAACAAGGGAGGAAGCAAAGCTAGCATTTCCTTTTGAGCTAAAAGAAGATATTTTGCTTAAGCTAAAGGAGGCTCTTAAAAACAAAGACCTGAAAGTAAAGATACTTACAATTAAGGAGGTCGCTAAGGACCTGAAAAAAGCATTGCCCAAAGCGGAGATAAGATCGCGGGACTTTCTCTTTGGAGGCGGGCTTATTTCTGATTCAAAGTCGGTAGTCCTAATACTTTATATGCCACAAGGTGAGTACACAGCGATAGCTTCTAACCACCCTTACTTAGCTGCCCTAGCCGACAGCTACTTCAACTACCTTTGGGAGACCGCGGAAGTTTAAATTTCTGTTTCTACTATAGCCTGAGAGCCTGATTTAATGTTAGGGACCTTTTCAGCAACCTTTCCTATAGGGTTAGCTTTTAGGATGTACCTAGAATTTTTCTTAAATATCAAAACCCAGCTTCCCATATAATCAAAGGCAACATCTCCTTCGCTGAATTCTGACGCTGGCTTTTCTGGACCAACCCTTATTGGGAGCTTAAACATATAATAGTCTCCTCTATCCAAGATTATGACCGAGATTTTCCTAACCCTTAATATTTCGTTCACAGTTTTAGGTCTGTTCGCAATGTCTAAGTGAACCCTAAACTCCTCCTTGCCTTGAACCTTCAATATTAACTGAGCCAAAGCTCTTAATTTATTTATCATTTATAAGAAAATAAACTTTTTAGTAGCTATCGTTAAAAACTAAAGTTATCTCGCTGTCGTTCTGTTTGCTTAAGAAGTTCAAAAGGAACTCTATGTCGTAGATTATCTCAAGGGGATATAGGGCTGTCTTCTTCCCATCATAGGACTTAAGGACGATCAGGTTAGGGGATATGAGGAAAGCCTTCTTTTTAAAGTAGAGGGGATTTTTGCTTTTTAATGCGTTAAACATAGAAGCTAACTCTCCGTTTGTATCAGAGACAAGCTCAAAGCTTATCCCTTTCTCCACGGCAAACTTAAAGTGCTGTTCTAGAGGATCCGGGCTTACGCCTATTAGTTCAGCGCCTAAAGACTTTAGCTTTTGATAGCTCTTTAAGAACACCTCAAAATCTAACTGACAGCCGGCCGCAAAATCTTTGTGATAGAAGAAAAGCACCGACCATTTATTTTTATACCTTTCAACGTCCAGACTGCCGAAAGTAGAGGGAAGCTTTGGAAGATTTAGCTTATGACCTTCTTTAATTTTCATGATTTGAAATATTTAACTTCTGATCTACCTTAAATCTTTCTAAATTTTTTAATTGAACTTATAAATAAACAGAAAGCTCTGCCTCTGAGAAGTTTGAAGACGGAATCTTTTGGAGCCAGCGAAATAACCGCAATTAATTTTCTCAAAAGGTGAACTAGATCAACAAGCAAAGCGTTTGTTGTTTTATTCTTTAAAGGTAAAGTTTAAGAGCACCGCAAAAAATTAAAGATGATATGAAATTTAGCCTACCTAGGCTTAAGGTAGACACCGCTTTAGTTATGCTTGCTTTTTCGCTCTTGATAGCATTAAACATCTACGTCAGGCTAATGCCTGCTAATTATGGGTTTTATTTAAACGAATTTGACCCTTATTATCATTATTATGTAACCAACGTCGTCTACCAAGACATAACAAAGTATGGGCTTTCAGGAATAAGCAAGTACTTCCATACGATCGATAAAAACTTCTGGTACCCATGGGGGAGAAATTTAGCCGCAACTTCGCCTTCTGGGCTCTATTTTCTTGTTGCAATTTTATACATCTTAGTTAAGGCCCTTGGAATCAGGATTACGCTTTATCAGTTTGTTGCCATATTGCCGATATTTCTTGGTGTTCTGATTTCTATACCTGCTTATTTTATTTCTTTAAAGATAACTGGGAATAAATTTGTTGGCTTGCTGGGCGTGCTTTTGCTATCTTCAGCCCCCGGCCTTTTAATAAGGACCGACTTTGGCTGGTACAAAGGCACACCCTTCGCTTTCTTTTTTATGCCTTTGGCTCTAATGTTCCTGCTTTATTCTTTTGAGTTTAACAAAAGCGCATTAAGCGTTAAGGTTGCGATTTATTCCCTTATAGCAGGGCTTCTTGTTGGCTACGCGCAGAGCATGTGGGGCGGCGTCGAAAACTTAAACGGCGTAATAGCCCTAGCCTTTCTTTTTGCCCCGCTGTATCTAAAGCCTTCTTCGGGATCTTACATATCTTTACAAACTCTGATAAACATGGTCCTATACACTTTAGGCGCAGAGGTTGCGGCCATATACCCAGACCCTGGATTTTCTTGGGTGTACTCTCCTACGATGCTGCTTCTCTACTTAGCCCTTTTAGTTAACGTCCTATACTTCTTGAACGAAAGGCTCAAAATAGTTAGCAGGACTGCCTTTTTTGGCATACTTTTAGCGGTAATGGTTGCGGGAATTGTAGGCGTAGCCTATTTTCTGCCTCACCTGATAAACTTAAGGTACTTATCTGCGCTCAATCCTCTTTTAAGGTCCAAGCCTTCTGTAGTAAGCACTGTTGCTGAGCAGCTGCCTATTTCAGGTTTAGAAACGCTGTTTACTTATGGCATAAGCGCTTTGCTTGCCTTAATAGCGGGTTACTTTTTGATAAAAAGAAGGACTATAGCTAGCTTTGCGATAGCCCTCTTCCTCCTCTGGAGCTTTTACGTCGGGACCTCCTTTGGAGAGCTTATGGACTTTATGGGACTAGCCATCGTTTTAGGCGCGCCCATAGGGCTCTACTACGTCGTCAGCCAGATTAAGCCAGAAGTTCAAGAAAAGAAGGCAAAGAAGAAGCCTACCGGTTATGACTTTAAGTATGAAAGGGTTGCTGTTGCTGTAGTTTTGATAGGCTTATCTGCTTTCCCAGTCTACGGATGGGTTCAGCAAAATAGAGTGCCGGTAACTATAGTTAATTCAGCCACAATTATAAACGCCCCAGTCCCTGCTTGGATAGATGCTTTAAAATGGATGTCAAACGCTTCGAACATGCCTCCTCATTCAGTTGTTGTTGCTTGGTGGGACTACGGCTACTGGATAACCGTTCTGGGTAATCAGACAACGGTAATAGATAACGCAACCCTTAACGGCACGCAGATCGGGCTTGTCGCTAAGATGTTTCTTTCGCCGGTCAACGAATCAATTAAAATCCTTAACGAGCTGCACGGCAAATACGTCGTCGTGTTTGCTACAGGTGCTAACGCAGGTATGATCACCGGAGATCCTTACCTATCAGGGTATATGCTTTCAGGGGAGCTATATGGAATAGGAGGCGATGAGTCCAAAGTTCCAGCTATGATAGTCTGGGCAGGATGGACTTCTAACCAATCCATCTTTATTAACCCACAAACACACTTGTTAACCTGGTATTTCTGGAACAACACGCTTTTAGGGCAGCTAGAGCCGCTAAAGTATCAAGGGTGGGCTGTAGTGGATCCTTCTACAGGGATGATAATAACCATAAACCAGCACTATCAGCCTAACATGACGGAGTACGTCCAGATACCAATATGGACTTATTACATTCGTTTCTCAGGAAATTCAACGCCTTTTAGGCTGGTCTACGCATCCCCAATTCAGTATGCGCGCAACGGGATGTGGGCCCAAGTTTTGATCTATGAGTACGTCGGGAATTCAACGAGTTAAAAATTTCTTTAGGTGGTATTATTACAATTATTCTGAAAGGATACCGGCTCCGGAAAACATAGAGTCTCGGGAGTTCGGCTTTAAAGACTTTGAAGACAAGATGATCAGACACATAAGCTTCAAAAGCGAAGGCGAATACAAAGCTTACCTTTTGAAGAACACTCCAAAATCTGCTTATTATTCTGTTGCTTTTTACGTTGACCCTACGGCACCGATGGAAGCAAAGGGGTGGATGAAGGCAGACGTAGCTTTTGACATAGACATTAAGGACGCAAGCAAGAAGATCAAAGAAAACAGCTTTTGGATGTGCAAAACCTGTCATAGCTACGGAAGCCTTCCAGCGCCTGAGGTCTGCCCCAAGTGCGGCTCAAAAGATGTAGCCGAAGTAGAGTGGGTTTGCGACGAGTGCTTAGAAGAAGTAAAGGGAGAAGCTCAGAAGCTGGTAGATATATTTACAGAAGATTTTGGCCTAGGAAAGAAGGATTTTTCTGTTTACTTTTCTGGCAACAATGGATATCACTTCTACATTTATAATGAAACTTTTAGAAAAATGGATCAGCAAGAGAGAGTTGAAATAGTTGAGTACATAACCTTAAGCAGCTTTAAAGAAGATATCTACAAGAAAAACGCGCCAATTTCAGGACAGCTTCGAGAGAGAAAAAAAGTCCCGATCGATCCTAACGTAACGGTCGACGTAAAAAGGGTGTTTAGGGCTCCTGAAACGCTACACGACGAAAGCGGGCTTGCTAAAGTAAAAGTCAGCTCTCTTGAAAGCTTTGACCCAATGAAGGAAGCAGCAGTTTTGCCTGAGGAGCCAGTAAAAACCTTAGTTCATTATATGCCTAAAATTAAGCTCAAGGGACAGATCTTTGGTCCGTTTAAAGAGGTAAAGCTCAGCCTTCCGGCATACTTGGCGGTTTATTTAAGCCTTAAAGGTTTAGCCCAAATTGTTGAAGACGGTCTGGTTTAAGTATTGTATTCTTTCCATGCCCTTTAAGAAATAGCTTTCGAAGCTTTTGTTTTCGTAATAATATTTGAGCAGATTTAAGTTCAGCAAGTTTACGTTTACAAGATATCTACCGGTTAAAACATCCCTGTATGAATACTTTTTTATTAACTCAGTCAAAAAGCTAAGGGGCACGCCTACGCTAACGTTAAGCGCTTTAGCCTGTCCCATGGCAGCCTGTTCAGTTATTATGGGAGACATATAGCTTGGATTTGTAGAGTTGAAAAAGCCTCTTATTGAAAGGTTTACGTAAACGTACTCATAGCCTATTAACTCTCCGTTAAAATAAAGGGGTTCCCCCTTAGCTTGGTATGGAAAAAGCACAATTGAAGTATAGTAAATAGCTAAAGGTAGGGCTACGCTAACTAAGACAAAAGATATAAACACGGCCAACAAGCCCTTAAGAAGGTTATTCTTCAACAAGAGCTTCTAGAACGCCTTTTGAAGCCTCTCGTATAAACTTTTTTAACGATTCGTCATCTAACATAACGAAACCGGAATCTTTTAATAAGCTTGAGATTAACAGCACGCACCCTGACTTATATCCTTTTACATGCGAAAGGGCAAACAGCGAAGCGCACTCCAGCTCAGAGCAAAGGAAGCCTTTACCCTCGAGCTCTGATTGCTTTTCATAGTATTTTGAGTAAAGCAGATCGTTAGAAAAAGTAGGCCCATAGTAAACGTTAAAGCTCCTTTTAAGGCTTTTAAATAGCCTTTCAGTCAGGAAAAGGTCTGGAACAGCGTCTAGAACAAAAAAGCTTTCTCTTACATATTCTCCTATAGAGCCCCCTGGCAGGTAAGAAGAAGCTGTTGGTATTACAAAGTCTCCAAGCTTAAGATCTTTCCTTATAGCTATAGCGGTTCCAACCTTAACTATCTCTTTTGCGCCGTACTGAGCCAGCTCGTCCAAAACTAAAGTAGCCGAAGGCGCTCCGAACCCATGCGCAGCGACAGATACTTTGGTTCCTTTATAGGTCCCCGAATAAACAAAAAGGTCCCTGTTTGAGCTTACAAGCTTAGCGTTTTCAAGCAGCTGGCTTATCAGTGTAGAAGTTTCTGGCTCGCTCGTCACTATTACCTTTTCAGCTATTTCTCCTTCCTTTGCTTTTAAGTGGATAGGCATAAATTTTGTTTGTATAAAAAATTTTATAAACTTTTAGCGACAAAGATTAATTAATTTAGAGATAAGAGCCCGGGAGCTTTAAATTTTTTATTAAAATTTGTGTTCATTTTTTTGATGCTAAGCTATTTTTAAGCGGCAAGCGGCTTTTAATTTTAATAGCTTTTTGTGTTTAAATTATTTTAAATTATTAACCGCTTAGCAAAAAAATAAATTTATTATTTCTTGAAAATCTTTGTAAAATTTTCATAAAAGATAGAGTTAAATAATAGGCTTTGTTTATAAATTTTGTATGGAAACGATAAGCAAAGGTTTAGAGGACGTAAACATCAAGTGGACGAGGCTTACTACAATAGACGGGGAGAAAGGAATTCTTTGGTACATGGGATATAGGATCGAGGACATAATAAACGCAAAAGCGCAGGCTGAAGAAATTCAGTACATGTTCTTGTACGGAGAACTGCCTAAAAAGTCTCAGCTTGATGAGTTTAAGAAGAAGGTAGAAGAAGGGTACAAGATTCCTGACTACGCAATCAAAGCTATAACCAACCTCCCAAGGTCTTCAGACGTAGTAGCTCTACAGATGAACGCTATGGCATCCTTTGCGGCTACAGAAAAGTTCAGCTGGAACAAGCAGACCGATAGAGAATATGCTTCTAAAATAATAGGACAGATGGCCTCTGTTACAGCAGTGGCCATAAGGCACGTTCTTGGCAAGCCTCCAAAGCTCCTTGAGCCAAGCGGGAGCTTGGCAGAAAGCTTCTTGAGGGCAGTTTTTGACAAAGAACCCTCAGAAAAGGAAGTTGAAGCTATGAACGATGCTTTGATACTTTACCTTGACCACGAGGTTCCCGCTTCCACTACAGCCGGCTTAGTAGTTGTATCTACGCTTGCCGATATATATTCAGGGATCGTTGGCGCTTTAGCTGCGCTCAAAGGACCGCTGCACGGAGGTGCTGCTGAAGCAGCCGCTTTACAGTTCTTAGAAATAGGGGATCCAAACAAGGTTGAACCTTGGTTTGAAGAAAACATCAAGACAGGGAAGAAGAGGCTTATGGGCTTTGGTCATAGGGTCTATAAGACTTACGACCCTAGGGCAAAGATATTCAAGAAGCTTGCCGAAGACCTGAACCCAAGCGGGCAGGCTAAGACTATGTTTGAAATAGCCAAAAAGCTCGAAACTTTAGGCATAAATGAGTTGGGCAAAAAGGGAATATATCCAAACACGGACTTCTATTCTGGTATAGTTTACATGAGCTTAGGCTTCCCTCTGCAAAACAACATATACACAGCTTTGTTCGCTCTTTCAAGGGTTACGGGATGGATGGCCCACTTCTTAGAATACGTAGAAGAGCAGCACAGGCTCATAAGACCAAGGGCCGTTTACGTAGGTCCTTCTGAGAGGCCATTTATTCCAATAGATAAAAGGTAAAAGCTTTTAGCAAATTTTTGTTCATTTATTTTTGGCGATGATGTAAAAGGAGCTATGAGCCTAATGATTAAGATCTTGAGCTCTGAGCCTTAAATTTTTATTTGGGAGATAATATTAAAAGCCCTATGTTCAGGGATCTGTTAAAAATATCAACCAAAAAAGGGGAAGCTGTAGCAGAGGTTTCTGATGAACACTTAAACGAGTTAGGAATTGCGCACGGGGGCTTTATAGCTTCGCTTTTAGACGAAGCTATGGGCTCTCTTATAGATGAAAAAGCCGTAACAGTTTCATTAACGATAGATTACTTAGAGATGCTGAATAAAGGTGAAGTTAAAGCTACAGCAGAAATAGTAAGAAAGGGGAAGGACCTTGTTTTTTGTGAAGGACGAGTTTATCAGAACAGTAAGGTCGTTGCTAAGGGCTCGGGCATATATTTTATTTTAAAGCAATAAAACCAATAAGTGAAAAGTTTTTCTAAACCTTAGTACAAAAATTAATCATGCAAGATATAATAAATCTGTTAAACCAAGCGGTTAACGGGGAGCTGAAAGAAGAAAATTTATCAAAGCTTCCTGTTGGTTTTTATGGGATAATAGCTTTAAGGGTTAAGCAACTGAAGATTATGGAGCTAACCGCTTCTACTGAAGAAGCAAAAAACGCGGCTAAGAGCCTAAGGAAGCTGATAATTGAAATTGTTAGCAAGTTAATAGACATTAGAATAAAAAAGATGGTAGAAAAAGCTTTAGCAGGAGAAGCTTTTGAAGCTGATGAATACGAAAAGCCGCTAATTGTCCCTTTAATGTCATTTATTTCAAACGCAAACAGGTTAAAGTCCTTTATAAACGAGGGGAAAATTAAGGAACTTGAAGTCTTTCATAAATCAGCCCCGATAAGCTATTATCTTGTGCAGTTCCTAAAGCCCGTAGACAAGTTTGTCGGCCCAGATCTTATCGAATACGGCCCCTTTGAAGCCGGAGACCTAGCAACGATACCTCAAGAAAATGCAAAAATATTAATAGATAAGAACATAGTGATGAAGGTGGGAGAAGTATGAAGATACCGGCTATAATAGTAACGTATTGCCCGAAGTGTAAAAAGCACACAGAGCACGAAGTATCGATATATAAAAAAGGAAAAGAAAGGGCGATGAGCTACGGAGCCAGGTATCACGAAGAAGTAAAGCACGGTTACGGTGGACAGAAATATCCTGAACTAAAGAGGACCGCCAAGACAACTAAGAAGGTCACTCTTAAGTTAAAGTGCAAGGAGTGCGGTTACATTATAATGAAAGAAGGAATAAGGCTTAGAAAAGCCGAGATAGTAGAACAAGTTAAGAAAGGGTGATGTTAAATGCCTAAGATAAAAGAGCTAGTTTTAACTCCTAGGAGCTCTTTCTTAAGAATAAAGTGCCCTAAATGCGGCATGGAAAGGGTGGTTTTTTCCCACTCAAAGCATAAAATTTACTGCGAAGGATGCGGCGAACTTTTGGTTATTCCTACCGGTGGCAAAGCGATAATAAATAGCCAGGAAATTAAAAGGATAGATCTATGAGCGTTCAAGACTACCCAGAAGTTGGAGAAGTAGTTTTAGCTACAATTGAAAGCGTTTCCCCTTCTGGGGCTTGGGTTACCCTTGATGAATACAACAATATAAGGGCTTTCCTTCCAGAAAGCGAAATTTCTAGAAACATTGTAAAAAATTTAGAGAAGGCCCTGAAGCCAAAGCAAAAGCTCATAGTTAAGGTTATAAAAGCTGATAAGCAAAAGCTCGATTTTGATGTATCCCTTAGACAAGTCACTCAGGAAGAACAAAAACTGAAAAGGATAGAAATAAAAAAGTCAAGGTGGGCTGAAAGCGTCTTTAACATAGTAGCAAAAAAGCTAGGCCTTCAAAACGCTGAAAAGGAGATGAAGATAATATCGCAGAAGTACGAAAGCTTATACGAAGGCCTTGAGGATCTGGTAAATCAAGGCCCACAAGCCTTCATCAACCTGGGTATAGATAAAGAATTTGCCGAGGAATTATATAAGCTAGCGTCTGAAAAGATAAAGCCGCCAGTAGTTTCAATTACAAAGATCTTTGAAATTTATAGCCCAGATCCAGAAGGTATTGAAGTCATCAAGAAAGCTATAATTGAGTCTGAAAACGAAATAAAGGAAGGAAAGGTGGAAATAAAGTACATAAGCGCTCCCAGGTACAGGGTAACATATTATTCTGAAAACTATAAAGATGCTGAGAAAGGGATTAAAAAATTGGCCAGCGCAATAGCGAAAAGGCTCGACGGAAGAGGTTTCATTAGGGTTGTTGAGTGATGAAGTATATCAAAAAATGCCCAAACTGCGGGACTTATACTTTAAAAGACGTTTGCCCTAAGTGCGGCTCAAAAACTCAGACAGCTCATCCTCCTCCTTTCTCGCTAGAAGATAAATACCTTAAGCTTAAGATCAAAAAAGGCTGAATCCGCTCATTACAAGAAAGAGTTATTAAACAGAAAATTATAAATCATAAACCGTGAGCTCTGAAGAGCTAGAGAAGCTTGCGGAATTAAGGTCTAAGATAGAAGAAAAAATAGAGGAGCTAAAAGAGGAAGAAGCTTTTTACACAGATCTGCTGAACGTGGTAGACAGCATTCTTAAGAAAGAATCCTTTGTAAAGGCGGTTCAGATGCCTACTGAAGGCAAAAAAGAAGAAGAAGCTGAAGTAAGAGAACTTAAAAGACCAAAGGACGGGTTGCTCCTTGGGCAAGTTATAATAACAAAAGACTCAGCAATAATAAAACCAAACCCAGAACTAAACTTGAGGGCAGACCTGCCTCCTTTTAGGTCATTTTTTATAAACAAAATCTTAGAGCAAATGAAAGAAAAGGATAGGTCTAGACAAAGCGAAGGGGCTATAACTCCTGAAGAGGTCTTAGATTATACTGTTGAAATCAAGAACAACATAATTCAGCAAATAGTGATAAAGAATTATAGGGATCAGGGGAGGCTTAACGAGATAATACATGCAGCTATCTGGACCTTTTCAAGAATGCTAGAAAAGGCTTCTCCTCAGTGAACTTCCTTTATTTTTTTATACGCATCTTCTAATATATCGTATAAAAGCTTAAGCTTGTCTTCGTTAAGATCATAAATCTTATCTGAGACCAAATTCTTCAGGTTTATAGCAAGCTCCATAACCTTAATCCTGTCGTTTGGCTTTGTCTTTTTGCTTAAGAAATTTTGAAGCACTTGAAGCCCGTCGTCCCTTACCTTTTTGCCCTTTTCCGTTATAAAGTAGACTTTTTTCCCGTTTACTATCTTTTCAGTTACCAGCTCCTTATCTGCCAGATACTCTAAAGTAGGATAAATTATACCCGGGCTTGGTTCATAGATGCCATGGAACTTAGAGCTTATCTTTTTTATGATTTCATAACCGTGCGCTTCTTTATCGTAAAGAGCATCTAATATCAAAAGTTTTATTATCCCTTTGTTCAAAAAGTTTTTACCGGTCTTAACCATCTAAAAATAAAAACAAAAATGGGTTTTTTAAATCTTTTTAGTGTTTATTATGATTCTGCTTAAAAGCTTTATCATATGTTAGTCTTTTTGCTTGAAATAAAACGAAACATAATCATATAGCTAGTTTTTAATAGATCGCACAGCAAGTAAAGCAAAAACGTTTTATTGTTTAAACTCGTTCAAGCCATATTTTAGCTTAAAGCAAAAACAATCTTTAAATAAAGCCTTTATGAAACGGGCGTTCCTGGAGGCATCTCTTTATCAGTTGTCAGCAAAGAAAGGTCAGTTTCGTTAAAAGCGGCCAACAGCATTACTTCTGAAGTATAACCCATCATCGTCTTGGGCTCGAGGTTTGTTACAACTATAACCGTTTTACCTATCAAGCTTTCTGGGGTGTAGTACTTGCTAATTCCTGCTATGGCCTGCTTAACTCCATCTTTTCCTAAGTCTATTAAAACTCTCAGAAGCTTTTTTGACCCTTCTATCTTATAAGCTTCCTTTACTTTCCCTACTTTTATTTCAATCTTTTGAAACTCTTC
Organism: uncultured Nitrososphaerales archaeon; assembly: GCA_964343315.1. Classification (GTDB taxonomy): domain Archaea; phylum Thermoproteota; class Nitrososphaeria; order Conexivisphaerales; family UBA164; genus CAYFFZ01. The sequence goes on from CAYFJA010000005.1 coordinate 36,947, forward strand.
AAAACCCACCTTTGGTTTTTCCATGTGCATAAATGTAAAAACTCACAAATAAAACCTTTTATATTATTGATGGAACCCTTTTCCCGGCCTTTTCCAGCAAATAAATTGTTGCCGCATAGGCTCCTCTTTCAGCGTCAGCAGAGCTATCGCCCCACGTTATAACTACAACGTCTCCTTCAACTAGCTTTGCCGAGCTATTTATCGCTTGATCAAGCTCTTTATATACATTCATAACAGGCTCTGAAGGCGGAAACAAAAGCTTCCCTCCTTTATAAATTATTATCATTGCTCCTTTTGCCCCATACCTTACGGCTTCGTCCCTTTCTTCAAGTCCTTTTTCAACAGATCCAGATGCACCCCTTACTAAAACGGCCTTTGCGTTTTCGTAGCCTAAAATCTTAAAGCCTTCAATAGGAAAGAAGAGGTCCTTTATTTTTTTAATTACGCTTTTCCCAAGATCCGTTAGCTCAGAACCTTTCTTGGTCTTTTTAATAAGCTTCTTCTTCTTCTCAATTTTGTCTAAGAGCTTTCTAACGTATCCTTCTCCCAAGCTTAGCTCTGAAGCTATCTTCTTTCTGCCCGCTTCCTCTTTTTCTAGATAAAACAATATTCTAAGAGCGTCTATTTCCTCAATTTTCTTTGCTCTTTCATTTAAAGCGTTGGACAACCTTTAAATTTTATAAATGGTTTTTAATTTTAAATTTTTTGCTTCTTTAAGCCTTCAAAAACTTCATCAAACATCTCTGATATTAGGCGGCTCTTAAGCTGAACCCCCATAAAAAAGCTGTCGCCTTTTGGGGAAAGGATCTCTAAATACACGTCCCCCTCTTCGTTAAAGGCAAAGGTAAACTTAATTTCGTTGGTCCATATAAACCCTTTTTTCTTTAAGTAAAGGTAGCCTTGGGTTTCAGAATTGCTGCTTATTTCGCTGACATCAGAGCTTATAATAGATTCTGCTGAAGAGTCCAGGATGATTTCTGCTACTTGGCCTGTTCTTTGCATCAGGTTAGCAGCGTTGAGCAGGGCTTCTAGGTCTCTTGACGCGATAGCCGCTTTAACCTTTGAAGAACTTTCTGTAAGAAACGCCGCTAGGGCTTCTTTAAACCTTCTCTCATCCGCGTAAACTTTTATAGGCTGTATGTTCGAAATTCCAACGATGCTTTCTAAGCTTTTTAAGAGGTAGGAAGAAACCTTAGCGTCCTTGGAAGACTTTATCATCTCATCTAACTTTTTTATCTCCTCTAAATTGTTAAGCCAGTTTTTAACTTCGTTTAAGGCGGTTATAACATAATATCCGGTTATAGTCAATCCATATTTTCCCTTTCCTCTTATGAGTCCTGCTTCCTTTAGCGACCCGATCAAGTAATAAAAAGTTCTTTCCTTAACGCCTAGCTTCTCCATTAAAGCTTTAGCGTTTCTTTCGTTTGAATATATCAAAAACAACAGCTCTATCGCTTTGGGGTTTGTTAAAAGTTTGTGAAGCTTGGTGAGCTGATATTTAAGTAATTCTTCCATCCTCTTTTTAATTTTTAAACTAAAGCGTTATTAATCTTTCTTTTAGAAGTCAAACTCTCCAACAACTACTGAAGAGCCAGCGGCAAGCTCAATCCTTTTTCTTCCCTTTCCAGCTTCAAACACCTTAACTAGCCCAAGAACCTCAAGCTTAAGGAGCTCCCTGTATAGCTCCTTTTCAGTTATATCTTTAAACCTTTTTTGAAGCTCAGAAAAAAGCTCGTCGTCGGTCATTACTTTTTCTTTGTTCAGGATTTCTATGATTGCGTTCTTTAAAGGTAGCATAAGCTTCCTATTACTT
>CAYFJA010000005.1:38859-54223 GCA_964343315.1 uncultured Nitrososphaerales archaeon
CAAGTAACCTTTTTAAATATCGAAATCGATAACTTTTTCGATGTGGAACTTTATACTGTATAAGTATAAGCTCAGGAAGTTTGGAGGACTTAAGATCCTGATACTAATGTTATTAAGAGAAGGCGAAAAATCAGGAGCAGAAATCATAAAAGAGCTAGAAAGGCTTTCCTTTGGCTTTTGGAGGCCTTCTCCGGGCACCATATATCCTACTTTATATAAATTGATAAACGAAGGCTATATAGTTAGGCTTGAAAGCGGAAAATACGGCTTGACCGAAAAAGGTAAAGAAGTAATCAAAAAATTTGAGCCATTTACCCCAGAGAGCTTTTCAGTTGACCATGCGTTGGAGCTCATAGAAAGTTACATATTTTACTTAAGGGATTTGGACAAAAAAGAGTTGGAGAAGAGAAAAGATAGGATTAAAAAGATAATCGAAGAGCTGGAGGCGTTGACGTCTTGAGCAACCCAATAATCAAGGTAGAAAACTTAACTAAAGTTTATCCTGGAGGAGTTTTAGCTGTAGATCACATAAGCTTCGAAGTTTACGAAGGGGAGATATTTGCCCTGCTTGGTCCAAACGGAGCAGGGAAGAGCACAACTATAGGCATGCTGACAACATCATTAAAGCCAACAGAAGGAGAAGCCTACGTTGCCGGCTACAGCATAAGAAAGGAACCGGCCAAAGTAAGGGCCGCTATAGGCGTTGTCCCTCAGGAATTCTCTGCAGACGAAGATTTGACTGGATGGGAAAACATAACTTTAATAGGGGCGCTTTATGGGCTTCCTAAGGAAACCATAGTAAAGAGGGCCACTGAGTTGCTTCAAACGGTTAACCTTTACAGCTTTAAGGACAAAAAGGTTGAAACGTATTCAGGGGGAATGAGGAGAAGGCTCGAAATAGCTATGGGTCTAATAAACAGGCCTAAAATACTGTTCCTAGACGAGCCAACCTTAGGCTTAGACGTTCAAACTAGAGCCGCAATATGGGAATACATTCTAACCCTTAAAAAAGAATATAACATGACAATATTTCTTACAACCCACTATTTAGAGGAAGCGGACATGTACAGCGATAGAGTAGCCATTATAGATAAGGGGAGAATACTAGTTATAGGCAAGCCGGAAGAGCTCAAGAAGAGCGTTACTTGGGACACTATAATTGTGGAAGTTGAAGGTTACAACCAGAGCGTTTCTTCTCATCTAATGGAGATACCCAACGTAAAGGGGTTCAACTTTTCTGACGGCAAGCTGATTATAAAGGCCTCAGACGGTCCATCCTCTATACCTCTCATAGTAAGCGCCTTGAGCTCATCTGGCCTGAAGGTTAAGAGGCTTAGCATGGAGAGGCCTTCTCTAGATGAAGTTTACATGCATTACACAGGAAGAAGCATAAGGGAAGAATCAATAACTAAAGAGGAAGCTTTTGCTCTCAGGAGAACCTTGAGGAGGGCGAGAGCATGAGCGAAGGAAAGCTTTCCCCTCTTCATGGTCTTTGGGCTTTAACTAACAGGGAGCTAAAGAAGTGGTACAAAGAGCCGGTAATATTGCTTCTAAGCTTAGTGCAGCCGATACTATGGATAGCAATATTTGGAAAAGCCATGAACCTAGCTAACATGTTTACTGGAGCCTCGATACAAATTCCAGGGTTAACAATCCCTAAGCAAATAATAGACCAGATAGCCGCAAGCGTCTTGAAGCAAACCTTTGGAACTACAGACTACTTCTCCTTTTTAGCTGTTGGTATGCTGAGCTTTATTGTGCTCTTTACGTCTATGAGCAGCGGAATGACCATAGTTTGGGACAGGAGGCTTGGATTTTTGGGGAAACTGTTGACGACCCCAGTTCCAAGGGGTTCTATAGTGATCTCAAAAGTACTGGCATCGATAATAAAATCTCTGGTCCAAGCTACAATCATATTGCTGATAGGGGTATTGCTGGGCCTCACCTTTAACTTCCCGATATTTTCGCCTCTGGCTTTTCTCTTAACTTACCTGGCCCTGTTTCTTCTTTCGTTCGGCTTTTCCTCCTTGTTTTTAATGCTCGCCCTCAGGTCAACTAGGTGGGAAACCCAGATGGCAATAATGAACCTGCTCAACATGCCTTTGCTCTTCTCAAGCAACTCTTTCTATCCAATTTCATCCATGCCATATTGGCTGAAGCCCATAGCCCTTGTGAACCCGCTAACCTACACTAACGCGATAACCAGATGGGCTCTGCTTGGGGTTGCGCCGCAGGTTAGTCTAACGATAGCTGTGATTTACTTGGTTGCGTTTGCGGTATTATTTGCTCTAATAGGAATCACCCTGTCTTGGCGCTACTTATCGCTCTAAGCTCATTTTTCTTCGTAATAATAACCTTTTAAGTAATTTTTAATAGCAGAAAAGTATATGTCTTCTTCATAGCTAACAGATAGATCGACGTTGATTTCTTTTTTTGTAACAAATCTCGAAAGCCCCCTTATCAAAACTATGGGCCTTCCTTCGTTGGATTCTCCCATCAAAGGTTGGGCCATTGTAGCTATTTGGTCTGCAATAGCCCTCTTAGTGACCTTGAGCTTTTTTCCAAAAAGGTCCTTGCTCCCCCTTTCGTCAATTATGGGGAAGATACCGCTGTAACCTATAGCAACGCCCGTGGTTCCTTTCCGAGTTGGGTATATTCTGCTGTCGCTTATCACAACTCCTATCCTCTTCAAGTATTTATCTAAGACCCACAACCTAACTTTTCTTGCTGAGGCGTTAGGATCTTTAGGATATAGGACAACGTAACCTTCATCGACGTTAGATTTGTCTATCCCTGCGTTAGGCTGTAGAATGCCTCTGATGCTGGCCAAAAATATGCCAGAAAAGCTTGGGATCGCAAAATCGCTTTCCCTAAGTATGAGCTCAACCAACCTAGGGTCTGCTCCATTGACGCTAGCCAAATTCACAGCCAATTCAGACGGGACAACCTCGTTTAGCTTATAATATCTGCCCTCGGATATGGCTACATATTTACCTGAAATTACAAGAACGTCGCCATCTTCAGGCTTTAGGTTAAGCTTTTTAAAGAAGAGATCAACTCTTTTCAAAAGGTCAAACCTTCTCCTTTCTCTTTTCATTTTACAAGAGTAAATCTCCACCTTGATCATTTATACGCAAAGATTAAGTTTAAAACACTAATAAAATTATAGGCTTTATGCAGCAGGAAAAAGAAAGGGTAGTGGTAACCGTTATCGGAAAGGACAGGATAGGTATAGTGGCCGGCATATCTTCTGTCTTAGCTTCTAAAGGCGCCAACATTCTTGACCTAACCTCTACCCAAATGAGGGACCTTTTCGTTATGGTCACGCTTGTAGAAATAGACCCTAAGAAGGTTAGCTTCAAAGAGCTTCAGGAAGCCCTAAACGATAAAGCTGAGGAGCTTGGTGTACAAGTATTGGCCCAGCACGAAAACATATTCAAGTATATGCACAGAATATAGCTTTCCGCACAAAAAGCCATCTAATTAGCAAAAAGGTGTAAAAATGTTTTAGCAATCCTTAAAAAAATAAACGATTGACTAATTTTATGAGTTTTGATAACGAAGAAGAAAAGATAAAGCAAAAGCTCTTAAAAGAGCTTCTGTCTAACGTTTCAAAGCCTATATTAGACAGGCCTGTTATTCTTACTGAGGAAAACTTCAACGAATTTATTAATACTTACGAAAACGTCGTTGTAGACTGCTGGGCTGAATGGTGCTACCCTTGCAGGGTTGTATCCCCTATAATAGAAGAGCTGGCAAAACAGTATAAAGGAAAGATAGCGTTTGGAAAGCTGAACGTCGATGAAAACCCAAGCATAGCTATGGAGTATGGAATCATGGGGATACCAACTATTCTTGTTTTCAAAAACGGTTCGCTAGTGCATAGAATAGTAGGAGCGCAACCAAAAAAATTGATAGAAGTTAATATATTACGAGCGCTAGGTGTATTAGCATGAGCCTTATATCTGAGGAAGACCAGGCTGTACTAAAAGAGATCTTTTCAAAAAGATTACAAAACCACGTAACCTTAGCAATCTTTACCAAGAAGGATGGGTGCGAGTATTGCAACGAGCTAGTAGAGCTAGCTAGGGAGATAGCGTCCTTAGACTCTAGGATAAGCTATGAAGTTTATGATTTCGATGAAAATAAAGACAAGGCAGAAGAATATAAGGTAGAGATGGCTCCAGCCGTAGCTTTCTCAAACTCTAAGAAGCACACCTTCCACTTTTATGGAATACCCGCAGGGTACGAGTTTAACGCATTCATAGATGACATAATTGACGTTAGTAGGGATACCACTAGGCTTGCTCCTACTACGATAAACAAGCTTAAAACTATAGACAGAGACGTCAAGATACAGGTTTTCGTTACTCCTTCATGCCCCTACTGCCCGAGGGCGGTTAGGCTAGCCCATCAATTTGCGATGGTCAACCAGAAAATAGTTTCGGACATGATAGAGGCTTTAGAGTTCGAAGACCTAGCAAACGAATACGGAGTAATGTCGGTTCCGCACATAGTTATAAACAACTCTTACGTGTTCATAGGAGCAGTTCCAGAACCTCAGTTCTTGAACTACTTGTTCGACGCTTTAGAAGGCAAAGAAACCCAGGGCCCAATAGAGGGCGGAGAAGTTTCAGGGCTTTAAAGCTTTTTCAAAGCTTCAAGCTCTTCTTCAGTGTCAGCATCAAAGAGCGCTTTTTTATTTAGTTCTTCTACAGGTATAAAATAGACAGAATTTAAGTAAAGCAGGATTCTCTTAACTTCAAGGTCTTTTATTTTTGTCATTTTATCACAGGCTCTTAAAACCGGGAGCTTAGCGTATGTTGCGTGAATTGCCTCTATCTTTCCGTCCGGCCAGAGCGGAACAGCGGCTTCGCATGAAAGTCCTTTTAGGGCTGAACCCATAAAGTTAAAGAAATAAGGGTCCACTAGGGGTGAATCCCCAGAAATAACCACTATATCTCTATTTTTAGAAGCGCGCGCGCCCGCGCATAAGCCAGCGAGAGGCGTGCTTTCTGCTATATAATCTTGAGCATATATCAAATTATATTTATTGATTATTTTTTCGTAGTCCTCAGTTAACTTTTTGAGCGCAATTATAACTTCTTCCGCTTCGCTATCTTTAGCGGCCTCAACGACGTTTTCAACAACCTTTTTTCCTTTAAATTCCTGAAGAAGCTTGTCCTTTCCAAATCTGGAAGACCTTCCTCCGGCTAATATTACTACTGAAAAAGGCATAGATCGAGTTAGCAAATTAAACATAAAAGCGTTAAAAAATAAATCTAAGTTAAACGAAGAAAAACTTATGGGAGTAGATCTATCGCCCTTAATCGAAGAAGGGTTAAAGCAAGAGATTGAGATGGAAAACCTAAACGGGAAGAAGCTTTCTATAGATGCTTACAACGCGCTCTATCAGTTTTTAACTACAATCAGGGGCGAGGACGGGACGCCTCTTATGGATTCTCAGGGAAGAATAACTAGCCATTTGAGCGGGCTATTTTACAGAACGGTTAACTTCATAGAAAAAGGCTTAAAGGTCGTCTATGTTTTTGACGGAAAGTCGCCTGAGCTTAAAGCAAAGGAGATAGAAGAAAGAAGAAAAGCTAGGGAAGAGGCTCTTAAGATGTACGAAGAGGCTAGGGCTCAAGGGAACGAAGAGCTTATGAAGAAATACGCTACTAGGGCAGCCAGCTTAAAGACCTACATGATAGAAGACGCTAAGAGGCTCCTTGACCTGTTGGGCGTTCCCTGGGTTGACGCGCCTTCGGAGGGCGAAGCTCAAGCAGCATATATGGCCATGAAAAACCTCACCTGGGGCTCCGTTTCTCAGGACTATGATTCTCTCCTTTTCGGCTCTCCTAGGCTGGTCAGGAACTTAACGGTATCGGGAAAAAGGAAGCTTCCAAACAAGGACGTTTACGTTGAAATTTCTCCTGAAATAATCGAAACAGAAAAACTGCTTAAGTACCATGGGATTACTAGGGAACAGCTGGTCGATATAGCTATACTCATAGGAACAGATTTTAACATCGGAGTTAAAGGCATAGGCCCAAAGACGGCTTTAAAGTTAATCAAAAAATACGGGAGGATTGAGAATATAAAGGAGATCCCGCACCTTTCAGAGTTGATACCAAACGAAGTTTTAAATGAGGTTAGGAAGATATTTTTGGAGCCTCAGGTTAAGGAAGTAGAAAACTTGGAGTGGAAGCAGCCTGACGAAGAAGGAATAATAAAGTTTCTGTGCGACGAAAGGAACTTTTCGGTAGAAAGGGTTAAAAACGCTCTGACGAGGATTAAGAAGAGGCCTGCCGCAGGAGCCCTTGATCAGTGGTTTTAGCTCAAACAAAGAGCTTGTAGAGAGCTTAATTAGAGAAGGATATATAAAGAGCGAAAGGGTAGCTAAAGCTTTCTTAGAGGTTGACAGGAAAAGGTTCGTTTGGCCAGGAAGCGAGCACTTAGCTTACGTTGATGAACCTTTAGCTTTAGGAGACACGGGTCAGACGATATCTGCGCCAAGCATGATAGCTTTAATGGTTGAGGTCATGGACTTAAAGAAGTATGAAAATGTATTAGAAATAGGCACAGGAAGCGGGTACAGCGCCGCTATAATCTCTAAGCTGGTTTATCCAGGCAGCGTTGTTACGGTTGAGCTAAATTACAAACTTTACTTATTCGGAAGAAAGAACTTAAAAGATTACGTAAACGTAATTCCTGTTTTTGCTGACGGGAGCAGGGGGTTTCCTATGGGTTCTAAAGAAGAAATTTACGACAAAGCGGTAATCATGGCGGCTTCGCAGAAGATCCCTGAAGACGTATTGGCTCAGGTTAAAAAAGGTGGTTTTGTTGTAGCGCCTGTTGGAGGAAGGGGGTACCAGGATTTAATAAAGAAATGGAAGGATGGAAGAGAAGAAAACTACGGGGGTTGCATATTTGTTCCCCTTAGGAGCCTAGATTAAAGCGGCTGATCGCAAAAATTTATAATATTTTTATCGAATACATTTGTAATGAACAGGACTATTTCTATAAATAACGGAATAATAGTAACTATGAACGAAAAGAGAGAAGTTTTTAGAGGATCTCTCCTAATTGAAAATAACAAGATAGCGCAGATAGAAAAAGGCGAAAAGAAGCTAAAGGCTGAGTACGAAATAGATGCTTCGGGAGGCATAGTAACTCCTGGGTTCATCTGCTCGCACACCCACCTATACGGCATACTGCTAAGAGGGGCGCCGCTCAAAATAAAGCCTCCAACCGACTTCACCCAAAACCTTCAGAGGATATGGTGGCCTATGGACGAAACTATGAACTATAAAGACGCATACATAAGCGCCTTGACCGCTTCCTTAGAACTTTTAAGGACAGGAACCACGACTTTCGCCGACACTTTCTCAGGTCCAAACGCGATTAAAGGTGTTTTAGACGAAATAGAAAAGGGGGTTTTAGAAGCTGGAATAAGGGGGTTCATAGCGTTTGAAGCCACGCAGAGGAGAAGCGACGAAGAGGGCTTTAAGGGTCTAGAAGAGAACGAAAGATACATAAAAAAACCAAAGGACGAAAGGATGAAAGGCATGGTTAGCATTCATGCGTCCTTTACCGTTCACGATGACTTGTTAAAGAAAGGCAAAGAAATTTCTGATAAATATTCAGTGCCCTTAACCCTTCACACCTCAGAAGGAAAATGGGACCTTTATCATAACTTAGAGAGGTACGGAAAAAGGACCTTTGAAAGGCTCTACGACGTTGGGGTCCTTGGAGAAAGGACCTTAGTTGCTCACGCCGTTCAAGTTAACGAAGACGAAATGGGACTGATTGCAAAGACAAAGACGTCCGTGGCCCACAACGCTCTGAGCAACATGCTTAACGCGGTAGGAGTAGCCCCGGTCCCAGAAATGTTGAGGCTCGGCATAAACGTAAGCATAGGCAACGACGGCTATGTGTTTGATACTTTTGAAAACATAAGAGCAACTTACCTGATACACAAGGTTAATAAGCTTGACCCGAGGGTCATGAGCTTCCTGCAGGTTATCGAAATGAGCACAATAAACGCGGCCAAAGCTTTGGGAGTTGAGAATTACTTAGGTTCATTAGAAGTTGGAAAGCTTGCTGACGTAGTTCTCATAAAGCCCTCTGTTAGACCTACGCCTTTGAACGAAACTTCTGTTTACGGCTATCTGGTAAATTCTGTGAACGGAAAAGACGTAGACACAGTAATAGTAGACGGCAAGGTCCTACTCAAGGAAGGGAAGTTCGCGGCCATTAACGTTGAAGAGGTAAATAGAAAGGCGGAAGAGCTGGTGAGCGATTACTGGTCAAGGCTAGAAAAGGCAACTGAAAAGGTTGAAGTATTGAAACTATAAATTAATAAATATCGTAAAGGCTTTTAAGTTAGAAAATTTTTTGTTTAAGTGATAAAAGTTGCCGGATGGAACGGTAAAGTACCTGATAAGACTAAAGTTCACGATTGAAGGAATCGTGGAAAAGGCGGACATAATAGGCGCAATATTTGGGCAAACAGAGGGCCTTTTTGGTTCTGAGCTTAATCTGAACGAGCTTCAAAAGAACTGGAAGATAGGAAGGATAGAGATAAACATGCAGACTAAGAACGACAGGGTGTTCGGGGAAATAATCATACCTTCTTCGACCGACATAGTTACTACCGCTTTGGTTGCTGCTATGGTAGAAAGCGTGGAAAAAGTGGGGCCTTGCGACGCAAAGATCCAGCTGGTAGAGATTCAGGACGTCAGGGAGGCAAAGAGGAAGCAGATAGCTGAAAGAGCGAAAGAGATACTTAAGGAGTGGTACATTAAATCGGCTAGCGAAGGAGAAAAGATACAGAACGAAATTTACGAAGTCCTCAAGCCCTATAGAGTGATTGAATGGGGCCCAGATAGGCTACCAGCAGGCCCTGATGTTGATAAATCAGACACTATAATTTTGGTTGAAGGAAGAGCTGATGTAATAAACCTCCAAAGGGCCGGGTACACCAACGCGTTGGCCCTTAACGGGGTAAAGGTTCCTGAAAGTGTGATTCAGCTAAAGGGCAAGAAGAATCTGATAGCCTTCTTAGATGGGGACAGAGGGGGAGACTTGATACAAAAGGAGCTAGAACAGATGCTCGGAGACATACCAATTTATAGAGCTCCTCCAGGAAAAGAAGTAGAAGAGCTAACTCCCGCGGAAATAAAGGAGATATTAGAAGGAAAGCCAAAGAAAGAAGAAGTGGAAGTAAAAGTAGAAATAGACGGGGCTCTTTTAGAAAAGATAAAATCAATATACCCGAACCTTAAAGAAACGCTTGAGGCGGTGATTTTAGACAAAGACCTTAATGAGATAGCAAGGATACCTATAAACGAGCTCATGCAGGCTATAGAGAAGGTAAGCGAGGGCAAGCACATAATACTTGACGGAATAGCAACTCAGAGGTTGGTAGATGCGGCCAAAAACTATGGCTTCGAAACGGTAGTAGCATTCAAACAGGCTGAAGGACTAAAGCTGCCAGAAGGCTTAAGGGTCTATACTTTTTCGCAGTTAGGCCTGAGTTAAGCTAGGCAGATAAAGAAGCCCTTCCTCAGGATCACCTAAGGCTAAAGCTTTGCCCTTTAAGTAAAGAACCCCTAAATAGGCTATTGTTGCAGCGTCAGCTTCGTGATCGTTCATATTATACGAACAGCCTTTTAATCCTAAGCCAATTAGTCCATCGATGAGCTTCTTTAGGTCCTTCTTTCTGGGTATTTTTAGGACGTCTTGGACGCCGCCCGGATAAGACTCAATGACTTTAAATCCTAAGAACCTAAGCTTTGAAGCTAAGCTCATCCCTCTTTTAGTTAGCTCCCTCATGGGTCCTAGAGTTATCGGGAAAAATTTTATCTTCATCCTTTTTAGCTCTAGGTCGCACTTCCTAAAGTGGGGCCCGTTTCTATCGTCTATGCTCCTCCTTCCCTTAGGGACGCTTAACGGCGCGTCTATAACGATAACTTCTGGCTTAAGCTTTTTAGCATAATTTATTATTTCTTCGTCAGAATAAAGGGTGTCATAGCTGCACTCTAGGCTTAAGCTCAAAAAAGCTACACCGGTCTTTCTCTTCACAGAAGCCGCTAGGTCAACGCCCAAGCTCAACTTTTTTCCTTCCACTTTTTATATAGATTGTGCTGGATGCCCAGAAGGTCCAGGATTTTTCCTACAATAAAGTTAACCAAATCGTCTATGGTGTTTGGATTATGGTAGAAAGCAGGTGAAGCAGGCATTATGGTCGCGCCCGCTATGGAAACTTTAAGCATGTTTAATATATCTATAGTGGATATTGGGGTTTCCCTTAAAAGCAAGATCAAGCTTCTCCTTTCTTTGAGCTGAACCAGCGCAGCTCTAGTAACTAAGTTGTCAGCAATCCCGTTAGCTATCGAACCGAGGGTTCTTATGCTGCACGGAGCTATGATCATAGCGTGGAAAAAGTTTGATCCGCTAGCTGGGGGAGCGTCTATTTCGTTCTCAGAATAAATGAACTTTGAGGAGGCTTTAACTCTTTTAAGGGCGTCTTTAAGCTCATATTCAGCTGTCTTTTTAGCTGCTTCTGTAAATATGACGTGAGTCTCAACGTTCTTTTTGTTAAGCTCTTCGACGAGCCTAACTCCGTATATTATTCCGCTGGCTCCTGTAACAGCTACTATAACTTTCAACAGCTATTAGTTTTAGTCATTTAATAAAAATTTTTACTTGTAAATGTACGTTAAGATTAGGGTTACCACCAGCAAAGCTATAAACAGGCCGTAAAAGCCCCACATGATGTTCCTTTCCCTCTTCTGAGCCGCTAGGTCCTTGTCCCTGCACTCCTTGCTGCAATATATTTGGCCTTCGGGTATAGCCTTCCCGCAAACCTTACAGTGTGAATGGGGAGGAATATAATAATCCTTAGCCTTTTTTCTCCTTTCTTCCTCGCTCAAATACAATCAATGATCCAACCTTTTCTGAATATAAGGCTTTCCTTAAATCTGAAATTTTAGTTCCAACGACGACAGTTTTAATCCTAGACCTTTCTATTATACCCAAGGATACTTCGTCCATCAGCTCATAAGTTCCTGCTTTAAACGAGCCCTTGAGCAGGCTTTTTAGGTCATCTACGGTCACTTCTTCAAGCAAAACAGCGTCAGGATACTTTTCGGGGTCCTTGTTAAATATTCCTCCTGCTTTAGTAGAGTTGATAAATATATCAGCTCTCAAGTGCTCAGCCAAAAGCGCGGCAACTGCATTTGTGCTGTGCCCTGGAGATAGCCCACCAGCAACCGGTATCTTTCCGAAGCTAAAAGCAACATCGGCTTCCCTCAGGTTCTCTATAACTTTTGGGTAAGAGTTCCTTAAGCTTGAGATCATTATCTTTGCGTTTATCCTTGTCACGTCTATGCCGAGCTCATCCAAAACGTCTTCTGTCGCCCCTATTTTCCTAGCAAGCTCAATGACTTCCCTTGCCCTCTTTCCTCCTCCAACGACTATTGCAAGCCTATTTCCCTCTTCTACGAACTTATCAAACAGTTCGGACGCACCTTTTAAGTATTCATAATTATCAAGATCGTCGAAAACGCTTCCAGAAAGCTTTACTACGGCCTTCATTTCTATTTAATAAATAACAAAAACGGATTATATAAAAACGTTTAAAAAATGAAAAACTTTTATTGTAAAAGTGACAGTAATGCAGCAGTACGATTCCGTTGAGGTTTATAGGGTTAAGAAGCTCCTTACAGAGCTCTCTAACATAAGCGGCAGGGGCACTGAGCTAATATCTCTATATATTCCTCCGAAGCGACCTCCTTATGATGTTATAAATCAACTAAAAGAGGAATATGGGACTGCATCAAACATAAAGTCAGACCAGACCAGGACCCACGTCCAAGACGCGCTGGTTCATATAATGCAAAGGCTTAAGCTTTACAGGCAGTTCCCTGACAACGGTCTTATAGTATTTTGCGGCTATGTACCTTCGCCAGAAAACCCAGCTAACGAAGAGCTAAAGTACTATGAAATTGTACCGCCTAAGCCGGTGCCAACCTACTTGTACAGGTGCGACGACCACTTTCACTTAGATATTCTAAGGTCTTTGCTTAAGGAGGAGGATTTGATAGGTGTAATATCTTTGGATTTATCTGAAGCTGGGTTTGGGATCATAGCAGGAGATAGGGTTGAAGTTGTAGAAGTTATTACGAGCGGCGTTGGGAGCAAGCACAGGCAGGGAGGCCAATCGGCTAGGAGGTTTGAAAGAATAAGGGAGAACGAGATAAACGAATTTTTCACTAGGGTTGCCCAGCACGCTAAAGAGATCTTTATAGATACATACAAAATTAAAGCTTTGATAATAAGCGGGCCCGGTATGGCTAAGGAAGATTTCTTTAAAGGGGAATATTTGGATTATAGGCTTAAGCAGATGACCTTAGGGTTGGTGGACACAGGCTATGCTGGCGCCGAAGGTATTAGGGAGACCCTAGAAAGGGGAGAAAGCCTGATAGAAGGCATGAGAATAGTTCAGGAAAAGAAGATAATAGAGAGGTTTTTGGCTGAAGCTTCAAAAAAGGACGGGTTAGCGGTTTACGGTCTGGAGCCATCGATTCAGGCTTTGAAAGAAGGCAACGCAGACCTTGTGATAATTTCAGAAGACATAGACACGTTAAGGTTGAGCGCAACCTGTAAGAGCTGCGGCTATACTTATGAAAAGTTTGCGCCGTCTCAAGATGTGTTTAAAGTAAAGTCTGAAATGTCCCAGCAACAGTGTCCTGTGTGCGGCAAGAGCCTTTGGAACATATTAGTTCAGGACTTAGTGGACTACGTAACTGAGCTGGCTAACGAAGTAGGCGCTAGGGTTGAGATAGTTTCTTCCAAGTCAGAAGCAGGAGTGATGTTTAAAAACTTCGGGGGAATTGCCGTTATGTTAAGGTATCAGAGAAAATGAGTCTCCCAACTAGGTGGGATTCTTCAATAGAAAAAGAAATTTTAAAGGAGTGGGACGAACAGAAGCTTTATAGCTTTAAAAAGGACGATAGGCCCGTTTATATAATAGACACACCTCCGCCTTACGTCAACTCTCCCGTTCACATAGGGCACGCGTATACCTACGTCTACATGGACGCTATAGCAAGATACAAAAGGATGACGGGCTACAACGTGCTGTTTCCGTTGGGCCTAGATAGGAACGGGCTCCCTATAGAAGTACAAGTTGAAAAAGAGCTAAAGTTAAGCATAAGGACGACGCCCAGGGAGGTTTTCGTAGAAAAGTGCAAAGAAAAGCTAGATGAGTACTCAGAAGCTTCTAAAAGATCCTTCAAGCTTTTAGGAATAAGCTTCAACTCATATGAGAAAGGTTACAGCTTAGGGGATCTTTACGAAACAGACGACCCAGAGTTCAGGAAGCTAACACAAGCAATATTCATAGATCTTTACAATAAGGGGTTAATTTACGAAAGCGAAAAGGTCTCCAACTATTGTCCTGACTGCAGGATATCTTTATCTGATGCTGAAGTTGAGTACGAAGAGGAAGAGACGGGCCTCTATTACATAAAGTTTCAGGTTGACGGCGAAGACGTAGTCGTAGCTACAACTAGGCCGGAGCTTTTAAGAGCCTGTAAAGCAATAATATACAATCCTGAAGACTCGAGGTACTCAAGCCTTAAAGGCAAAAAGGCGAAGGTTCCTTTGTACGGACACGAAATACCTATACTACCTCACCCGTACGCAGATCCTAACTTTGGCACAGGCCTTGTCATGATCTGCAGCTATGGGGACAAAGGGGACATGATGGTATTTAAGGATCTGGGCCTAACTCCAGTATTTTTGATTGATGAAGAAGGACGAATGAACGAAAACGCTGGCAAATACAAGGGGCTTAAGGTTAGGGAAGCAAGGAAAGCTATAGTTGAAGATCTAAAGAAGGAAGGCTATCTTGTCAAGGAAGAAAAAATAAAGCACAAGACTCCAATATGCTGGAGGTCTAAAACCCCCATAGAGTTTATTCCAAGGAAGGAGCTTTACCTAAAACAGGTTGAGTTTAAGCAGGAGCTCAAAAAGCTTGCCTCCCAGATGAAGTTCTATGCCCCAGAGAGCGCTGAGCTTTTGAACAGCTGGATCGATTCTTTAACAGACGACTGGGTCATATCTAGAAGGAGGTACTATGGGACAGAAATACCTCTATGGTACTGCAAGAATTGCGGTTACGTTTATGTTCCTCCCAAGGGCAGATACTACAGGCCGTGGAAAGAGAAGCCTCCAATAGAAAGATGCCCGAGGTGCGGTAGCACCGATTTTGTAGGAGAAACTAGGATCTTTGACACATGGTTCGACTCAAGCAATACCCCGCTCTATATTTCTGGTTACGGAAAAGACGAAGAGTTTTTCAAAAAGAACTTCCCCGTAAGCTTGAGGCCTCAAGGAAAGGAAATAGTCAGGAGCTGGCTCTACTTCACTTTATTGAAATCCTATCTGGTGACCGGCATGCCTCCCTTCAAGGACGTTTGGATACACATGCACGTGGTTGACGAAAGGGGCTACAAGATGAGCAAGAGTTTAGGTAACATAATTGATCCCATGGACGTTATCAATAAATACGGAGCCGAAGCTTTTAGGACCTGGGTCTTCTTAGAAGGGGACATAACAAAGGACGACGTAAAGTGTTCTTACCAAAGGATAAGCTCGGCGGCTAAGTTTTTGACCAAGCTGCTTAATGTGTCTAGGTTCATAAGCTTAAACTCAAAGTCCACCGAGAAGCCTAAAGACCTAGAAATAGCTGACAAGTGGATCCTGTCTGAACTAAGAAGGCTCATAAAGGAAGTTAGGGTTTTGAACGAATCTTATTACTTTAACAAGAGCTTTACTAAAATTAGAGATTTTGTCTGGTTTGTATTTGCTGACCACTACCTAGAAATGGTTAAGCCCAGAATATACGGGAGCGACTTCGACGAGCAAGATAAGCTCTCAGCTTATTATACGATGAACAAGAGCCTAGAAGTCCTTTTAAGGCTAATGGCGCCATACATCCCGTTTATAACATATAATATTTACAAAATTATGTTCGGAAAGAACGTTCACTTAGAATCTTATCCGAGCGAGGGTGAAATCGAAACCGAAGACCTCACTGCATTTACTGATAAAATAATCGAGTTCGATCATTATGTGTGGAACGAAAAAAAGAAGCAAGGGCTCAGCCTGAAGGACAAGATTAGGATAGCTGTTCCAGAAGATCTAAAGCCATTTGAAAGGGACCTGATTAAGATGCACAACCTTGAAGGCTGAAAATGCTTCTAAAAGCTTAAAAATAACAGCATTTAAAACATTTATAGCCTCGGTAGCTCAGCTGGTTAGAGCGTCGCCTTGGTAAGGCGAAGGTCGCGGG
>CAYFJA010000006.1:0-11314 GCA_964343315.1 uncultured Nitrososphaerales archaeon
TCTTTTTCCATTAATGAAGCATGCTGAAACGCTCTGAAACGTTTTGAGCTCAAGCTTTAGAGCTGTATCAGCATCCTTATGCTCTAGGCTAACGCCTGTTTTAGCGCGGGAGTTGATATCCGATTATCAGCCCATCAACCTTTGCCGGCTGCCCTCCTGACCTTGTACTCCATCGTTTCATCCTTATCCCTCCTGTCGTCTATCCTGACCGTTGTAACTATCCTCTTTACTCCCATCATGTAGAGCTCGTCGTGAGCCCTCTTAAGGACCTCGCACAGCTGGCCCATGCTCTCCAGCTCAATAGAGGTCCCCATGGGCCCAACCTGATGCTTCAGGCCCATCTTCTCTATGGCTTCAACGACCCTCTTTATGTAATCTCCCACGCTGGGAGATCCTGTCCCTATAGGATCTACGGCTATCTCAACTATTATGCTCATAACCTATGTTTGCTCTCCCTTCTATTTTTGCTTTTCAAAGCCTGGCGGCCACAGGCACAGCGACGGGCACTATCAAGCTTAAGAGGAGCCCGTTGACCGTTGAAGCTAAATAATAGTCCTTCCCTAGGGCTTCGCCAAAAAGCCCAAGAGTCGTGTCCATGGTCGTTGCCCCTCCAGCAGCAAGGAGCCCCTCAGGGTTTCTCCCAAGCTTTGAGAGCAGAGGCACAAGGGCGAACGTCAGCTGCTCCCTGAAGAAGTTTGCAAGGAAGGCCTCAGCGCCTGCAGCCGGGCCAAAAAGCTGGGCTACCAGCGGGCCGTCCAGCGTGTACCAGCCAAACCCGAAGGCTATCGAGAGGCTCAGGCCTAAGGGCTCAAGAAAGGCAGAAAGCGCTAAGGAAGAAAGCAGCGCCCCAAGAACAGAGGTAAGGGTTGAAGCAAAGGCCGTCCTCCACGAGCTCTTAAATGCATTTAAGCTTATCGAGCCCCCGAGCTTTACGCCGACCATAAACACCAAAGCCAGGAGCTCAGCCTGCAGAGCTTCCCCGGCCAGAGCCCCGGCCTTAAAGAAGAGCCCGGCTACGTACCCGAGAGCTAAGGGGACTAAATATATAAGCCCTCCGCGCCTGAAGCCAGCAGATCCGCTTGGCTTAAACCGACCCTTCCACATGAAGCCCAGGGAATACGTTGCGGAAAAAGTTGAGAGCGCGAATAGGAAAGAAAGGATTACGGCCTTTATGAAAGACTGGGAGTAAACCTCGCCCGAGCCCCAGAACGATATTGTGAATATCAGGCACATTACGAGCCCCTTAACCAATGCCTCAGGCACAAAGTCCTTTGCCCTTCCTATGAGGATCGCAACAGCGTATGCCAAGAACAGGTATAGGAGAAAGCCCATAGACGCTTTAGCCCAGCTGAGCTTAAAGCTTTTATCTTTAGCGAACAGACTTCCTTCATGGTAAAGGTTGTTGTTTCCTTCAAGTTCTTTGATAAGTGGATAAGTTTCCTGAAGGAGAGCGGCTTTGAAGTAGTTTACTGGGGCTCAGAATATCCCCCATCTAAGGACTGGATAAAGGATAACGTGAGAGACGCTGAAGGCCTTCTCTGCTCCCTTGTCAACAGGATAGACAGAGAGGTTATAGATTCTGCTGAGAGGCTTAAAGTCATTAGCACGTTCAGCGTTGGCTACGACCACATAGACGTTGGGTACGCTAAGCAGAAGGGGATAAGGATAGGATACACCCCAGAGGTCCTTACTGACGCAACGGCAGACCTTGCATTCGGGCTCCTTCTCGCAGCGGCTAGGAGGATAGCTGAGGGGGACAGGCTCATAAGGGAGGGGAAGTGGAACAAGCCCTGGACCCCTGACTTTATGCTCGGCAGCATGGTGTACGGCAAGACCCTTGGGATAGTCGGGATGGGTAGGATCGGGAGGGCTCTGATAAGCAGGGCCAAGGGCTTCGGCATGAGGGTTGTCTACTACAGCAGGCACAGGAAGGAAGTTGAGGCAGAATACATGAGCCTGGAAGACCTCCTGAGGGTCTCCGACTTCGTTATCATAGCCGTTGACCTAAACGAAAGCACTTTTCACATGGTCAACGAGGAGTTTCTGAGGAAGATGAAGAGGAGCGCTTACCTGATTAACATATCCAGAGGCAAGGTTGTGGACGAGAAAGCTCTTGTTAATGCTCTCAGGGAAGGGCTCATCGCAGGCGCAGCCCTGGATGTGTTTGAGGAGGAGCCTTTGCCTCAGGATAGCCCTTTAATAGGGCTTCAGAACGTGGTCTTAACCCCGCACCTGGGCAGCGCAACCACTGAGACGAGGGAGAAGATGGCAGAAACCGCTGTGTTCAACCTTATAAAAGGGATAAGGGGCGAGCCCATGGTCTATGAGGTTTAGCCTTTGGAGAGAAAGTAGCCAAGCTTGTTGGTCCTTACGAACTTCCCCTGTCTAAGGGCCAGGCCCCTGACCGTTGCGTAAATTGCAAACGGTATGTAAATAAAGTAAAGGATCTCTGAAAACACAGCATAAAGGTAGCTTATCCCGGCCTTGTAAGCTGAGGATATCATAGTTATTGCCCCTGAAACGAAAACGAAAGCCGTAACAAAGTAAACGATGACTCTTAGCCCCGGGTCGTTGAAGTAAATATAAGCCCCCAGTATCGCAGTTATTATGACTGCGTAGGCTATGAAGGGCGTGAAGCCCGTCATTATGAGGTCTACCTTGCTGATGAAAGGCATTTCGCTCCTCATTATCTGGTTGAGCCTCCTAGACGTTGCCCTCACCATGCCCTCGTTCCACCTTACGTACTGGTTTATCGAGTCCCTAACGCTGAAAGGAACCTCGCACTTGACAGCTATGTCAGGGGCGTAGGCTATCTTATAGCCATCCTTTGCGAGCCTCAGCGTGAGCTCCCAGTCCTCCCCTATGTCCTCGTTCAGCTTGTAAAGCTTCAGCAGCTCAGCCTTAATTATGAAGTTGCTCCCTGTCAGCGTGACGGGAAGGCCTAAGTAGAACTTGGAGGGCTGCTCTACGAGCTGATAGTAGCTCTGAATTATCGAGTTGGCCTTTGCAAGATAGCTGACCTCTGTGTTCAGAACCGGCATCTGGACCCCCTGGACGGCATCGTACCCTTCCTTTATCCTTTCAACGAGCCTGTTCAGCAGGTCCTTGGGCGGGACGCTGTCAGAATCAAGTATCACGACGTACTTGCTATTAGGGTCCAGGTAGTTCAAGGCGTTGTTTATGGCCCCTGCCTTCCAGCCCTTCCTATCTTCCCTGTGAACTACCTTAAGCCTGGGGTCTTTGTATTCCTTAAGTATTTCATAAGTCTCGTCGGTTGAGTCGTCAGCAACTATAACTTCGTAGTTTGGGTAGTCGAAGGAGAGAACGTGCTCGAGGATCCTTCTAATCGTTGAAGCCTCGTTGTAGGTCGGGATGATTACGCTGACCATGTCCTGCTTTTCAAGGCCTTCATTTTTAGGGAACTCCTTCTTGAAGAACTGAACCACTGAGAAGACGTAAGGCCTAACCGTATAATATGAGATGAAAGCGGAAAAGGCGACGTAGGCTGCCAAGAGCGCAAATATCATATTATTAATATTATATGAATACTATATAAGCGATTTTAGTTTTAGGCGCGGCTCGTTGTGAGCTATGGGGTCATCACCCCTCAGCCATCCCCAGAGCATCTCATAGCCGCAATTATTACTTTTTAAAGCGTGCTTTAATCTTTTTCTTAACTGTTCTAAAAAATGAATTTTATAAATATTTCAAATTTTAGGGCTTTGCTTTTAATTTTTTATCATAATATTGTTTAAATAAAGCAAAATTATTAGTATATACAATGAGCTTGACCGAGAAGTACGACGTTGCGGTCGTCGGCGCCGGCCCTGCCGGCCTCTCAGCCGCTTACTATTTGGCTAAGAAGGGCTTTAAGACCATAGTTCTTGAAAGGGGAAGGGAAGTAGGATCAAAGAGCGTTTTTGGAGGAAAGATATACGCGGACCCGCTAAAGGAGATATACCCAAACTTCAACACCATGCCGATTCACAGGTGGGTAAAGAAGGAGAGGATAAGCATCATGCCTAACTACGACGAGATGGTAACCATAGAGTACAGCTCAAGCGGCTCCGTAGCTTTCACAGCTTACCTCACAGAAGTTGTGAAGTGGATGGGCATACAGGCTGAGAGCGCTGGGGCCCAGATAGTGACCGACGTCCCTGTGACAAGCCTATACAGGGAGGGCGATAAGTTTTCTGGCGTTGTCGTGGGGCAGGAGGTTTTGAAGTCAGACGTGGTGATAGACGCGGAGGGAGCCAACAGGCTTGTCCTTGAAGCTTCAGGCCTAGTTAAGCCTCTGAAGCCTAACCTGGTAGCTTTAGGGGTGAAGGAAATCCTGAAGGGGGACAGCAAGCAGATCGAGGACAACCTTGGGCTATCACCAAACGAGGGCGTTGCCTGGGTAATCGTGGGGGCCGCAACGAACTACTTGCCGGGAGGGGCATTCCTTTACTCGAACAGGGACTCTGTGAGCCTTGGAGTCGTCCTGCTGCTGGACAAGGCGATCGAAGGGCTAGGATCTCACGTCAGCGAGCTCCTGGAGACTCTCAGGACATCCAACGCCCTCAAGGACAAGCTTAAGGGCTTGAGGATTTCTGAGTACGCGGCGCACCTGATCCCAGAGGACGTCTGGAGCTTCAGGCCATCAAAGCTTGCCTACGACGGTCTTTTGATAGCTGGCGACGCCGCGGGGCTTCTTCTGAACGCGGGCTACACGTACAGGGGGGTTGACTTCGCGGCCTACTCCGGCTACCTTGCAGGGAAAGCCGTTGAATCTGCCCACGGCTCTGGAGGCTACTCATACGAAAACCTGAAGGTCTACGAGCAGATGCTTGAGGAAAGCATAATAATGAGGGAGCTGAAGAAGTTCAAAGGAGTGCACAAGCTAATGAGCGACAAAGCTCTGTTCTCTGTTTACCCGATCCTTTTGGGTGAGATGTTCAGGCTTATGTTTGAGTCTTCTGATGGACCTTACAAGGCGTTCGAGAGCCTCAGGATGGCCTGCAAGAAGGCAAACTGCTCCTTCTATAAGCTTATTAGCGACGCTTATTCGCTGGTGATGTCCCTGTGAGCTCCCAGGAGAAGAAGATGAGGCTAACAGACCTGATAAACGTGAACGTCTGGGACGTGGACCACAAGCCCCACATTACTGTTGACTACAGCAAGTGCAAGAGCTGCCCCACAAAGGCTTGCGTGAGGCTCTGCCCCACCGGCTGCTACACAGAGAGCGACGGGGGAATACTGTTCAGCTACGAGGGCTGCGTGGAGTGCGGGACGTGCAGGGTCGTGTGTCCTATGGAAGCTATAACCTGGACGTACCCGAAGAGCGGGAAAGGCATATTTTATAGGTTTAGCTAGGTGATGTATATGGGCCTTGATATAATCCTGCTTTTTAAGTACGTCCCGAACACAACAACAGTTAACGTTGATCCTAACACAGGAACCCTCATAAGGGAAGGGGTCCCGAGCGTCGTGAACCCACACGACCTCGTAGCGGCTGAGTTTGCTTTGAAGCTTAGGGAGAAGTACGGGGGTAAGATAAGGGCAATGATAATGGCCCCGCCTTCAGCAACAAAAGGGATTGAGTATTTGGTTGGAATGGGGATAGACGAGGGCATACTTCTAACCGACAGGGCCTACGGCGGGGCGGACACTCTGGCCACTTCTTACGTGATTTCTCAGGCAATAAAGAAGGTTGTGGACAGGTACGATCTTATAATAACGGGACAGGAAACCCTCGACTCTTCAACGGCCCACATCGGGGCTCAGGTTGCTTCTTGGCTTGGGATTCCTTACGTTTACTACGTAACTGACGCAGTGCTCGAGGACGGGAGCCTTGTGGTCACGAGGCAGCTCGAGTCCTACGTTGAGAAGTACAGGATAAAGCTCCCCGGCTTGATTTCCGTCCTCATGCACTCCCAGCAGCCCAGGGACGTAACGCTCAGCAACAAGCTTAGGTTCATCAAGGAGAAGCCCATAAAGGTATACACAAACAACGAGCTTAAGCTTAACACTCTCTGCACGGGCCTCAAGGGATCCCCGACGATAGTAGCCAAGACAGAGTTCATAGGGAAGATCCCGAGGAAGCAGCAGATAATTCAGGGAAAGAGCCCAGAAGAGATGGTCTCCTGGCTGTTATCTAAGCTTAAGGAGGAGAAGGTGATCTAGATGAGCGCGCAGCCTATTTGTCCTGACTGGAACCCCGTGAACCCAGCTGAGCACAAGAACGTCTGGATATTCATAGAAGTTGACAAGGGCCAGATCCTCGAGCCCAGCCTTCAGATACTTGGAAAAGGAAGAGAGGTGGCAGACAAGCTGGGGAGCAAGCTCGTTGGTGTTATGCTAGGCCACAACATATCTGGGCTCGTTGAAGAGCTTGGAAAGTACGGCGCAGACGAAGCAATATACGTGGACGACGAGAGGCTCAAGACCTTCTACGCTCCGCTGTACGGGGAGGTTCTAGCTCATCTGGCTTCCAAGTACAAGCCGGAGGCGTTCTTGGTTGCCGGAACAATGAGGGGCAGGGAGCTGGCGCCTTACATCGCAAACCACCTTAGGACCGGGATAACGGCAGACCTCACCATGATCGAGGTGGACGAGAAGAACAAGGAGGTAATACTCGTCAGGCCGCCTTTCGGGGCGTGGCAGCTTGCCCACATAAGGACGCTGAGGAGGAGGCCGGTGATGGGAAGCGTAAGGCCAAACGTTTTCCCGACACCAAAGAAGGACGAGAGCAGGAAGCTTGAAAGGGCCATAAAGGAGGAGATGCCAGAGGTGCAAAACCCAGGCCTCGAGCTGCTTGAAAGGACCGAGATCCAGAAGTCTGAGGAGATGCCCATCGAGAAGGCAGAAATAATAGTTTCAGGAGGGAGAGGGCTGGGGAGCAAGGAAGGCTTTGAGCTGATAAAGCAGCTAGCAGAAGCTCTGGGAGGAACCTACGCGGGGAGCAGGAAGGCCGTTGACCTAGGGTGGATACCGCACGAGAGGCAGGTCGGGCAAACGGGAAAGACTGTGAAGCCTAACCTCTACATTGCAGTTGGAATAAGCGGAGCAGCCCAGCACGTGTTCGGGATAAGGGAAGCGAAGATAGTGGTTGCTATAAACTCAGACCCATCGGCCCCTATATTCGAGAACTGCGACTACGGAATAGTTGGGGACTATAAGGTCATAGTGCCAGAGCTTATTAAGCAGGTCAAGCAATTAAAAGGCAAGCAATGAAGGTTTTAGTCGTAGGAGCAGGAAAGATGGGCCAATGGTTTTACGATTATTTCTCTAAGCGCGGCTTTGAGCCTTATTTCTTTGAGATAAACAAAAGCGTAGCAACTGAGCTTGAGGATAAGGGCTACAGGTTCGGGGAGCTAAGCTCTGCCGATTCTTTTGACGCCGTTCTCTGCTCAACGAACATAAAGAGCGTTGGGGATATAGCTTCAAAGCTTGCTGAAGAGGGCTTCAGAAAGCCGTTCATAGAGATAAGCGGTGTTAAACTCCCGGTTATAGAGAGCTTGAGAAGGCTTGAGCTCCCTGTATCCATACATCCTCTCTTTGGTCCAGGGGCAAAGAAGCTTAAAGGCAAGAGGATGGTTCTGGTCCCTGTTAAGGACAAGGAGAAGGAGCTCAGCGCAGCAAGGTCCTTTTTCCCTGAAGCTGAATTTATCGTAAGAGGTGCTGAGGAGCACGACAGGATGGTCTCCAGAACCATTCAGCTTGTCCAGCTCTTATCTCTGATATTTAACAGGCTCAGCCCCGATGAAGCCTGGGGGACAAGCACGTACATGATGAGGCTCGTTGAGTCTACTTCTCTTTACGGCTCAGAGAACCTGATAAGAGAGGTTTTTGAGCTAAACCCTTACACTGGAGAGCTAAGGGATGAAGTTGAGAAGGTCTTAAAGGAAGTCTTTAGCGGCAATCAGCGCTTTAAGAAGAAGGATTACTTCGAGGAGCTGTACAGGAAATCGTACGAAATAATAGAAGGAGACAAAGCATAATCTTTTATCTTTAGATCGGCTGCTTTTCTAAAATATCTTGATAAAGCGTGGTGAGAAAGAAAGGTTTTTTAATTTGACCTTAAAAATTAATAATATGTCTGCTGAAGAAAGCGGACCTGCTAAAGAGGAGGAGTCAAAGGTTCCTCTAGGTCCAGTTAAGTTTGAGCTCTCCACGGGCCTCATAATAGCGGCAGGGTACGCCAACAAGCTGAGGAGGGTCGCTCTTGTATCCCTGAGCAAGACCGTTCCTAAGGACATCATAATAAGGGACATATCTGAGATAAACAAGAAGCTCTTCGAGGAGCTCATAACAACAAACAAGATAGACAAGCTTGACGTGATAAGGCTCAACGTTTCCCTCGAGTACGATCCTTCAGCGAACAAGATAAGCTTGAAGGAGTACAGGCTGATAAGGTACATACCTGAGGAAAAGTGCAAGGGAGCTTCTCAGGAAGAGATCAACGCGATAAAGGCTGAAAACGAAAAGCTCAGGGCAGAGATAAGCGACCTCAAGAATAAATTAAACGAAATTTTAAAGAGCATAAACAAAAGCTAAGATTTTACTGAGATACTGAGAAGCTCTGCTCCCTGAGGAACTGGAGCAGGTAGAACCTTCCCCCAGCTCCCTTTCCTGTGAAGCCGCTGCTCTTCCAGCCAACGAACGGGTGGTAACCGACCATGGCTCCGGTCGTTGCGCTCGCGCTCCTGTTCACGTAAACGACTCCAGCCTCTATCTTTCTCTTGAACTCCTCTATCTCCTCTTCCTTTCCTGTGTACAGCCCTGCGGTAAGACCGTACTCGGTGTCGTTGGCCATCCTTATCGCTTCGCTGAAGTCCTCGTAGGTGTCCATAACCAGTATTGGCAGGAAGAGCTCCCTCTTGAAAAGCTCGTGCCCGTGCTTTAGCTCTATGAGCGTTGGCTCTACGTAGTATCCGTTGAGCCCGACGTCGACCCTGTTCCCTCCGAATATTATCTTTCCGTCCTTCCTTCCGAGGTCTACCGCCCAGACGTACCTGTTGTACGCCTCTTCGCTTATGAGGGGGCCTAGGTAAACGCCTTCCTTTGTTGGGTCCCCTATGGACAGCTCCTTGCTCCTCCTTACAAGCTCCTCTACCAGAGCATCTTTAACCTTCTTGTGAACGTAGAGCCTGGAGAGCGCGCTGCACTTCTGGCCCTGGTAGCCGAAGGCCGCTGATATTATCCCCTGGGCGGCTTCTTCGATGTTTGCGGTTTCTGTAACTATGGCCGGGTTCTTCCCTCCCATCTCAACTATGAAGACCTTGTTGAGCCCCAGGTCGTAGGCTTTCTTTATCATCGACTTCCCAACGTCCTTTGAGCCGGTGAACGCTATGCCAGAGACCTCCGGGTTCACAACAAGCTCGTCCCCAACCTCTGAGCCTGGGCCAGTAACTACGTTGAAGGCTCCCTTCGGGACTCCTGCTTCTATAAGGTACTTGTATATCATTATGCCCGTGAGCATGGTCATGTTTCCGGTCGACGAAGGCTTCAAGATCGCTGTGTTCCCAGTTATCAGGGCTCCGACGCTCATGCCAGTTGATATCGAAACTGGAAAGTTGAAGGGCGCTATGATCCCGAAGACCCCGTAAGGCAGCATCCTCTGCTCAATTACCTCCGTCTTTGTTACTGAGCCCTGAAAGCCGTACTTTATCTTGGCCCCCTTTGACGTGAGCTTTGCAACAGCGTTGTATCCTTTGTTTGACGTGAGCAAATACGCGTAGTATCTCAGGAAGTTTATGGCTTCGTCAACCTCCCCTATCGACTCCAGCCTGTTCTTTCCGTTTTCTATAGATAGGATTGCTGCAAGCTCAAACTTGTTCTTTTCAACTATGTCCGCTGCTTTCCTCATTATCTGGGCCCTCTTCCTCCACCCGTAGCCAGACCACTCATCGAACATTCTCTTAGCTTCTGCTATCGCCTGCCTTGTTACGTCCCTGTCCCCTTTCTGGCATATGCACACGAGGGATCCGTCTATAGGAGACTTTTCAACAAGCTTCGCTTCGGTCTTAACTTCCTTCTCCCCTATGTATATTGGGTACTCCTTCCCCAGGTACTCCTTTCTTACCTTTTCAAGGGCCTGATCGAAGAGCTCGTTGAACTCTTTTTCTTTTCCTTGAGAAACGAAGGAAAGGTAGGTAAACACGTCCTTAAATCCGGTCATCAATTATTTATAATTGCAGTCCATGCTTTTAAACTTTTAAGGCACCAGCTTCTTTTTTGCTCATTTTTGAATTTAAAAATTTAATTATTAGAAATTGCTAATTATATATCGTAAAATGTTCGAATTTTTGGAAAGGGTTCTCGCGAAGAGATGGATCGCAGGACCAAACATAGAAGACGCGGTTAACGTCGTGAAGAAGATCAACGCTCTTAACGTTGGGGGAATAATAAACTATCTGGGCGAGGAGCTGAAGGACGAGAGCGAGATATCAAAGACCATAGAGAACTACTTTGAGGTTATAGATGAGATAAGAGAAAGAGGGCTGATAAGCGACATATCAGTCAAGCCTACCCAAATAGGCCTTAACATAAGCTACGAAAAGGCAAAGGAGAACTACTTGAAGATACTCAGGTACGCTAAGGCGAACGACGTCTTCGTCTGGCTGGACATGGAGGCTTACCCTTACGTCGAGCCCACAATAAAGCTCTACTACGAGGGCCTAACGGTATCAAGGGAAGGGATAGCCATACAGTCCTACCTGAGGAGGAGCAACAAGGACGTAGAAGAGATCGTGAAGAGGGGAGGGATAATAAGGCTAGTGAAAGGGGCGTACAAGGAGCCCCCAGAGATAGCCTACACTAGCTGGAAGGAGAAGACGGAAAACTACAGGAAGATAATGAGGTACCTTTTCGAGAACGCCCCTGAGTTCACCGTAGCAACTCACGACACAAACTTGGTTAAGGAGGCCCTTGAGCTGAACAAGACCTACAAAAGAAACGTAACCATAGCCATGCTCCTCGGGATAAAGAACAAGTTCCTCTTTAACATAAGCCAGGAGAACGTTAAGAAAGCCCTATACATCCCCTACGGCGAAAAGTGGATTGACTACGCTAGGAGGAGGTTCAGGGAAGCAAGCAACATAGTTCTTGTCCTGAGGTCTCTTTTTGAGTTTTAATGACCCCTTTTGGCTCCTTGGTGCTCGAGAATATGAAGTTCTTTGCGGGAGGCTTTTTACATGTCCTCTTTAAGCCTCCCCGCGCTTCATCAACGCTTTAAATTAAAATTATACAGCTTCACCAGCACTTAAAGGCTTGCATTTCGTTCAGTCAAGGAGGCTCTTGTAGCCGAAGTACGCCCTCTTTGCTATATCTA
>CAYFJA010000006.1:11414-50164 GCA_964343315.1 uncultured Nitrososphaerales archaeon
TTCGTTCAGTCAAGGAGGCTCTTGTAGCCGAAGTACGCCCTCTTTGCTATATCTATGTTTATCTGTATGACGTTTGAAGACTTGTCGCTCAGCGCTTCCTGTATGGCCTTCTCCATGACGCTCTCATCTCCCCCAAGCTCTCTTACAAGAAAGCCAAACACAGCTGAGTTTGAGGCAACCCTCGGCTCCCTAAGCTTCCCCTTTGACGCTTCCTCAGCAACTTTTGTGGCGGGAAGGTAGTAGACTTTGGCCTTAGAGCTTATTCTCTCTTTTATGAGCGTAGAGTTAATTATTATCATCCCGCTCTCCTTAACCTTATCTACAGCGTACATGCCCAGGAAGTCAAGGACGTTCGCTACGTCAAATTGATGCGGTATCGGGTTAAGCACTTCCTTTTCGTCAGCTACGACTATGCTCTCGACGTACCCTCCCCTTGTCTGGGGCCCGTAGTTCGGCACGCTAGTTGCCTTGTATCCCAGTTCTATGAAGTACCAGCCTAGCATCTCCCCAAGCTCGACCACCCCGAGCCCTCCCCTGCCCGAGTTTATTATAGAGAAGGTCATTTGCCATCAACCCCGAAAGCATCCCTGCAGAGCCCTGGCGGGAAGTTCTTTACCCCTACCTTGTGCACGTATACTTTAGAGTCTAGTATGCTCATCTTCCAGTTGACGTTGCACGTTCCCAGGAACTCGACGAAGCTGAAGCCTCCCATCATCTGTACCTTGAAAGCGTTCAGAACTGCCTTGTACGACTCTATCGCTTCCTTTGAGGAGTACATGACCCTGTCCTTTGTGAACAAAGGCTTAGGAGTAATCACAACCCTCTTCAAGTAAGCTATGTTCGGGAAGGATGAAAGGACCTTGCACGCGTCCATCGGGGGACCCATCTGCTTTATGTCCCTCCCGAAAGGTGTTGTTGTGGTAACCATGCCCTCAGGGGTTGTTGGAGCCATCTGTCCCCCAGTCATTCCGAAGACCATGTTGTTGTACATGAAAACGGTTATCGGGACCCCCCTGTTGGCCGCGTGGAGGAGCTCAGCGAGCCCTATCGATAGAGCGTCGCCATCGCCCTGAATTGCGAAGACAATCTTGTCCTTTTCAAGAAGCTTTATAGCGGTCATCACAGCGGGAGCTCTACCGTGCGGGGCCTGAACGTAATCCACGTTCAGGAACTTGTATGCTAGGGTCGAGCAGCCAACAGATCCGACCATGATGGCCTTTTCAGTCATTCCAAGCTCATCAAGGGCCATCGCTATGAACTTGAGCAAGAGCCCGTGCTCGCAGCCAGGGCAGTAGGTGGTTACGCCGTTGGGAAGAACGCCGCTGAACTGCTTTACCTCCAAGTCTCCTCCACCTCCATAACGTCCGGTATGTAGCCTCCAAGGTACGGCAAAACCTCTATCTCCCTGTGAACGTACTTAGAGAAGAAGTCAGCGAGCTGTCCCTCGTTCATCTCAACAGAGACAAGCTTTTTTGCTGTTGATGAGTAGTGGACGAGGTTGCTTACATCTAGAGGATAAAGCGTTATCGGCCTGAACAGCCCAGCCTTGATCCCCTTCTCCCTTAGATTAAGCACAGCCTCCTTAACTATCCTTGCAGATATCCCTATGGCATAGTAGAGCACGTCAAGGTTTTCCTCGCACATGAAGCACTCCGACTCAGCAACCCTTTCTATCTCCTTCTGCTTCTTCAGGAGCTTTTCCTTGTTGGCCTTGAGCTCAGGCGGATCCAGGTATATGCTGTTTATCGAGTGCCTCTCCCCGTAGTTTCTTCCTCTAGCGGCCCAGTCAACGTTGGGCCTCACTACGTACGGGGGGCTCCACTCTACCGTGTCGTACATGTGGACTATCAGGGCGTCCGTAAGAAGTATGACAGGGGTCCTAAAAGCAAAGGCGAGCTCAAAGCCCTTGTGAACGTGCTCCATGCTCTCCTGAACAGTGTGAGGGGCAAGGACTATTGGCTTAACCCCTCCGTGCCCTAAGGAGTTGAGAACGAAAGATATGTCGCTCTGCTCGGGGGCCACGTTACCCAGCCCAGGTCCTCCCCTGTTAACGTCTATTATCAAGAAAGGCGCCTCTGAAGCGTATGCGTATGATATACCTTCTGCCATTAGGCTGAGCCCGGGCCCAGAAGTAGCCGTCATCGCTATGTGCCCTGAGGCTCCAGCCCCAAACAGCATGTTTACCGACTCGATCTCGCTCGCGCACTGCAAGAAAACCTTGAACCACGGGTACTTCTTTTCCCCGTATATCACAGAAAGGTTCTCCATGATCTCGCTGCTGGGAGTTATCGGGTACCCAAAGTAAGCCTCAAGCCCAGAGCTGGCGGCTGCTTCCGCTAAAGCCTTAGCCCCCATTATTAGCCTTTTCAACCTTCCTCACCTCCAAAATCGCGTACTCAGGACAGACCCACCAGCATATCTTGCATCCAGTGCATGCCCCTCTCTTCCCAATCTCGGAGAAGACAACGTAGTGGTACCCCAGAGAATTGACGTTATCGCTCAGCTCGAGGTTCTGCTGGGGGCATGCGTTTACGCATATTTCGCATCCTTTGCACCTTTCGTTGTTTATGACGACCTCCCAGCCGGAATGCACCACCTTATACATGCTCATAAATTATATAAAAATCAAAATATTTATGCGTTTTTAATAAAATTTGAGGTAAAATCAAAAATTTTTTTGAAAAAATTAATCGATTTATTGAAAAATATTTATTATATATGTTTATATATCCCATTTAATTTTTTTGGAAATCTAGCTCCGCTTTTTGTTAAAATTTCCTTTATAGTTTCTTTTTTAGAAATTTTTTAATTTAATTTTTAATAAAATCGAAGGAAAAATGTTTTGCTTTTTTGATTTTCTTAAACGCAAAATTTATAATTTAAGTAAATTTTTATCTTTATTCTAAAACCTTCATCCTGAAGTCGGCCGCGAACATCCCTCTGCTGTTTATGATCAAAGGGTTAACCTCAAGCTCCTCAACTTCTTCCTTAGAGTAGGCCCACTTTGATAGCTTTGAAAGGGCTTCTGCAAAAGATTCAGGCGGATACCTGTAGATCCCCCTGAAGCCCGATATCGCTTCATAAATCTTTGATTCGTGCAGCATCTTCAGGGCCAATTCCTTGTCCACGGGGCATATGTACGTTGAACCAGAGCTCAGGAGCTCAGTGAGTATTCCCCCGAACCCTACGTTTATGTAGTGTCCGAAGACCTCATCCTTAACAACCCCAACCCTCACTTCGATCCCTGACACCTGCTCCTGATAGTATATCCTCCCGGAAGGGAACCTGGACCTGAGCTCCTTAAAGGCTTCGTACGCTTCCTCTAAGCTCTTTATGTTTGTCTTTATAGCCCCAGCCTCTGTCTTGTGGACAAGCCCCTCTTGGTAAACCTTAAGCACTATCGGGTATTGAGCTTTTCTCAGCTCTTCCTCCCCTTCAACCCATCCCCAGCCAGGCAAAGAGAAGCCGAAGTCCTTCAAGAACTCAAAGTCCTCAGGGTTTGTTGTGAGGCCCTTCGCCTTTACGGTCGGCTCAGATATGGTTTCTTCCTTCCAAGAAGGCCTTGACCTGAACGCTTCTATCAGATAGTAAGCCGCGTCTGAAGCTTCTTCAGGGTAATTCAGGACGGGAATCCCCTGCTTCATGTACTCCTTCCTCAGGTGCTCCGACCACTCAGACCTCCCAAGCTCAACAGCTATGTTGAAGTTCCTGTATATTTTTGAAAGGCTCGATATGGCTTCTGGCAGCCTGTCGGATATCCCCGGGGGGTAGTGAGTGCTTATTATTATAAAGTTCGAGAGGCCCCTTTCAGAGAGGGTCCTGTAGACTTCTATTATGCTCTCGTCCCTTCCGGAAGCGCTCACGTCTATGGGGTTGGCCAAGCTTGCTATGGCCGGAACCTTCCCTTCAGCCTTCAGCCTCTCAAGGTCCTTAGATGAATCTGGGACGCTTATCCCTTTTGAACCCAGCTCGTCTGCGGCAAGAACCCCGGCTCCTCCGCTGTTTGTTATTACAGCGACCCTTTCATCTCTGGGGAGCCCGGACTTGTCGTAGACCCTGGCCACGTTAACCAGCTCCCTTAAGCTGTCAACAACAACTATTCCAGCCTGCCTGAACGCAGACATGTAGAGCGTGTAGTTCTTTATGATTGAAGCTGTGTGAGATACAGTTGCCCTTCTCCCCGTTTGGCTCTTCCCAGCTATCACTGCAAAAGCCTTCTTTTTGCTCGTGAACCTTGTCGCAGACTTCAGGAACTTCAGGCCGTCCTTTATCCCCTCTACGTAAAGGAGGGCAACCTCAGTCCTCTCGTCCTCAGCCAAGAAGTCCAAAACGTCTGAAGCCGTGACGTCCTCTGAGTTTCCCAAGCAGGTCAAGTAGCTTATCCCAACGTCGTTGCTGAGGAGCTCGTCGAGCAGAGAAACGCTTACCCCTCCGCTCTGGGTTATAACCGCTATCTTTCCCTGCTTCAGCTGAGGCAGGGATTCAAGTTCAGCCCCGTACTTTGTGGGCTTCATCCTTGGGAGGAAAAGGGTGTTCAGGCCGTTGTACGCGTTCACTATCCCAATTGTGTTCGGGCCAAGGACCCTCATCCTGAGCTCTCTCTTTATCAGCCTTTCTCCCCCAACTTCCGAAAAACCTCCAGAGATCACTATGGCCGCTTTAACCCCGGCCCTGTCAGCTTCATCAACGTACTGATAGGCGACAGATGAGGGCACTGATATTATTGTTAGGTCAGTTTTTGGGACCTCCTTCAGGCACTCAAAGCCAAGGCAGCTCTCGTACAGAGGGTTAACCGGATATATATCAGCCTTAAGAAGCCCCCTGCTTTTTGACTCCAGCAGGTTCTTGAATATTATGGTAGCGAAGTTGTCTTCCCTAGGTGAGACCCCAACTACAGATATCGAAGAGGGGTAGTAAAAGTAAGGGATCGCGCTCATACAACAATTAATTTTGATAAAAGTAGTATTTAAAATGAGCGATTTTAGAATATTTTCACTTTTTAAATAAAATTATTCAAATATTTTTATGAAAGCGTTCGAAAAATAAAACTTAAATCTAACTAAATAGATAGTTTATATCGATGTTTCCTTTTAACGACCTGTTTGACTTCAAGATAGAAATGACGGAAGAGCACGAGCTTTTCAGGAAGGCCCTCAGGGAGTTCACGGAAGAAAAGGTCAGGCCACACATTCAGAAGGTTGAGGAGACTAACGAGATCCCTCAGGCGATAATAGACGAAGCTAGGAAGCTCGGCCTCTTCGGCGTGGGAGTCCCTCAGGAGTACGACGGGCAGGGCGGGGACATGAGGACCCTCGCTGTGCTCACAGAAGAGCTCTCGAGGGTTCTCCCATCTCTGGGAACAATGGTAACTGTAAACCATCTCTTCATAGTGCCCCTAATGCTCTTCGGGACAGAGGAGCAGAAGAAAAAGTACATACCCCCGATAGCAAGGGGCGAAAAGTTCGCAGCCCACGCTAACACAGAGCCAGGAGCGGGCAGCGACGTAGCGGGAATCCAGACCAGGGCAGAGAAGACGGAAAACGGCTATTTGGTGAACGGCAGGAAGATATTCATAACGAACTCTGACAGGGCAGACTACTTCATCCTTTCAGCTAGAACATCTGAGCCTGAAGCGGGCAAGAGGTGGAAGGGCATAACGGCTTTCGTTGCAGAGAAGGGGATGAAGGGGCTCGAGATAGGCCAGAAGTTCAAGGTTATGGGCCTCAGGGGCGAGCAGCCCAACGAAGTCATATTCAACAACCTGTTGCTTCCAAAAGAGAACGTCGTGGGGAAGGAAGGGGAAGGCTTTAAGGTTATAGTAACCACCTACGACTACTCCAGGATAATCATAGCGGCTCAGGCCCTAGGGATAGCTCAGGCTGCTTTTGAGCTAGCATTCAACTACTCGACGGAGAGGAACGCTTTCGGGAAGCCCATAATTGGATTCGAAGGGGTCGCCTTCAAGATCTCAGACATGCTGATGAAGCTTGAAGCGGCAAGGCTCCTTGTCTACTGGGCTGCTTACTTAGCAGACCAAAAGAAGCCCCTGTTCCTTATGGCTTCTTCCATGGCAAAAGCTTACGCGACTGAGGTGGCGGAGGAGCTTTCTCTCACAGCTATAAAGGTTCACGGAGGGGCAGGAGTGGACACGGCCACAGGAGTCGAGAGGTACCTGAGGGACTCTATAATAACCACAATCTACGAGGGAACGAACGACATACAGAGGCTAACTATCGCAAAAACGCTCCTCAAGCTCGTTTCTAAGAGCGTAGAGGTAGGATGAAGGGAAAGGCAAGCGTCGTAGGAGCCGGGACGATGGGGCACGGGATAGCCCAGATATTAGCCACTTCGGGCTACGAAGTCTACCTCTACGATCTGACCGATGAGATCCTGAAGAACGCGCTGGACAGGATAAGGCAGAGCCTCGAGAAGTTTCAGTCAAAGGGGATTGTAAAGGACGTTGAGGAGATAATGCTGAGGATAAAGCCAACCACGAGCCTGGAAGAAGCCCTGAGGGGCTCAGCGATAGTTATAGAAGCGGCCCCCGAGGAGATAAACCTTAAGAAGGAAATATTTAGGAAAGCGGAGGCCCTCAGCCCAGAAGCTGAGCTTTTAGCAACTAACACCAGCAGCCTTCCGATAACTGAGATATCAGAAGGACTTAGCAAAAGGGAGAAAGTCATAGGCCTCCACTTCTTCAACCCCCCGCAGCTCATGCGCCTCGTTGAAGTCGTAAAGGGGAACTACACTTCAGACAAGGCTGTTAACAGAGCTGTTGAGCTGGCAAAGGAGCTAAACAAGACCCCGGTCCTTGTAATGAAAGACGTTCCGGGCTTCATAGTCAACCGCCTTCTGGCCAGGCTCATGAACGCTTCCTGCCAGCTCGTTGAAAGAGGAAGGGCAGAAATCCTTCAGATAGACTCGGCTGTAAAGCACAAGCTTGGCTTCCCCATGGGCGTTTTTGAGCTGGCTGACTACAGCGGCGTCGACGTTTTCTACCTTGTATTTAAAGCTATGAAGGAGAGGGGTTTTGTTGCAACCCTCTGCAGGTCCTTTGAGGAGAAGTACTTGGAGAAGAAGTTCGGGGTCAAGTCAGGGGAGGGGTTCTACAGGTATCCAGGGAAGGGAATCTACAAGAAGCCCGAAATTCCTAAGGAAGCTGGGGAACCGTTTGATCCTTGGCTGGTTGTTGCGCCGGAGATAGCGGAGGCCTACTGGATAATAAACAATAATGTTGCAAGCGAAGAGGACGTGAACGTTTCCTCTAAGCTGGGGCTTGGGTACCCAAAGGGGATAATGGAGTACGAGAAGGAGATAGGCAAGGAAGGGGTAAGAAGGTATCTGCAGCAGCTTAAAGAGATAACAGGCCTAGATGAATACGACTACCTCTTGAAGTTTCTATAAGCCTCTTTATTAATAAAGGTTAAATTCATTTTTTTACTAAGATTCTGCTATGGAAAAGATCAAGATGCAAAATCCTATAGTTGAGATCGACGGCGACGAAATGACGAGGGTCATGTGGGCCTGGGTCAAGGAGCAGCTCCTTCTTCCTTACGTCGACCTGAAGACAGAGTACTACGACCTTCACATCAAGAAGAGGGACGAAACTAACGACCAGATAACAGTACAAGCGGCTGAAGCCATAAAGAGGTGGAAGGTCGGTGTAAAGTGCGCAACCATAACTCCGAACGCAGAAAGGGTCAAGGAGTACAACCTAAAGAAGGAGTGGCCCAGCCCAAACGCAACGATTAGGAAGATTCTGGACGGGACAATATTCAGGGCCCCGATAATAGTTAGCAACGTGAGGCCTGCCATAAGGTTCTGGAAGAAGCCGATAATCATAGCAAGGCACGCGTTCGGGGACATATACGACGCTGTGAGCGCTTCATTCGAAGAAGGGAGCGAAGCTGAGCTCGTCGTTAAGGGAAAGGACGGGAGCTCAAGGAGCTACAAGTTCCCTTCGTTCAGCGGTTCAGGGGTCATAGAGGCAAAGTACAACATAGATAAGTCCATAAGGGGCTTCGCAAGGGCTTCGTTCAATTACGCTCTAATGGTTAAGCTCGACCTCTGGTTCGCTACAAAGGACACCATATCCAAGGTATACGACGCTAGGTTCAAGCAGATATTCAACGAGGTCTATGAGAACGAGTTCAAGCAGCAGTTCGAGTCATACGGGCTTCACTACAACTACTATCTTATAGACGACGCCCTGGCCAGGGCCGTGAGGTCTGAGGGAGGCTTCGTTTGGGCCTGCAAGAACTACGAGGGCGACGTTTTCTCAGACTTCGTTTCAACCGCTTTCGTAGGAACGCTGGCCCTCATGACTTCTGAGCTCATGTCCCCTGAGGGCTACTATGAGTCTGAGGCCGCCCACGGAACCGTCCAGAGGCACTACTACAGGTACCTCAAGGGCGAAAAGGTCTCGACGAACCCAACAGCAATCATATTTGCGTGGACCAGGGGATTAAAGAGGAGGGCTGAGCTGGACGGAACCCAAGACCTCTATAGGTTCGCTGACCTGCTGGAGCAGGCGGTTAAGAAGACGATAGAGGTCGATAAGATAATGACTCAAGATGTCGCCAACGTTGCAGACCCTCCAATAAACGCAGTCGTGGACACCCAGACGTTCATAGCGGCTGTTAAGAAGAACTTGGATAGCATGCTCGAAAAGGAAGGACTCCTCAAGCCTTAAGCTCGTAGATAGCTGCAAGCATGCTGTAGTAATTTTTTACCGCATAAGCGGTCCTTTTCGGCTCTGCTCTTATCCTGCTTAGCATCCCCGCTAGGATGAGTAGCTGCCAGTAGCTGTCAGGCTTTGCCCTCTCAACCATCTCCTCATCAACGTACAAGAGGTCTTCGAGCCTGTTCTCTTTCACAAGCTTCCTGACCAACCTGTCGTAAGTTTTGGCGAAGAAGGAGAAGCCGTATGGGCCGTAGTAGGAGTGGGCGTGCGACTGGTCTGCGCTTATAATTACCGATAAATCGGCCTTTAGATCGCTCATTATAGATCCAAACTTGAACAGCACAACCCTTTCAACCTCTCTTCCAGGCCCAACTATGACCACTTTTTCTGCCCTGGGGAAAAAGCTCAGGGGGATTTCTGAGCCCCAGTCCAGCGGGAGAGAAGAGAGCTCGCCCGAATCTGTTCCGTAGTTAACTTTAACGGCCGGAATGCCGCTCTCCTTTGATTTCTCGAAGAGTTCGTCAGCTAAGCTTCTATCCGTTAGGTAGCACCTTTCCTTACCGCAGATCCTTTCAGAGTATAAGATAGAGATGTGGTCAGGGATCCTTATCGTGTGTGGCGAAACAACTACCAAGGTCTCCCCTTTGTGCTTAAGCCCGCACTCCATCATTATTTTTCTCAGATCCTTTACGTCAGGGTCCTCAGGATCCAAAAGCTCATCCCCGTGCGGAAGGAGGCAGAGGCCCTTTATCATATCAGCTCCAGATCATATTTGTTTAAATACAAAATAAGCTTATAGCAGCGCGCCTCTTTAAGCTACCCTCTTCGCCTTTGAAAAGAACTTATAATATATTGCTGCTGATGCGTAGTAGAAGGCCGCGCAGACAAAGAAAGGCGCGTTCAACGACCAGTTCATCAGATAAGCCCCAAACGTAACTGTTATCGAGTAAAGCGAGTTCCAGGCCAGCGTTTCGATGCTTGAGCCTATGCTCTTGTACTCGTCGCTCAGAAGAGAGAGCTCAAAGGATGACTGAACTGGGCTTATCACGTTCATCGTAACCGTCCTCAAAAGGTAGAAGGCTGAAAATAGAGCCTCCGCAACTGTTCCTCTCCCTAAGAATCCAACAAAGGGCATAACGATCATGAAGGTTGTTGCAGTGACCCAGGAGCTCACTATGGCTCTTAGAGACCCAAGCCTTCTCTCGAGGGAAGGCATGTAAAGCGAGAAGAAGGCCATGAAGAGGCTTGTTATTGAAAATATCGCTGAAATCACCGAAACGCTCAGGTTGAACCTGTACTTAAACTGGAGCGGGAAGTATGGTATCAGAAAGCCCGCCCCTGCCCCTATAAGCCCTGCGGGGATCGCCAGCTTGTAAATCGTTTTAAAGTTTTCGTCCTTGAGGTTGAGCTTGGGAGGAGAGGGCTTCAGGTCGGTTTTAACCCTGCTAACCAAGTAAGATGAAAGGAGAAGGACCGCTGCCGAAAAAGCAAAGATAAGCCTGTAAGATAAATCGTACCCAACCCTTGTCTTCAGGATGTCCGCAAGAGATCCTGAAAGGGCTGTGCCAACAAAGGCCCCTATGTTGTTAGAAAAGTAGTTGAGAGAAAAGGCCTTTGTCCTGTTTTGTAGCGACTCGCTCTTTGATATGAGGGGGTTGAGCGCAGCAGAATTCATGCTAGATCCTATCGAGCCAACTATAGAAGAAGCGAGAAGCGTTGTTCTAGAAGGGTAAAGGAATATCATGAAGTAAGAAATCGCCTGAAGCGCGCTCCCAGTAGCTACAGTCCTCCTCGAGCCCTTCAGGTAGGTTAAGTAAGAGGAAGGTATAAGGAATGAAAAGAACGCAAACCCTCCAAGAGCGTTAAGTATCCCGTAGAACACAACCCCGTATCCTAAATATAAAACAAAGAAAACAGTTATGAAGCCGCCCAGGTTAGTCGCGAAGTTGTTGAAGAGAGTGTAGGCGGCAAGCCTCTTTGCGCTTTCATTAAGAGCCCTGTATTCTTCAAAAGCTCTGTGCAATTTTGTTCTTAGATAGGTTCTGAGGTGTTGGCTATAAAAATTTTCGTTATATCAAAATTTTATCAAACAGGATTTTTAAAAGCTGTTAAACCAAGCAGCACTTTACCGCGGCTCTGTCTATCGCTTCAAATATGGTTGGGTGCTGGTGAGCTAGAAGGCCTATGTCCTTTACCCTTGCGTTTACAGAAACTGCTAAAGCTATTTCGTTTATGAGCAGGGAAGCCGCTTCTCCAAATATCAAGCCCCCAATAACCCTCTGGGTCTCCCTCTCAACCACTATCTTAACCCATCCCTTCCTCATCTTCATTATCTGGGCGTAAGCGTCGTCCTCAAGAGGATATGATACAATTTCGTGAGGTATAGCCAGCCTTTTTGCTTCCTCCGGGGTCACTCCTACGCTGGCAAGCTCGGGCTCAGTGAAGACAGTTACAGGGATGCTCCTGAAGTTAACCTCATAGAGCGGCCTTTCAGCTATTATGTTCCACGCGGCTATTGTGGACTCCTTAACTGCAGAGTGAAAGAGCATGTACTTTCCAATTACGTCTCCGGCGGCGTAGATGTTTGGGACCTTTGTCCTCATGTGGCTGTCTACAGCGACCCTTTTGTTTTCTACTATTCCAAGCCCCTCGAGCCCCTCAAGGTACGGGACCCTTCCAGCCGCCAGGATCACCTCGTCTGCTGTTATGCTCTTTGTTTCTCCCTTTTCGTCAACATACGTTACCGTCTTCTGCGACCCTGACCTTTCTATGGAAAGAACCCTTGAGTTTGTCTTTATCTTAACCCCGTTTTCCTCAAGCATCCCTCTGATCTCCTTAACAGCCTCCTCGTCCCAGCCGTTCAGTATGTTCGGGAGCATTTCTAGGATAGTTACGTCCGTTGAGATCCTGCTCAGGGCTGACGCCGCTTCAACCCCTATGTATCCTCCCCCGATTATAACGTATGAAGCTGAAAGCTTCCTGTAAGAAGTCTTGTAGCCGAAAAGCTCCTCAGAGCCTATAGCATTTTCAGTCCCTTTTATCGGAGGCTTGGCGGGAACAGATCCAGTAGCAACAAGAAGGTACTTTGCCTTTACCTTCTTGCTCCAAGAGCCGTCCAGGCTCTCTACGAGCACCTCAGTAGGGCTTAAGGGCTTTGCAACCCCCTTGACGAACTCGAGGTTTTCGTGCTCAAGTATCTCCCTTATGTGCTGCTGGTACCTTATATCCTGAACCCAGTCCTTGTGCTCGACAGCCGCCTCCCATACTTCCCTGACCATCTTTATCTCTACAGGCCCCTTTGACTCAGCTATCTTCTTAACCTTCTCCATCAGGTAAACGGTCATGTAAGCAGCCTTTGACGGTATGCAGCCCTCGTAGAGGCAGTTCCCTCCTAGGTTCCCCTTGTCGTCAACGATCAGCGCCTTTTTCTTGCTGTCCGAGAGCTGAAAGCCCCCGTGATATCCTCCTCCCCCAGCTCCTATTATGGCTACTTCGTACGAATCCTGTGAAGGCTTGTCCAGGAACGAATCGTGAGTGGGCGGAAAGTTGTGGTATTTTCCTAGCATATCAACCACATACTCTTGATCTTTAAAAATTTTCCGTATTAATCATTCTTTTTCAAAATTTTGAATCAATTACGAAAGTAAACTTTTTATTCATAAATTGATAAATATTAGCTGATGGATTTTGTAAAATCGTTAGAAAGGCTTGAAGCAAACCTATCAGGGCTATATTCTGTTCTTTATTCTATGAAGATCTTCTCTCAGGAGACAAAGCTAGTCTTTCAAAAGATAGCTATGGATTCTATGGAGCACGAGCAGCTGCTTAAGCTCCTTGAGCCTAAGCTGAAGAGCTACTCTAGTGCTGTTTCAGAGGAGGCCCTCGGCCTAGCTGAGGATATAGCGAAGAGAGCGCTCGAGCTTAAGGACAGGGCCCCTAAGATGAGCTTCAAAGAGATCTTCGAGGAGCTGAGGCAGCTCGAAAAGGGAGAGGAGATAGCTTATGAAATATATAAGAAGATATTCGAGGAGGCTAGCTTGAAGAACGACGAGCTTCTGAAGATGATTTTATCTGGAATAATCGAGGACGAGGGCGCTCACGACAGGCTCTTGATGTTCCTCTTTGAATCTTACAAATAGCTAACCCCAAAAGCTTTCTTTAGGTCTTCGTAGCTCTTTATGTACTTTCTGCCAGAGGCCTTCCTTAGCCTGTTCATTATAGCAAACCCTATACCTCTTTCCTCAAAGGACTGGGCTATCCCAAAGGTAACGTCCATGCTGTCTATGAGCCTCAAGCTCTCAAATAAGTTTCTGGCCACGGTGTACAGGTTGCTCTCAGTTCCTAATATTATTGTTTGAACGTTATCGTTCTTCAGGCCCTTAACCTCCTCGAGCTTTTCTTCGCTTATCAGAAGGGCAACCCTTTTGTTCGCAACTTTATAGACCTCCTTGACCAGGGAGTTGTCGAGAAGCAAAAACAGGTCCTTTGACGGAGCGTAGTGTCTGTACTTCATTCCTGGCGCCAGGGGCTTATCAAAGTCGGCTGAGCCAGAAGCTTCTTCTGGGACCACAATTTCTCCAAAAACGCTCCTCAGCTCCTCAACGGTGAAGGGCCCAGGCCTAAGCAAAACCGGCTTCTCCTTTGTAAGATCTACTATCGTTGATTCAACCCCAAAGAACGTTGGGCCAGCGTCTATAATCACGTCAACCAAGCCGTTCAGCTCTTTAACTACGGTTTCGCCTCTCGTAGGGCTGGGCCTGCCTGATATGTTTGCGCTAGGAGCTGCTATTGGGGTACCAGAGAGATCTATCAGCTTGAGGGCAACAGGATGCGCGGGCATCCTGACTGCTACGGTATCAAGCCCGGCCGTGACCTCTTTTGGAACCTCTTTTTTCTTCTTCAGCACAACAGTCAGCGGGCCCGGCCAGACCTTCCTAAGCACTTCCTCTTTCTGCACATCTTCAGCAACAGAGTAAAGCTGCTCAAAGTCCTTGATGTGAACTATGAGCGGGTTGTCAGGAGGCCTCCTTTTAACTTCAAATATCTTTAAGCACGCCCTCCCGTTGAACGTATCCGCTCCTAGACCATACACAGTTTCGGTTGGGAAGGCAACGAGCCCTCCTCTTCTTATGGCTTCTGCGGCTTCATAAAGAAGGCTTTCTTCAAAGCTAATTGGATCAACCCTTATTATCTTTGTCATTCTTCTACGATCTTGTTCTCTATAGCTCCTAAGCCGCTTATTTCAACCCTTACTACGTCCCCAGGCTTTAAGTACCTTTCTCCCTTGAAAGCGGCTACCCCTTCAGGGGTCCCAGTTGATATAACGTCTCCAGGGAGCAGGGTTATCCCCTGGCTCAGGTAGGAAATCAGCTCATCGATCTTGAATATCATGTCAGAAGTCCTCCCGTCCTGCCTGATTTCCCCGTTAACAGTTGTTTTAATGCTGAGCGAGTAGGGATCGGGCACCTCATCCTTTGTTACTAGGTAAGGACCAAGGGGAAGGGCCTGGTCCATAGCTTTTCCCATAACCCAGTTCATGCCATAGGGCGACTTGGCGTTTGGCCATCCGGGCGGGAACTGCCAGTCCCTGAAGCTTATGTCGTTTGCAACGGTGTACCCGGCCACGCAGCTCATCGCCTCGCTTCTGCTTACGTACTTGCACTTTTTTCCTATTATCACAGCTAGCTCCCCTTCGTAGTCCATCTTTTCGCTCGACTTTGGCTTCTTTATTTCTTCGAAAGGTCCCGCGAGAGCGTTCTGGAACTTTGTGAAGAAGTAGGGCTGCTCAGGCCTTTGAAGGTTGCTTTCTTTAGAGTGAGAGTAATAGTTGACCGCAGCTAAGAATATCTTCTGGGGGCTCCGAACAGTTGGGTCGACCCTTACCTCATTGAGTTTGTAAAACTTTTTAGCTTCTTTTAAAACAGTTTCAGCTTCTTCCAGGAATCCTTCCCTCAGGAACTCCTCAACTGACTTGATCGAAAGGCCGTACGTTGAAAACACGTCGCTGAGGTCCGCTATTTCATCTTTAACAAGGACCCCAACCCTGTGAACCCCTTTATCTGTAAAGTTTATCAGCTTCATTCCAGTAATCCTAACTGGCGCATATCTTTAAACTTTAAAGTT
Organism: uncultured Nitrososphaerales archaeon; assembly: GCA_964343315.1. GTDB lineage: Archaea > Thermoproteota > Nitrososphaeria > Conexivisphaerales > UBA164 > CAYFFZ01. The sequence goes on from CAYFJA010000006.1 coordinate 26,221, forward strand.
ATCATCGAAAGCGCCTGCATCACCATTTCAACGTATTCGTCTATATCCTTAGGCTCAACCCCGTTCTTCTTTGCTTCCTCCTTCACCTTCTCCTCAACCTTTTTGTAGCTCTTCAGGCTTTCGTTCCAGTCAGCCCAAGGTACGTCCTTTATAGCTTTCCCTATAGCGTCGTTCTTTGGGAGGACGCCCTCAAGCATGAGCGCTGCTATTATCGGGTACCCAACGTATCCCCTGTGAATTGTTCCGTTGTCGTTGCTGAAAACTGTGTTTCCTTTAATTATAACGGTGTACGTTTTTTCTCCTTTTGAGGAAACAACCTTATACATTCCTGGGCCTATCTTCTTAACCCTCCCGGCCGCTATCGAAGAAATGGCTTCAAGAGCCTTAATCCTTGGGGGCATCTTAAGCGTCATTCCGTGGTAAGCGCACAACCTAAACTAGTAATGCCTATATGTATTAATAAGCTTTGTTAAGGTTGATGATGCATGGAAATGTTTGAGGGGCTCAAAAGGCTCTCTAGGGTAACCTTTTACAGCGCTCTTATCTTCCTTGCTCTTTCAATCAGCAAGTTCATCGTGGGGGAAGCCTTCAACATCCCCATACTGATCGCCGACGGCATACACAACCTTGCAGACTTCGTGATGTTCATAGGCGCATACATAGGCCTCAGGCTCTCTATAGTTGGGCCTACAAGGACGTTCAGGTACGGGCTGTACAAGGCTGAAAACCTGTCTTCCTTCTTGATGGGGCTCATCATAATTTACGCTTCATACGAAATATTTTTGGAGGGCCTAAAGGTCTATGCTCCCAGGAGCATAACCCTAGGGGTTTTGGTCCAGGCTGTGAGCATAGTCGTGGACCTGGGCCTGGCCTTTTTGGTAGCTCGCGTAAAGCTAGCTAAGACCGTTGAGATGGCCTCTGCTGAGCTCCTTCACAACTATCAGGACAGCTTCCTGAGCGTTTTGGTTTTGGTTGGCATGCTTTTGATAGCTTACAGGCTCTTGCTCTATTATTATGCTGTCCTTTTTGCGGTACTCGTGCTCATAATTTACCAGGACCTTCTGATTCTGAAGGACTCTACTTTAGCCCTCCTGGACGCAACGGACAAGAGGATAGAGAGGATAGTAGACGAAAGCGTGAAGCAGGTGAAGGAGGCTTTGGGCTACCACGACCTAAGGGTGAGGAAGGCAGGCCCATTTTACTTTGTAGAGTTTCACTTAGAGCTCCCCCCAAATCTGAGCGTGAGGAGGGCCGACAGCATAACAGATGCGATAGAGAGCAAGATAAAGGAAAAGGAGCCCCTTGTCTTGCTAGTCAACCCTCACGTAGAGCCCAGCGCTAAGGCCCTGAAGAAGACGGCGCTTATACCGGTTGATGAATCCGGGACGGTCTCTAACTTTGAAGAAGCCAGCAAACTATTGACAGTTGACCTTGATTCTGGGGCTGTGAAGGAAGAGGAAAACAGAATAAGGCTGATGGAGAGGAGGAGGCTATTTTATGTTTTGAAAACTGTTAGGGACAAAGACGCCTGCTGCATTTTTGTAGATAAGGTTGAGGAGCCCGTCCTTTACGCTCTTACAGGAGCAGGGGTAGAGGTTTACGTCGTTGAGAAGAGCGACTATAAATCTGTCCTCGAGAAGATGAAGAAGAGAGAGCTGAAGCCTGCAGAAGCTCAAGAAAGCTTTTAACTAAGCCCCTGATTTAATTTGCGTGCTTGACAAAGGTTATCTGAAGTCTTTCTTAGAGGAAAAGGGAATTGAATTTGAGATAATCGAGCACGGCGCTTCGTACAGGGCCGACCAGGCCAGCAGGGAGCTAGGGATAGACATAAAAAAGATAGTCAAGAGCGTTCTCTTTATGAACGAAAACAAAGAGCCGATACTGATAATAGTGAGGGGGGACAAAAGGGTTGACCAGGGTAAGATGGCCAAGGCGCTTGGCTTCAAGAAGCTGAGGCTGGCAACGCCCCAGGAGCTAACTGAGATAACTGGCTATGAGCCCGGGACCCTGCCGCCAGTTGCCCACAAAAGCCAGATTAGGACCTTGATAGACGAAGACGTGCTAGCCGAGGACTTTGTTTATGCTGGCGGAGGGTCCCTCGGAGCTTCCCTTAAGATCTCCCCGAAGGACATAGTAAAGCTTCAGAACGCTGTTCCCGTTAAGATTTAGCCCTCATGAGAATTTAATAAGCAATACCTGCGGCCTTAAGTAAGGCTTTTATATCTTTAATGAAAAAGCAGACTTAGCTTGGGTTTGCTCATGCGTTGCGCTGGAGAAGCGGGAGGCCCAGCTTAAGGTCATGGAAGAGATAAGAGTGATAGGGGTTGATGAAGCTGGGAGGGGGAGCCTTATAGGCCCTTTGGTAGTTAGCGGCTGCTCTGTTCCCATAGGCTTGCTTCATAAATTAAGGGAGCTGGGCGTGAAGGACTCAAAGAAGCTCTCCCCAAATAAGAGAAAAGAGCTGTTTGAGCAGATAAAGGGGCTTAAGGAGATAAAGCTGCTGAGCTTTAAGATCAAGCCCCACCTGATAGACTCATACGTGTGGTCAAAGGAGAAAGGCGTGAACCTAAACTACCTCGAAGCCGTTTACATGGCAAAGATAATAGACAGGCTCCCCGGAATCTTGGCTGTTGTTGACGCCGCTGACGCAAACGAGTCTAACTTTTTGAAGATGGTTTCTGATAACATGAGGTCAAAGAAGAGCGTTGTAAGCGCCCACCACGCAGACGAGAACTACGTTGTAGTTTCTGCGGCAAGCATAGTGGCTAAGGTTACTAGGGACCTTGAGGTGGAGAAGATCCGCAAAAGGTTTGGGGACTTCGGCTCAGGCTACCCCTCTGACAGAAGGACCATTGATTTCATAAGGAGCGTCAGCAACCCTGAAGTGTACAGGTTTATCAGGCTAAGCTGGAAAACGTTATATAAGAACAAATCGATACATAGCTTATGAGTAAAAGTTTTGAATCTAAGTACATCTGGCACAACGGAACCTTTGTTCCTTGGCAGGAAGCAAAGGTTCACGTGATGACCAACGGCCTTCACTATGGGACTGGGGTTTTTGAAGGGATAAGGGCCTACTGGAACGGCCAGCAGCTTTACGTGTTCAGGCTAAGGGAGCACGTAGACAGGTTCTTCAACTCGCTAAAGATATACGGATTTGACGTAAAGTTCACTAAAGATGAGATATTTAACGCTGTCCTTGAGACTCTAAGGAAGAACGAGCTCAGGACGGACGTATACATAAGGCCATTGGCAGTTAAGGGCTACGGCCCCATAGGCCTTGACGTCAGGAAGCTTTCGACAGAAGTTTTCATAATAGCTATGCCCTACGGCAAGTACTTTGAGAAGGAAGGGATAGAGGTAACCGTGTCAACTTGGAGGAGGATAAGCTCCCAAACCCTCCCTGTCTTGGCCAAGGTCACCGGCCACTACGCCAACAGCGTTCTAGCTAAGCTCGAGGCCCTGAACAGGGGCTTTGACGACGCGATTCTGCTCAACGAAGAGGGAAAGGTCTGCGAGGGAACAGGGGAGAACATCATGATTGTGAAGGACGGCGTTGTTTACACCCCTCCGCTCTCAGCGGGAATTCTTGACGGAATAACCAGGAGGAGCATAATCGAGTTCTCCCAGGACCTTGGGATAAAGGTCGTTGAAAGGGACATAGACAGAAGCGAGCTTTACACAGCGGACGAAGCTTTCTTCGTGGGCACGGCGGCTGAAATAACCCCAATACTCAAGGTTGACGGAAAGGTCGTTGGAAGCGGCAAGGTAGGGCCTGTAGCTCAGAAATTAAAGGATTACTTTTCAAAGATAACCCAAGGAAAAGTTGAAAAGTACATGAAGTGGCTAGAGCCCGTATGGTGAGGGTAAGCTTTCAGGGTGAGAGAGGGGCATACAGCGAAGAGGCCGTTTTAAGCTTCTTTGGCGAAAAAGTTGAGGTCTTGCCCCTCCCCTACTTATCGGATGTTTTCAGGAGCGTTGAAGAAAGGGCTGCGGACTACGCGGTGGTCCCGATAGAAAACTCCCTTGAAGGGAGCGTTAGCGAAACCTACGACCTCCTGCTTACGAGCAGGGTTAAGATAATAGGGGAAGTGATCCTGAGGATAAGGCACTGCTTTATGATAAACCCAGAAGCTGATCCAAGCAAAGTTAGAGAGGTCTGGTCCCACCCTCAGGCCCTCTCTCAGAGCAGGAAGTTCATAGAAAGGATGAAGCTCACTCCTGTTCCCTTTTACGACACCGCCGGCAGCGCTAAGTTCATAGCTGAGCACAAGATCCTTCACGCAGGAGCTATAGCTTCCTGCAGGGCATCTAAGATATACGGTCTTAAGGTTGTAGCTGAAGGGATAGAGGACAGCGAGAAAAACTACACAAGGTTCATAGTTATAGGGTTGGGGGAAGCTCAAAGAGGAATAAAGAACAAAACCTCCGTTATATTTGGGACAAAGCACAGCCCAGGCTCCCTTTACCGAGCCCTCCAGGTTTTTGCGAACCACAACATAAACCTGACTAGGATAGAAAGCAGGCCTACGAAGGAGGTCCCTTGGGAGTACTATTTCTTCGTGGACTTCGTTGGCCATCAGGAAGACGAAGAAGTTAAAAAGGCTCTTCAGGAGCTAAAAGCTGTTACAACTTTTATTAAGGTCCTCGGCTCATACCCAGCTGAGCTGACATGACGGCCCAAGACCTAGCTAAGATGGGCAGGTACCTGGCAAGCCTCGGTTACGTCGAGGGCAGGGAAGGGAACCTGAGCGAGAGGACCGATTCTGGGATTTTGATAAAGGCAACAAACGTATTCTTATCTGAAGCAACCCCCGAGGATTTTTCTCTTATAGACTACGAAGGGAAGCTCCTCTACGGAAAGCAGCCTTCATCAGAGTACAGGATGCACGTTACCGTTTACAAGAGGGCAAAGGGTGTTAACTTCATAGTTCACACTCACCCGGTCTACACCCTATCGATAGCAAGGAAGTACAAAAACGTCCCGATAGTTTTAACTGAGGGAAAGCTGTACTTTACAAAGGAGGTCCCGGTTCTCCCTCTAATAGAGCCCGGTACTCAGGAGCTCGCTGACGCTGTGGCCAGCTACATAGAGAAGGGCTACGAAGCCGTTGTTTTGAAGGACCACGGTTTGGTCAGCGTCGGGGAAACTTTAGACGTTGCGGTAATGAGGACGGTTTCCGTTGAGAAGAGCGCAAAGGTCCTGATACTCTCGAGGTCTTTAGAATGATCTACGTAGGTGTCTGCGGCTTCCCCGCAAAAAGGGAGCTGATCTTCAAAACCCTCGACGCCGTTGAGCTTCAGGACACATTTTACAACATGCCGAGCTTTGAAAGGCTATCAAAGCTCAAGTCCGAAGCCCCAAGCGATTTCAAGTTTTCCGTGAAGGTCTTCCAGGGTTTGACTCACTCCATAAGCTCCCCAACCATGAAGAAGGCCAAGAACTTCATACCATCGCCAAAGCACGGCCTCCTCAGGCCCACAAAGGAGAACCTTGAGCTCTGGGAAAGGTTCAAGAAAGAAACTGTGGTCCTCAACCCAGTTCTTTACGTTTTTCAGACTTCTCAGAGCTTCGGAACAGAGGATGATCTAAAGGGAGCCTATGAGTTTTTCAAAGAAATACACAGCGAAGCAAGGATAGGGTGGGAGCCGAGGGGAAAGGCCTACGAGAACCCTAGCTATTTGATCAAGATCTTCGAAGACCTGGGCATAGTTCACATAGTAGATCCCTTCAGGAGAAAGCCGATCGCAAGCTCAGGCTTTCAGTACTTCAGGCTTCACGGGAGGGGAGGGGAAGAAGTTAACTACGGCTACAACTACACAGACGCAGACCTCCTGGAGCTTTACCAGAGGGTTAAAGATTACGAGGAATCTTACGTTATGTTCAACAACATAAAAATGTTTGACAACGCAAAAATTTTTAAAACAAAATTTGTCCGTTAAGGCGGATTTACTTTTATAGCTCCAACCGGACAGGCAGTTTCACAAGCCATGCAGAATATGCAGTCCTTCTCCCTTACCGGATCAGCCTTATCGGTGTAGTACTTTGGCTGCTCCTCTGGGCTCAAGGGCCACTTGTCGTTTCCAGATCCGGACTTTCCTGGGTTAAGGAGCCACTCAAAAACGTTCACAGGGCAGACGTCCATGCACGCACCATCGGCTATACAGCAGTCAAAGTCTACAGCAACTATAGTTCCATGGATTCCTAAGGCTGTTGGATAAGGCTTTCCGTCCGCGTCGGGCCTCTGCTTTCCTTCCGCGTAAACTTTGTGTCCCGCGTGCTCCCCGGTCACAGGATATTCATCTGGTTTTTTGAGGAAGTCAGGATCGATGGGCTTAGACTTAAACGGAACAGGTCTTACCATCTTCGATCACTAATACTATCCTTAATATAATATAAAACGTTTTTGTATGGTTTTACTTCAATAAAACCTTCGAAACGTTAAAAGCTCTTAATTTTTATCATTAGCACAGGAAAAATAATTGAGCGAGGACCTGAAGAGGTTTCTCTACGTATTTGGCCCCGCTTGGCTGGTTATGATAGCCGACGTTGACGTAGCTTCTATCATAGAAGGCATTGAAGCCGGCGTCATCTCAGGGCCCTCGATAATCATCATAATGCTCCTGCTCACGCTCCCTCTTTTCTTCATTCAGGACGCCGCAGGTAGGCTGGGCAGCGTCGCAAACGTTGGCCTCGGGGAAGCCATAAGAAAGAAGTACGGGGCAAGGGCCTCGCTCCTCCTATCTGTCCCTATGGCCCTAACCGACTTTTTAGAGTACTTGGCTGAGTTCGCAGGAATATCCATAGGGCTTATGCTTCTTGGCCTGCCCGTAGCTGTTGGCCTCTTGGCTTTCTTCGCTGCGCACCTGTTTGTAGTTTACACAAAAAGGTACAAAGACGCAGAAGCCATCCTGATTCCCCTGAGCTTCCTCCTCGTTTTAACTCTGATAATAAGCCTTGCCCTCTTCAAGCCGAACTTTTCTTCTCTTTTTTCAGCAATTGTGCTGAGCTTCAAGCCAAACCTATCTTTCTTCTACCTGCTAGCGGCAAGCATCGGCGCTGTGATAATGCCCTGGATGCTCTTCTTTCACAGTGGAGCAGACGCTAGGAAGAAGATAGGTGCTGTCAACATGAAGTTTGAAACGCTTGAAACCCTGATCGGCTCAGTTGTATCTGAGGTCCTCATGTCTATAGTTGTAGTTTACGGCTGGATAATTTCGGCCGGCGACGCAGGGTCCTCACTAAACGGGATCATAGCATACATGCTAAGCATGGACTTCTCCCTGAGGCTCTTCATGGCGATAGGATTCATGTCATCTGGCCTCTTAGCTCTTGTTGTGATATCTATGGCTTCTGCTTGGGGTGTAGTTGAAGCCGCTGGCCTCAAGGAAAAGCACTACAAGATCATTTATTTGATAGAATCTGTCCCAGCTCTCTTGATCGCTATGTTCGTTAAAAATTACCTCGAGCTTATCCTTGGATTGATGGTTATATATTCTGTTCTTTTAATTCCTCTGATGTTTTTGCTAGGGAAGATAGTTTCTGACTGCAGCTTTATGAAGGGCTATGCTTTGAAAGGCAAGAGGCTTGCTGTTTACTGGATCATGGCTTCAGCGGTTTCTGTGGGCGGGATCGTCGGCTTGGTCTCATATTTGATGAGCTTTTTGTAAAGTTTTGCTCTGAGCTTATTAAGAAACGCATATTAGCGATAAACTATAACTCTATCACGTGAAGGTAGCCGTCGGAGGAACCTTTGAAGGGCTTCACGTAGGCCACATGAAGCTCCTGCTGAAGGCCCTGGAGCTTGGGGACGAGATAATTATAGGAGTGACTTCTGATGAGTTCGTGAGGAAGATGGGCAAGAAAGTTGAGAGCTCATACGTTGAGAGGGCAACGAGGATAAAGGAGGTTCTTGATGAATACGGCTTAAAGGATAAGAGGTTTTACATAGCAATGCTCGAAGATCCATTTGGCCCTGTTTTGAAGGAAGAGATAGACTTTATAGTGGTGAGCCCAGAGACTTTTGGCAACGCCTTAAAGGCAAACGAGCTGAGGAAGAAGCTCGGCTTCAAGCCGATGAGCATATACGTAATTAACTTGGTTAAAGGGGAGGACGGAAGGAAGGTTTCTTCAACGGACATGAGAAAGGGAAAGATAACTTATGAAGGAAAAGCCGTAGATCTAAAGGTTAACGTTTAGGTATTCTTTTAGCCAAGCTTCGTAGTCCGGGTTCAGGCTCTCCGTTCTTATCATCAGTATCTCAGGAACCGAATAGCTGTGCTTTTGCTTTATGAAATCTTTGCACGATTCAGCTTTGCTTTCGTCGGTCTTTATTATAAGCAGGTGCTCGGGCTCCTCCTGGACCTTTCCCTCCCAATAGTAAACGCTCTTCTTGATCTCTACTATGCTGACGCACGCAGCAAGCTTGTTTTCTACCAAAGCTTTGGCTAAGCCGTCAGACCTTTCAGGGCTTTCTGTTGTAAGTATTAAGACCGTCAACTCGCCGGCTTAAGGTAAGACACGTCAACGTTTATCTGTATTGGTACAGATGTTTCTAGAAGGACCACAGTTGCCTCCTTCTTTTCCTTGTTGAACCTAACGACCTTGGCCTTCATGCCCTTAAACGGGCCGTTTATAACTTCAACGACTTGGTCGGGCTGAAGCGTTATCTCTTCTGCCTTAACCTTAATCAGGGGCTCTATGTCCTTTGTTGAAAGAACTCCTGGGACTATTGACTTAACGTTCTTGACGTCAGCTATGAGCTTGCTCACAACTGCCTGGTTGTCCGCTTCAATTATTATGTACCCCTTCATGCTTTCGCTGCGAATTATTGAGTATATCGGAAGCCCGTTCATCTTTGCCCTGTTTGTCAGAAGCTGAACTATAGTTCCCTCCTGTCCTCCGACAACCTTTACCGCGTAAAACTTCGGGCTCATCTTAAGCTCAGCCAGAAAGCAACTAGGTGAATAATAAGCCCTATTCCTCCTATCAGGAAGACAGCGAGAAGGAACAGCTTAAGGTAGGCTGAAAGCTCTTTCCAGGAAGACTTCTTGCTGTAGCTAAGTATCTCCCTTACGCTTTTTATGAACTCTGAAATTCCCATATATACCATGATTAATAAGGATCTACCATTTTTAAGCTTTATTAAACATGTTTTGCAAAAGGTCGATCGGGATCCCGGCCTCTTTTACTGTAACCTCTCTCGCTAAGCCTCTGTTCTTCTCAACGCCTTCCCAAGTTTCCTGCAGGACAACGATCAAGTCAGAGGAGACGGCTTCGCCCAGCTTCTCCCCGGATTCAGGGTCCACACCGCTGGGAAAGTCTATAGATATAAGAAAAGCGTTTGAGTTGTTAACGTAGCTTATTGTGTTGCTCAGTTCCTGGCTAACGCTAGGTTCGCTGTAGTCAGCAATTGCGTCAACTATTACTTCACAGCCATCTAGCTCGCCTGCTTCAGGAACTTTGCTGATGGGCTCCTTAACCATTCTGAGAAGCTTCAGCTCCATCTCCCATGCTTTGTTATCGAAATCTTCTTTCAGAACGTATGCTTCTGCTCTAAGGCCTATCAGCAGGAGGTGCCTGGCCGTTGAGATTCCGAAGGAGCCCCTGAGCCCCCTTCCGCAAAGGACGCAAACCCTTCCCGGAGACCTCTCCCCGAACCTCTGGTTTATCTCTTCAGCAACGGCTCTTCCTGCGTTCTCAGCTAGGAGCAATTCGTCGTAGCCAAGGGCCTTCAGAGCCTGGACTATTTTTTCAAGCTTTTTTCTGTTCAAAACCACGAAATAAATAAGCGGCTTGGCTATAAAACGTTTTCTTAGACGGAAATCTTTGAGTAGTAGCCCGTTCCAAATATCGCCTTTATAGCTTTCTCTACGCTCTCCCTGTACTCTTTGCTCGCGTATATCCTAATTATATTATAATATCCCTGTATGCTCTCTATAACCGGCATGTCCCTTATCGAGAGCTCCCTCACTCCTTCCTTTGTAACAACAAGTATGTTCTTCAGGTCTTCCCTATCAAAGGACTTGGGCACTGAAGGCACGGTAGGCAGGTCTATGAAGACGTTCTCCTGGGGCACTGAAGCCATTATCTCTATTTGAGTTATCAGCTTGTCCCTGACTATCTGCTGGTTGAATATCTTTTCAAAGAATGCGTCTTTCCCTATGAACGACTCCTCGTAAACAAGCTTGATCAGCTTCCTTGCGAGGTAGTCCTTGAGAAGCTTCTTTGACTTCTCAGCTTCCTTTGATTCCGATAGGAGGATCTTTGATACTAGCACGTCGTCAGTGAGAGAAAGGTATGAGGAAAGGTCCTTTGGGTCGGCAAACCCTGTTGCTTCGTCAAAAAGCTCTATAGCCCTTCTAAGCATCACGTCCCCTGCCCTTGCCGTCTTGTGAAAGTAAACCTCCTTGAACATTTCGTACCTTGCTATGGTCATACCCTCAAAAGCTGAAACAGCATCCTTTTCTATGGCCAGCTGGTTTTTGTATACGTGCATCGAATTTATGATCTTCATCACGTTGACCCTTCCGTAGATCGCCCCCGTGTAGTAAGAGTCCCTCTGTATGTAGTCCATTAGGTCCGCGCTCAGGGGGCCGGCTATTATAGCGTTCATGAAGGGCTTCTTTGAGTCAAGCCCGTTCGACAGGTTAGCTATTTCGTTTGGGTCATAGCCGTACTTTTTCAGGACGTCAGCAATTTCTGTTTCAGTTATTATCCTTCTCCCAAGCTCTTCGTGGTTTGTCTCGTACTTTTTTGATATGACGTCCTCGTAAAGGTGCGAAAACGGACCGTGCCCAACGTCGTGCAGCAGCCCAGCTAGCCTGAGCTTATCCACGTCCTCAGACGATATGTATCCCTTCTTCAGCAAAACCTCCCCCATGACCCCTGCTAGGTGCATTGCGCCCAGGGAGTGCTCAAACCTCGTGTGGTTTGCGCTTGGGTAAACGAGGTAAGCTGAAGAAAGTTGCCTTATCCTCCTGAGCCTCTGAAACGGCTCTGTGTCTATCACTTCCCTTTCTGCGTCGTTCAGCTTCAGGAGCCCGTAGATGGGATCCATGATCTCTATTATCAATTTATAAATGATTATCGTAAAAGTGATATTTAAACTAAATCAAACTCTTTTGAGCTCTCCTTTAGCTGTTTACTTTCTTGTTTTAGGAAGCATTATCAGCAAAACTGAAGATACTACCCCAAGCAGCCCGTAAGCAAGCATTCCTTCAAAGAAACCAAGGTACTGAATTATAGGCCCTCCAATTATCATCCCCAAAGCTCCCCCCAGCATGTTCCCGTAGCTCCACACGATCCCGTTTGCCCTAGCGAAAACGCTTTTATCAACAACCTGTGATACATAACCCAAAAGGTTAGGGAAGCCAGAAAGGGCGAAGAAGGCAAAGAGAGCAAAGGAGATTAGCTGAGCGTAAAAAGACTGCACGAACAGAAAGATAAGGTAGAAGGCCGTTGAAAACACTGTTGTTATGTAAACCACAAGCCTTCCTCCTATCCTAGCAGTTAGGTCTCCGAAGAAAGGTTGTCCAACTATGGCTGTTGCGTATGAAACGGTCAAAAATATACCAACAAGCTGCTTGGAGAAGTATATCTTGGCCAAGTAGGTTGGGGCGAATAGCTGAACACCAGCTATGAACATGGACCTAACGAATACTATAATTGTCAGAGGGACTATAACGTACATGTAAGGCTTAACGGACCCTGAAGCTTCGTTTTCCTTTCTTTCTTCTTTTACCTCTACACTAACACCCTTTAGCCCAAAGTATATTATCGTAGATATGATTATCGTAAAGACTACCATCATACCAAGGCCCATCTTGATTCCTAAAGCTTCAAAAAGCGAAACGAAGACATAGGGCGCAAGGGCCCTCCCTAGGCTTCCCAACGCCCCGTTTATCCCCAGAGCCCTAGGCGCTTCCTGCTTTTCAAACTTGTGCTGAAGTATGGCTCCGCCAAGAGGGTGGTAAAAGCCTAATCCAAAGCCCAAGAACAGAGATCCCAAGAACACAAATATATACCTGAGAACTAAAGACCCGGCTAGGAAAGAAACCAAATAAGAGACCCCGCCTAGCGCGATGAGCAAAAAGCCAAGGTACATTAGCTCTGAGTACTTTCCGCTCTCATCACCCAACTTTCCTACCGGAGCTCCGAGAAACCCAGAAAGGAAGTTGTAAACTGCCCCGAAGATTCCAATGGCTGTTGGGTTTATTCCCATAGAAATATAATATATTGATAATATGGGGAAGATTACGAGGAACCCATCGTTTATAAAGTGCCCCAATGAGGTGAAGGTTAAGGCCTTTGCTTTTTCGTTCATAAAAAGGATAAATTATTTACCTATATTAAGCTTTCTCAAATCCCGAGCAGCAGTTCTCTAAAAATTCTTTGTAGCTGAGCTTACCGCTTAAGAAGAGCTCGTAGGCAATCCTTGTAAGCTGGTCCGCCCTTGAGTTCTCTTCCCTTGGAACCCAGAAGAAGTTGATTTTTTCGTACATTTTTGAGAGAGCTTCAGCGCACTCGTGGTAAGGCAGGAGCTTCCTAGACCTAACCCTGTATTCCTTTTTCATCTGCTTTATTATCAAAGCAGAGTCCCCGAACACAATAGCCTGTTTAGAGTAAGCCAGACCATTTTTAAGCCCGCAGATGAGGCCTGCGTACTCCGCTACGTTGTTCGTGCTGCTGCTGGAGTAAGGCTCTGCTGCAAGCCCAAAGCCTTCTCCCAATATCTTATCGTTTTCATCATATATAACATAGGCGTATGTCGCTATACCCCCTGGGTTCACGGGCTCGCAGAGACCATCAAAAAATATCTTAATCAATTTTATTCGCTTTAGGCCTTAGCTTCTTTAACGCAAATTGAGTTTTTTGGAAAGCGCGTCCTTAAAGCTGGCTTGAGAACAAAAATTTTTGCAAGATGTTTTTCGATGCTTGTTTTTTGCAAGGCGGGCAAGAGCCATTCAGGCTTAAAAAACAGCATTGGGGCTAAAGCTTTTTCAAAAGGCGAAGAAGTCCTCAAGCTTTGTCGCTCCTATGATTTCGTTAAAGCTGAAGCCCAGGGCGTCAAGGAGCTGCTCAAACGTGCTTTCCAAGAACTCGATGTACTTGTCTACGTCTATCTCTTCCTTTCTAGCCATCTCTACGGGCTTTACCCCATCCTTCGTTGTGGTCTTCACAAACTCTATGATGTCCCCGGCCTTAACTTCCTTCTTCTGGGCTAAAAGCATAGCAGCTTTTACGTGCTGGGGCGTCGTGTCTGTGTATTTGTCCAGGGGCTTGTTGAGCATGACCCTGAAAGCCAGCTCCTCTAGCGGCACGTTTCTGTTCTTCAGGTCGTTGTAAGCTTTTCTTATCCTCTTCCTGATCTCTTCCTTTGCAACTTCAAAGTCCTGCGGGGATTTGACCTGGCCCAGTATGTTCACTACGTCAAAGAAGACCTTCTTTATGAAGTCTGGGACGTGGCTCTTCTTTCCTGATAACCCTTTCACTTCAACCGTTCCGTCCGGGTAAACCCCTATGTAGTTCTTCTTTCTCTGGCTAAAGGCTACGTAGCGGTAAACCTTGTCAACCTCTAAGTCGATTCCTAGCTTGTCCTTAGCGAAGTCGATTATCTCCCTGATCTGATCTTCGCTCGGGTTCTTCAGGAAGAGGCTATCGGTGTCCCCATAAATTACAGTCACTCCTAAAGCCTTGGCCTTCTCAATCGTTTGCTGAATAGCATATCTGCCTAAAGCTGTAGTTGACTCAGCGACGGGCAGACAGTAGAACGGGAAGTTCTCAAAGCCCATCACTCCATAAGATGCGTTCAGAACGACCTTCAGAGCCTGCGATATAACGTTGTAGAATTCTTTTTCTTCTTTTGTTTTAGCCTGCTTGCTCAGCCTCTTGAAGTAGTTAACCCTTATGTCCCTCAAGGCCCCTATCAGCAGAGAGGTCATGCCCCTGTTCTTCTTGCAGACCCAGTAGACCGTGTTGGGGAGCACGTTGTCCCTGCATTCTTCGTGCGGGCACTTCACAGTCTCGTAGCTCAGGTTGAAGACCTTTATTATGCTCGGGTACAGGCTTGCGAAGTCCAAGACAACTACGTTGAAGTGAACCCCAGGAAGCGGCTCTATAACAAAGCCTCCCTGATACTTCTTCCCCTTGATTATAGCTTTGCTCACGGCTTCCTGCCCTTTCCCTTCTACTTCTTCCTTTCTAGGAACTAAAGCGTTCCTCCTCCTGTGCTCGTTTATAAGCATGCTCCTTATCCAGTTAGAGACGCTGAGCCTAGAAGTGTCCTCTATGCTCATGTGAGCTACCCTTGAGAGGGTAACCAACAGCTTCATGAGAAGGTCGTTGTCATAGGTTGTTAGAGCTAAAGTAAGCCTGGCGTCGGTGTAGTTGTAGTACGCTAGCTTCATCAGAGGAAGGTCGTTTATGGAGCCCTCAACTTCAACTTTCTCCTCTTCAAGTATCCCTTCGCTCACGGCATTAAGCGTGTGCTCTGTGTACTTGTTCCCAAAAGCGTAGCCCTGTATAGACTTGTTAACGAATGTCTTGTAAAGGTCTATGTGAATCCCGTGCTTAATCGTTGCAACTTCCCTGCCTAGAGATATAGGTATAGCTTCCTTCGGAATCTTTAAGTTCAAGGCCCTGTGGTAAAGGTACGGGAGGTCAAAGGAGTCTCCGTTGAAAGTAACTATTATCGGGTAGTTTACGATCTCCCTGAAGAACTCAAGCAGGAGCTGCTTCTCGTCGCTGTAGAACTTAAGCTCAACGTCCTTAGGAAGCTCAGGGGCTTCTCCAGTTTCAACGTCGTTCCTCTTCATCAGATAAACAACCTTTCTGCCGTCGCTTCCGGCTAAAGCTATGCTTATTATCGGCTGTGTTGCCTTTTCGGCGTCCGGAAGTCTGTTTTCAACTTCGGTTAAAACCTCGATGTCCACCGCGGCCCTTTTGAGCTCTGGGAAAGGCTGGGAAAGGAGGGCGGCGTACTCCTCGATGTACTTCTTCAAGTAATCGTCCGACTCCTTTAATGCTTCTTGAAGAGCGCTCTGCATGTCTTGGGAAAGGGCGCCTCCGTAAGACTTAACTACCCCATTTTCAATCTTGACGAAGGTTCCCGGTATCAAGCCCGTGTCGTACAAGTAGTTTTCATAGTACTTTATGTCCGCTTCATAGCAGGTCTCTATGTTCCTTATGCTCTTTTCCCCTGGGTGGCCCCCAACAGCGAGCGGATCGGTTGTTATTATCTTAGATACCTGTATCATTGTGTCCGTGAGCGGGTCCCACTTCTCTTCAACGACTATATCGTAAACGTCTTCCCTCTTCTTTAAATAGCTGAGCTCTGACGGGCTCTTTTTGCTGTAGCAGTACGGCTTGTGGCCGCTTTTATCGTAATAATAATAAACCTTTTGAGCCTTAGGGTCTAAGATCTTTAAGTATGCGACCTTCTTCTCGCCGTCATAACCAGCACCAAGCAGGAAACCATAATCAAGGTTATCAGTATCTTTCACAGAATCGCTTAAAATCTGCACAAGCTCGTTAACGCTCATCTAATATTACTTTTCCTGTTAAGATTTATCCTTTATGCGCCAAGTTTTTCTTAAACTTTTGGAAAATTTCTTTTACAAAAGTTGGAAAGCTAAAATTTCCCAGCAAAAACTTTAGTGCGTCATATTCAAGCAAAGGTTTTAAATAAAAGCGGTAAATTAATTTCATGCCTAGCAGCTCTGACGACGAAATCGAAGAGATGATCTTGAGGAAGAAGCTTCTCGAGCTTATGAAGAAGCAGCAACAGAAGAAGGAAGAAGATCCGGTTGAGCTGGTTAAGTCGTACCTCTACGACAGGGGAGACGAGGTTCTGGAAGCAGCTCTGGCTCAGTTCCCAAAAGAAACTAAGCTCTTCGTTAACAAGCTGGCCGAGCTTATAAAGAAAGGGGCCATAAAGGAAAAAATAAGCGGGAGCGAGCTCCTCTACATACTGAGGAGCATAGGGATCCCTGTTAACCTAGAAACGAGGATAACGATAATAAAAGACGGAAAGAGCATGTCCATTTCGGACATGCTCAAAGATGAGAGTTAAACCTTCTGAAGGTCCTTGTCTATAGTTCTCGCGACCCTCCTTCCCCAGCCCATCGCTTCGATTACTGTGGACTCTCCTGTGACTATGTCCCCTCCTGCGTAAACTCTAGGTATAGAAGTCCTCCCTTCCAAGTCAACAACAACCCTTCCGTGGTCGTCGACCTTGAGCTCAGGGGTCATCTGTGGTATGAGCGGGTTGGGGTAGAAGCCTATCGCGGTTATTACCATGTCCACGTCAAAATTAAAGGTCTCTCCAGTAGGAACTGGCCTAGGTCTTCCGGTCCTGTCGGGCTCTCCGGGCTTCATCTTCATCAGCTTTATGCTCGAAACGTTTACGCCGTCGTTTGAAAGGAACTCAACCGGAGTTGCCCAGAACACGAACTTAACTCCTTCTTCCTCAGCGTGCCTTACCTCTACAGCCCTAGCTGTAACTTCGTTTCTTCCCCTCCTGTAAATTATGTAGACTTCTGCTCCAAGCCTCAGGGCCGACCTTGCAGCGTCCATCGCGGTGTTCCCAGCGCCTATCACCGCCACCTTCTTTCCCACGTGTATTGGCGTATCATATTCAGGGAACATGTAAGCCTTCATTAAGTTTACCCTGGTCAAAAACTCGTTCGCCGTGTATATTCCAGCAAGGTTTTCCCCTGGGACGTTCAGGAAAAGAGGCCTTCCCGCACCAACCCCGAGAAAGACCGCGTCGAAGTCCTTAAGTAGCTCGTACAGCGTGTACGTCGTTCCCACGACAACCCCGAGCTCTATGTTAACCCCGAGGTTCTTCAGCTTTTCAAACTCCTTGTTAAGTATTCTCTTTGGCAGCCTGAACTCAGGGATCCCATAAGCTAGAACCCCTCCTGGAACGTGGAAGGCTTCAAACATAGTTACGTCGTACCCCATCCTGGCCAAGTCGGCCGAAGCAACTATACCAGCTGGACCGGAGCCAACCACCGCCACCTTCTTGTGCTTCTTTTGAGCGGTAACGGGTATCTCTATGTTGTTTTCTAAGGCCCAGTCTCCTACGAACCTCTCAACGGCTCCCACAGCTATCGGCTCTCCAACCCTTCTCAATACGCACGCTCCTTCGCACTGAATTTCTTGCTGGCAGACCCTTCCTGTTATCGACGGCATAGGCGTGCTCTGGATAAGTATTTCATACGCCTCCTTAAACTTCCCTTCAGCAACCTTCTTCAAAAATCCAGGAACGTTTACGCTAACTGGGCACCCCCTTGTCATGCAAGGAGCTGCGCAGAACTTTATGTCCCTTGAAGCCTCCTTCATAGCTTCTTCTGGGCTGAGCGTGAGCTCAACCTCGTTGAAGTCCCTTATCCTTTCCTCAGCTGGCCTCGTTTTAGGAACTATTCTGTGACCAACCTTGCTCATACCCTACCAGCCCCCCTAAGCATCTGCAACGATATCATCTCCTCCTTCTTGTACGCCTGCAGCCTTATCGCCAGCTCCCTCCAGTTAACTTGGTAGGAGTCAAACTCCGGGCCGTCCACGCACGTTAACGCTATCCTGTTCCCCACGGTAATCCTGCAGGCCCCGCACATCCCAACTCCGCAGACCATGAGAGAGTTAAGGCTTGAATATGATACAGGTATCTTGTCCTTTGTGGCTTCGGCGCACGCCTTCATCATGAGCGCCGGCCCTATGTACCAGCTCGCGTCAAACTTTTCCCCCTTTTCCAGAAGCATTTTTACCGCGTCTACAGTAAAGCCCTTCATCCCCTTTGATCCATCGTCTGTTGTAACGTAGACTTCATCGCTGACTTCCTGCATTTCTTTCTCATAAATCAGCGCGTTAACCGTTTTGGCTCCTATGACAGAAACAACGTAGTTTCCCATCCTCTTAAGCTCCCTAGCTATTGGGTATAGAGCCGGTATCCCCACCCCTCCGCCAACCATAAGAACCCTCCCGTAAAGCTTAACCCTCGAAGGGTGGCCAAGAGGACCGGCAACGTAGAAGAGCTTCTCGCCTACGTTCTTCAAAGACAGCTTGAGCGTTGAAGTCCCGACCTCCTGATAAACGATCTTTATCCATCCATCTGAGGGGCTCCAGTCAACTAAGGTCATGGGGACCCTTTCCCCCTTTTCGTCGACCATTATGAGTATGAACTGACCGGCCTTGGCGGCCCTTGCAACCTTCGGCGCGTACAGGTCCATTTCATATATGTTTGTTGCTAGCTCTTTCTTTGTGAGGATCTCCCTTTCTTCTGGCAACTCTAATCAAGGTAGCTAACGGCTAGGTAAAATATAAAATATTTTGTCATAATTTTGCATTTTTTAATAAAAAATTTTTAAAAAATTTGGGTTAAAAAAGATAAAAATTAATTTTCAGAAAAGGTGTTCCTTTTAAGTTTAAAGTTCTTTGAAAACTTCTTTAACTATCACGTGCGTTATCCCGTTCAGCTTGTAAAAGTCTAAAGCCGCTTCGAAGCTTTTTCCCTTCTTTATCAGATCTTTAGGCCCGTTGTAGTCTGAGCTCAGGAGCCTCGCGTGCCACTTTCCGTCCACCTCAACAAGCGCGTGGCCTTGCTCAACCTTCAAAACTTCAACCACGTGAGACTTTAAGAAGCCCTTCTTCAGGGAAGAATACGGAACGTACACAGAGCCCTGAAGCTCATAGATAAGCTTCTCTTTTAACAGTTCTTTTAACGCTAGCTCCAGGTTTATAGGATCTATCCCAGAGCTCTCGACAAAGCTGGCTAACTCCTCCTTTGATGCCCCTTTTTCTGGGCGCTCAAGTATGTACTTGTAAACGATCTTCTTCATCTGATCAAGGCTTACGACCTTTTTCTGGGCCTGCTTAACTTCAGGTGCCTCGCTCCATGGCTCTTCTGGGGGCCTTGGGAGCGGCCTGAATATGGGCTGAAGGCTCAGGTTCAGATTGTTTATTATTTCCCTCATCTTCCTTACCTTTCTTAGGCTAGAGTAAAGGTATGCTGGGTCAAGCCCAGACCTTGTGGTAAGTATTATGGCCCTTCCTGGCCCCTTTCTTCCTGTCCTTCCCTTTCTCTGTATGAACCTTATTTCGCTGGGTATGGGCTCGTAGAATATAACCAGGTCCACGGAGGGTATGTCCAGACCTTCCTCTCCAATAGACGTCGCAACCAGGACGTTTATCTGCCCCTCTTCTAGCATCTTAAGGAGCCTGACCTGTTCTTCCTGCTTCATCCCTTTATCCTCTTTCTTTGAAGCCTGGCCCACGAACCTCGAAGCTCTAACGCCCGGCACAGACCCCAGCATCTCTACTATAGCGTTTGCGGTGTCCCTGAACTGAGTAAAGATGATTATCCTTGAAGAAGGAGAGTCCTTCATCTGCTTTTCAACAATCTCTTTTAAGACGCTCAGCTTCGGGTGGGGCTCGCTTACTTCATCAAGCTCAAGCTTCAGCTTCAAGTAATCTTCGTCCGAGATTATTATGCTCTTAAACCTCTTTTCTTCCCTCTCCCAGCTCTCCAAGAAGTTCTTCAGTATGTTCACCCCCTGTGTTTCGAGAAGCTCAAGCATGTGGAACAGGGTTAGGGCAGCAGATTGGTTTGCTATGGCTTGGTAGACAGCTCCCTTATTTACCCCATCCTGATTAAGCAGCTCCCTTAACCTTTCTCCCAGCTCTATGAGGTCCTTTCTCTTAACCTCTGAAGGCGAAAGGCTCAAGAAGCCGTTCTGGTAAAGCCAGGCAAGCCTCTTTCCCAAGAGGCTTTCAATTATCTTTTTTATTTTCTCGTAAGAGCTCGGGAGGTTGACCTTGACGACCTCAAGCTCAACCCTGTGCACATAAGGCCTTACGTCCTGGTCGTACTCGTCCCTGTAGATTATCTTTTCGATGAAAAGGTTCTTGCAAACCTCCATTATCCTCTCCTCAGAAGCTCCGGGAGAAGCGGTAAGCCCAAGAATCATTGGATACTCTGATGAAGAAACGTACCTTTTAGCAACGTACGTGTACGCGTAGTCCTTAACGGCCCTATGGGCTTCGTCAAACACAAGAAGGGAAAAATCGCTCAGGTTTAAGTTGAATAGCTCGATGTCGTTCTTTATCACTTGAGGGGTTGAAAATATGATCTTAGCGCCGCTCTTCCAGAGCTTGGCCCTTTCCTCTGGAGGAATCCTCCCTGTTATCGCAAGGAAGTAGCTCTCAGGAAGGTTCATGGTCTTCTTAAAGTTGTTGAAGTGCTGAACGACCAAAGGCCTAGTCGGGGCCATTATAAGTATCTTCTTTGACTTTTGTCTGTAGAAGGTTTCTGCGGCAAGAAGAAGAGCTATCACGGTCTTTCCTAGAGCTGTTGGAAGTATAACAAGCGCGTTCTTACCGTAGGCTTCCTTAGCTATGTTGACTTGGTATTCTCTGTACTCAACGGTATTAGGCTTTATCAGCGGGTGGTTGACGAATTCCTGCTCCTCCATTTGATTCTTACTTTTAATTTAGGCCAGCAAGTTATAACGTTTTGCAACGATTTGTTTAGTCCTTTTCTTAACTTTTTTAGCTATATTTTTAACCTTTGCATTTTGTAATAAGTCGTTTCAGTTGATAAAGTACGCAGAGAAGATCAAGGAAGAGAGCGTTGAAAGGCTACTTGACCCCTTGGTTCTTAATTGGTTCAAGTCAAAGTATAAATCTTTCAGCCCTCCTCAGCTAGGCGCAATATACTACATTCATAAGAAAGAAAACGTCTTGGTCTCATCCCCCACAGGAACAGGGAAGACCTTTGCAGCTTTCCTGGATATAATAAGTCAGCTGAGCTCAAGGGTAAAAGAAAAGGGCGAAATCAGAGGGGTCAAGGTGGTCTACGTTTCTCCCCTGAAGGCTCTTATAAACGACATAAGGAGGAACCTGCTCCAGCCTATAGAAGAAATGAAGAAGATGTCTGGCTCAGAGGCGTTGTCAAAGATAACCATAGGGATAAGGACGAGCGACGCCAGCAGCTCAGAAAAGGCCAAGCAGCTTTCTAACCCTCCCGTTATACTATGCACAACCCCAGAGAGCCTGGCGATTGCTGTTACAGCCCCAAAGTTCAAGGAGCACCTGAAGAACGTTGAGTGGGTCATAGTTGACGAGATCCACGCTCTGGCAGAATCTAAGAGGGGAGCGCAGCTTTCTCTAACCTTAGAGGTGCTCAACGAATTCTCAAGCTTTCAGAGGATAGGGCTGAGCGCTACGACCTCTCCTATAGAAGAGATGGCTAAGTACCTTGTCGGAAGCGGCAGGGACGTAACAATAGTGGACGCGAGGTTTGAGAAGAAGACTGAGATAAAGGTGATCTCCCCTGTCAAGGACGTTGTCAGGGCTAGCGAGCAGAAGGTCAGCGAAGAAACTTACAAGATAATAGCAGAGCTGTTGAAGAAGAGCAGGACCGCGCTTATATTTACAAACACCAGGAGCGGGACGGAAAGGGTCGTTGCAAACCTAAAGAAGAGGTTTCCGAACATCTTTTCAGACGAGACTATAGGAGCGCACCACAGCTCTGTCAGCAGGGAGCTTAGGCTTGACTTTGAGGAAAGGCTCAAAGAGGGGAAGCTTAAGGCAATAGTGAGCTCTACTTCATTGGAGCTTGGCATAGACATAGGCTACATAGACCTTGTTATTCAGCTCGGGAGCCCAAAGAGCATAATAAGGCTGCTGCAGAGGGTTGGGCGCTCCGGGCACAGCGTAACAAGCACTTCGCGGGGAGTAATAATAGCCAGCGACAACGACGACCTCGTTGAAACATCGGTCATGGCATACTATGCGCTCAGGAGGCAGCTCGACAGGACAAAGGTAGTTAAGAACGCGCTTGACGTCCTGGCCCAGGGAATAGTTGCAATGTCCTTAATAAAAAGGTGGAACGTGCTTGAAGCTTACAACCTTGTTAAGAGGAGCTACAATTACTCTGAACTTTCTTGGAAGGACTTCGTTGACGTGATAAACTATTTGGCGGGATCGTACCACAGCCTGGAAGATAAGAACGTTTACTCTAAGATTTCGCTTTACAAAAACGGGGAGAGGGTTTCGAGGATAGATTATCAAGATTATGGCGCTGAGTTCGGGAAGAAGAGGTCTGCTAGGATGATCTTCTACTTAAACCAGGGCACGATACCGGACGAAACCAAGGTAGTAGTTTACGAGGGAAAGAGGCCAATAGGGACGTTGGAAGAGGAGTTCGTAGAAAGGCTGGTCCCTGGGGATAAGTTTGTTCTGGCCGGAAAGATATATGAGTTTGTTCAGGCTAAAAGGATGAAAGTTTACGTTAAAAGCTCCGAAAGCAGCAAGCCCACAGTCCCTGCTTGGTTTTCTGAAGAGCTGCCTCTCAGCTACGACCTTGCGAACAAGATTCAGGCTTTCAGGAGCAGCCTGCTAAACTTAAGTGATGAAGAAGCTGAGGAAAGGCTGAGGGAATTCCCCATTGATGAAAACGCAAAGAGAGCTATAATAAGGTACATATCCCTGATGAGAAAATACTTGAAGCAGAGAGGGATCAATCAGGTAAGCCCAAACGAATACCTTGTTGAGCAGTACAGGTCTGACCGAAGATACATAATATTTCACACGCTGCTTGGGAGAAAAGCTAACGACGCCCTTTCAAGGGCATACGCTTTTCAGCTCTCAAGGATGACTGAAAGCTCTGTCGGCATACTAGTTGGAGACAACGGCTTTGTCCTCTCTCTGGACCAAAGCGTAAGCTACAGAATTAAAGACCTGATAGATAGCGTAAGAAGCGAAAACATCGAGGAGATCCTTAAGGAAGCAATAAAGAACACTGAGCTTCTGAGGAGGAAGTTCAGGCAGAACGCGGTTAGGAGCTTCATGATCCTTAGGAACTACAGAGGGCACCCGATAAGCGTTGACAAGCAGCAGCTCAACTCTGACATTCTGATAAAGGCGGTCGAAAGCATTCCCGATTTTGTAGTTTTGAGGGAAACGTACAGGGAGATCCTTCAGGACTACATGGACATATCTGCTGCAAAGGAGTTTTTGAGCAAGATCGAGAAGGGAGAGTATAGATATATAATATTGGATGATTATGAGGCCCCTTCGCCCTTTGCCTTCAAGATGCTCGCCTGGGGCTCGCCAGATACCATTCTGATGGAGGACAGAAGGAAGCTGATCTTAAAATTGCATCAAAGGTTATTACAGTTTTTAAAGAATCAGAGCGTGAATGGAGATATTCAAGGGGGTTAAGACGATCCCCGGGCAGAGGGCCGTTTTATTTGAGGAGCTTGACTTAGTTGCTATATCAGACCTTCAGCTCGGGGAGGAGCAGTATTTGGCTGAGGAAGCCAAAATTTACATCCCCGAGTTTCAGCTCAAGCTTATTCTTGATGATCTGGATGAATTAAAGGCTAAAGCGGGCGTCAGCAGGATTCTGGTCAACGGGGATCTCAAGCACGAGTTCGGATCTGCTACAAGCCAGGAGTGGTTTGAAGTTAAAAGGCTTATAGAAAAGCTCAGGTCTCTCTTTAAAGAGATAATAATTGTTAGAGGTAATCACGACAACTTTTTGGTTTCTATAGTTAAGAAGCTTGGGCTAGAGATAAAGGAGGAGCACAGAGAAAGCGGTTACCTTTTTGTCCACGGCCATAAAATTCCAGAAAACTTTAGCGGGGTAAGCTTCGTCACCATAGGTCACGAGCAGCCGGCGGTTGTTCTGAGGAGCGGGTTTGACAGGGTTAAGCTCCACGTTGTTCTTTACGGCAAAGATAAAGAAGGAAGAAACTTCATCTGTCTTCCCGCTTATTCGCCGCTTGCTTCTGGAGTTGAGGTTAACGTCATCCCAAAGGAGGAGCTGCTTTCCCCATTTTTCCACGAGCTTGTTGACGTAGACGAGCTCGAAGCTGTTGCCATAGACAAGGCGGTTGGCGAAATTGCTCTCCCAAAGGTCGGCTTGTTGAGGAAGTTCCT